>JAWKTI010000001.1:2135252-2440289 GCA_041399155.1 Zavarzinella sp.
CCAATGCCGGCGTCCCTGGTGGATTGCCAAGCAGGTTATTCAGCATGCAAAAGGCAGTCTGATCGGCAGGCCCTTGCGGTGCGATCCCACGTGCACGCAAGCCGGGGTGCGGTTCCGCCACCAGAATCGTGGATAATCCTGGCTGAATGATTCGCATGGTCATACGAATGATTCCAATCGAATATTACGATCCAGCAGTGCTTGCCGCAGAGTCATGAGAAAGCTCTCACTTCCTGGGTGATCCCCATGCACGCACAGTGTGCGGATCTGAAAGTGATTTGTCAATTGTTCCAACTGGCGAAGACTCACCTCAACATCTGAAATGATCGCACCTGGATTTTCTCGGGATACAAGCTGAAATTTCTGATCGTACAAACGATCTGCAAAGCCTTCTGGAGCCAATTGAACTGAAGGATACAATTTTCCGAGCACCATTAACTGACCATTCGGTGGGCAAACCAATGCCAACTGGTTGATGCTGCAAAATTGCAGGGTCATTTCTGCCAACTCCGGTACCTGATTCGCCTGATGATACAAAGCACCATGTAATTTCAGATAGCGCAAAGCCCCGCCTTGCTGTTGGGCCCAGGCCTTTAGCTGCCCCACCTGATTGGAAAGTAATTCAGCAAGTTGTCGTTCGGAAATTTCCAAAGGTCGTCTGCCAAAGTGCTCTCGATCCGTATGTCCAGGGTGGGCACCAATAACCACGTTGTGCTCAACTGCTCTTGCCAATGTTCGCTGAATCTGCTCCTCACTACCTGCGTGCTCACCACAACAGATATTAGCGCTGGTGATCCACGGAATCAGCTCATCGGTGCCAGCAATCCCTTCTCCCAGATCACAGTTCAGATCAAGCAGTTCAGGCAAACCTGCCATGGTTATTTCCCATCCAGTTCCTGAATCAACTTCGGGCAATCGTAAAGAGTTTTCAACGACTGGTAAATCCCTTTCGCATGCACGGAAATATGGCGGGCCTGAAATTC
Source organism: Zavarzinella sp. (assembly GCA_041399155.1). Taxonomy (NCBI): domain Bacteria; kingdom Pseudomonadati; phylum Planctomycetota; class Planctomycetia; order Gemmatales; family Gemmataceae; genus Zavarzinella; species Zavarzinella sp. Next base: position 2,136,236 of record JAWKTI010000001.1, read on the forward strand.
GGTGTATACAAAATTACGCACTAGTCCAAAGCGGTTACGATCGAAATTGATGCCGATGAACTCACCCGCACGGTTTAATACCGGACTACCGCTGTTACCACCAATCGTGTCGGAAGTGGCTGCAAAGTTGAAAGGAACTGCCAAATCCAGCTTTGCCTTGCCATCTAACCAGCGTTTGGGAAGATCAAATGGCTCTCGTGCCTGCAGCAATTCAGATCGTTCAAATGTACCACCAAAGGTAGTGCACCATGGAACCTGCTTTCCTTCTGCTTCGTAGCCTTTCACCACACCAAAGGCCAATCGTAGTGTAAAAGTGGCATCAGGTGCAACACGATCTCCCAGCACTTCAAAACGCAATTTTGCCAATACACCATAAGCCTGACGTTCCGGCTCTTCAACCTGCTCTTCGAACTGTTTTCGCAACGCACGTGCAGAGGGATCAATTTGCAACGCCAGTTTAATAAACGGATCTTCCGAAGACTGAATTGCAGCCGCCCCACCCTCGGCAAGTGCTTTTCTCACTGCAACATCGTGAAGCTTGGTTGTCAGTAATCTATCTGCCAGTGGACCCGGCGATTCCTTGCCAAAAACCTCCTGAACCAGGTTATGATCTGCATGAAGTTGCTCCGCCATGAAGCACAAGGAAGTATGCAGTTTGATTCGTTCTACTTCCGGATGAATCGGAGCTGGCGAAAAAAGTTGGTATTTCAATGATTCCAGGTTGGAATCGCGATATTCCCGCAAACGCTCACCATTGGGCTTGGCAGTTTCAGATGACATACGAACCAAGTGGCGGGCAATTGTCATGTATTCTGATGTAAACGCATGCGATCCTTCCAGAAAAAGGTACTGCTTCTCAAAAGTTGCTAATTTTTCCTGACAGGCTGCCACCGTGGCCATTGCCTGATCCCATTCCTGCTGCTTGGCAGGGGGATAATTGCTGGCGGATCGCCAGTTCTGCCGCCTTTTTTGTTGCTAAAGTATTTGGATCCAACAAACCATGGTACTGACCAGTGAACGCTTTTCTGGAGTTTGCGGCACGCCGAAGATCGTTGCTTGCCTGACGGGCTGCCTCGGGCCCACTGGCAGAGTGCTGGATCAGTACCGCTTCCAGGGCTCGCAAGCGGGCTAAGGTATAAGGCAACGTAACATCTCGTCGATGAATCAACTTGGCCAATGTTTCTAGCCGATTGGTGGTGCCTGGGTGACCAGTAACGAAAACCAGATCGCCTTCTTTGCACCCTTCCGGATTGAATTTCAACCAGTGTTCGAGAACCACAGGTCGGTCGTTTTCGTAGGCACGAAAAAAGGTGATATCCAGATTGAATCTAGGGAATTCGAAGTTGTCCACATCCCCACCAAACGCAGCGATTTGATTTTCTGGAGCGAATACCAGGCGAATATCGGTGTACTTCTTGTAACGGTACAGGTGATACGCACCACCATTGAACAGAGTGACAACATCGCTTCGAAAGCCGGTTTTTTCTAAAGATTCTTTCTCAATCAGCGACATTTCTGCTCGTCGCGCTGCATTAGCTTCTGCAGCGCTGAATTCGGTAGCAACAGCACCGTTTACTCGCTTGGTGACATCTTCGATACTTTGCAGCACATTGAGTTCCAGATCCGGGCATTTCAATTCTTCTGCAGCTGTGCTGGCATAGTATCCAGCTGCTAACAGATTACGTTCTGCGGTGCTTAATTTTTGCAGTGCGTCTGAAGCGACATGGTGATTGGTGATAATCAAACCGTTTTTCGATATAAAACTGCCGGAACCACCGTTATTAAATCGAATACTGCTGCGCTGAGCATTGTTGAGCCAGGTATCAGTAAGTTCAAACTGGTATTTTTCACTTAGTAACTTCTTTGGTGGGGAATTGAACAGCCACATCCCCTCATCTGAAAATGCTGTCAACGAACACACCCCCAACCAGCCAAATATGACAAAAAGTTTCATGTTGCTTGCTCACCAGGCAGAAAAATAACCTTCAGCCTTCAACTTATTCGGACTTGTCTGTTGTTGCCAGCAGAAACTGGTAGACAAACATGTCGGCACCAAAGTCATTCAGGTCAATGATGCTGAAAAAATAGTCTCCCGCAATTTTCGGAATCCATTTCATTTCCGGATCGGTGGCAGCCCGAGAAGATTGGAGAATTTTAATAATTTGGCCTTTGGCATCATAAATGGTGATTTGTGCGGCCAACGGCGAACCTGTTTGTGCTGCGCTCAGCTTCAGGAAAACGGCTTGATTTGCTTCTAAAGTCGCTTGAAAGACATCGACATCTTTCGGGGACTGGATTTTTCCACGGATTGACTGATTGAGTTCAATTTTCATTGCCGAGCGGAAGCTGCCATTCGATTCTTTTTCAGGAATTGCTGGTTCTTCCGCAACCAGAACATTACAGGATTTCCCCGCAACGTCACCATTGCGAAAACTAATCGGGACCAGTGACTGCGGGCATTCTGCATGAATGGTCACTTCTACGGTGATTTCGGTATCACCCACCATTGCGGGTGTCAGTGGGTTGTTTGGAGTTTTCTTTTGTGCTTTTCCGATAATCATTGCCCGCGATTTTGGTTCGTGAATGGTCACGGAAGTGGCTTGATCGAGGTTCAAGCCGCGAATAACCAGTTTCGTAGTCTTCCCAGGTGGTGCCTGAATCGTCAGGCAATTCATGGCATCAGGTACTTTTTTCTGCTCAGCCGGTTTTTCCTGGCCACACGTGGGAAAAACAAGTCCCAAACAAGCCAGGCTAACCTCAAAGACGCACCAGGAACGCATCATGCGAACAGTTCCTTGATTGTTTCACCCTTATCCAAGATTTCAAGCGGGCGACCATCTGGTGTCAACAGTTGCGTTGCGGGGTCAATTCCCAGACTTGTCAACATCGTGTGAGCAACGTCCGCAGGGGCGACTGGTCGACGATTGGCAAATGCTCCCAGTTTATCCGTAGAGCCAATCACAGAGCCACCTTGTACTCCCCCACCTGCAAACAGCATCGAAGCTGCTGGGCCCCAATGGTCGCGGCCAGCGTCTTTGTTAATTTTTGGCGAACGACCAAATTCACCCATCACAACGACCAGAGTGCTGTCTAACAAGCCGGTTTCAGAAAGTTGGGTGATTAATGCCGACAATCCCTGATCAAATTCAGGTAACTTTTTGTTTAAACCTTCAAAAATTTTGCCGTGGTGGTCCCACCCGCCGTAATTGATGGTAACGAAAGTGACACCCGCACCTACAAGGCGTTTTGCCAGCAGGCACGACTGCCCAAAAGTGGTGCGTCCATATCGATCCCGCACTTTTGCTGGTTCGGCTTCCATATCAAAGGCGCGTTTCGCTTCGCCAGACAGCACCATCTGCAATGCACGCTGCTGAAATTCGTCGTATGTGGCTAGTTGATCGTTTCCTTGTACCTGGTCTGCCAAGCGATCAATGGAATCGAGCAACCGAAACTTGCGATCTGCCGCACTGGTGCCAGACTTTTCCGCCACCGCAACATCCTGAACGCGGTAGTTGGCCTGATTCGGATCGCCCGCACGGAAAGATTCGTAACGTCCACCCAGATAAGCACTTCGGCCTAATTCCCATGTGAAGGAGGGGTTCTTTGGAATCGAAACATACGGTGGCAAGGTGGTGCGGAAGCCCATTTCGTGAGCAACCACCGCACCGATTGCGGGGTAATCGCCAAAAGCTGATCCAAAACGACCAGACATCACCCAGTTCGTTGCAGTTTCGTGATGATCGTTATTGTGGGAGCCCGATCGAATCAACGCAATTTTGTCCATGGTCTGGGCCAGCAATGGCAGTTTTTCACTGATTTCGAGACCTGGGACATTGGTTTTGATTGGCGAATACTCTCCCTTGACTTCTGCTGGTGCTTCCGGCTTGGGATCGAAGCTATCGTGGTGCGACAGTCCCCCACCCAGATAAACCAGAATAATGCTCTTCGCCTTGGCATGAGCATCCACTTTCCCGGCTTTTTTGGCCTGCAACAAACCTGGCAGTGATAAACCTAAACCGGCAACGGCACCCACCTGCAAAAACTGGCGTCTGGTGCGGGCACTGGAAGGAATAAATGATGATATATTCATATTACTACATGCCAATTAATGATTAAAAGTAAACTCTTTTGAATTGATCAGCGCCCACAGTAAGTCGCGATAGACCTCTGTAGATGACGATGCATTCTGTAATTCCTGCTCAATTAATTTCCACTCTTGCGAAGTGGGAATCCGCGAGATCGTTCGCAAAGATAACTGCTTGATAATCTCATACTTTTCTAATTTTTGCTTTGCAAGCACTTCAATAGTGCCAGTGGGGGAGTGAATTTTCTGCAGCAGGCTGTCGCCGTTCTGCAAATGCAGCAATTGTGGCAACGTTACCTCGCCGGAACGTTCGCAGGCACAGGCAGAAACCCGGTCTGATCTGCCAAACATGCTTAGAAAATACGATTTCATTGAAGAATCCGGCATTTGCACCGCTCGGATGCCTTCGGGATAACCTTCGAATCGATCAGGACTACTGGTAGCCTGGTTAATTGCATCGAGGAGCACCTCGGCAGGTAAGCGCCGGATGTAATAGTGGGAATAAAATTGTTGATCCGAGGCATTTTCCGGCATCGTGCTGCTGGAAAGCTGATACGTGGTCGATGTCATGATCCGTTTGATCAGATGCTTGAAGCTGAAGTTTGATTTCACGAATTCATCAGATAAATAATCCCACAATTCAGGATTCGTGGGAGGGTTGGTGGCACGCAGATCATCGACAGGTTCAACCAGTCCACTGCCAAGAAAATGCTGCCAGATCCTGTTGGCCATGGCACCCGAAAACAGTTTGTTTTCTTTACTGGTGATCCAGTTGACCAACACTTCACGTGGGTCGCCACCAGGGGGAATGTCAGCAGGCTGACGATCAAGGTTCTGTGGGGCTAGAAATTTGCCGGTTCTTGGCTGGTTCAGCCCCACGCGGGCCAGTTTTTTACTGGGATCGTTACTGGTGATGATTAATTCAGTATCACCAACGTCCCACTTTTTGCGGTTCAGTTTGACGCGGGAGAAAAAAGCGGCAAAGTGGTAGAAATCATCCTGAGTGTATTTTTCCAGTGGATGGTTGTGGCATTGTGCACAGCCGATCCGTGTGCCCAAAAAGGCTTGTGCAACCGACTGTGCCACATCGGACTTTTCAACCTGCCGTTGTTCACCAACAGTGACGATGTAGTAGCCCACGCCAGGATTTTCGCGACTATTCCCTTTTGCCAACAACACATTGCGGGCAATTTCGTTCCAGCCTCGTTCTGCAGCAACTTGCTCGCGAACCCAGGCGTGAAATTCACGCACTCCTCGAACACCACGGACATCGTGGTCTCGTTCCACCCTATTCTGCAACAAGTCGCACAGTTTCAGGGTCCAGTAGTCGACAAATTCAGACCGGTGCAATAGTTGATCAATCAACAATTCACGCTTGTTGGGCACGCGACTGGCAACAAAATCGGTCACTTCATCCGAGGTAGGTAAAATACCCGCCGCATCCAGAAACGCACGTCGAATAAAAGTGGCATCATCACAAACGCTGGCAGGTGGGATCTGCATTCGCTGCAACTGGCTGAAAACCATTTTATCAATCGGATGTGAGACCACTGGAAAACGAGCATCCGCTAGCACACGTGCATCAGGTATGGTAAAATTCTGTACGGCAACTTCCGTCAAAAAGGCAGCCCTGATAGAAGTTGCACCAGTTCGGGAAGCAGAAATTTCGCCATTTTCACTGACTGAAACGACTGCACCGTCGTTGGAATCAAACCGGGTCAGCCAGGTAACATCCTGGGTGGTACGATCTGAAAAGTGGGCAATCGCCCGTAATTGCTGCTTTTCACCCACTTTCAGGAGGTGTTTCCCTACCTGGAGTTCCAGTTTCACAATGGTGGGGTCTTCTGTTTGTGGTTTTGTGGCACCACTTTTCAACCACGAAAGCAGGGTTTGATATTCCCGACTATCAGTTTCCAGCAATTTCCCACCTTCGTGGGGTGCATGGCCGGTAATTTTTTGTAACAGGATGCTTCGCTCTGGCACGCTCAGATCTACACGTCTCGAGCCAAACTCTCTCACAATGCTCTCATAATCCTGTTCTGGTGCGTACCCACGCAGGGAAAGCCGAAAGCCGTTCTGTCCCGCGCCTTTACCGTGGCAACTACCCTGATTACACCCAAGCCGGGTGAGCAGTGGTACCACTTCGTTCAGAAATGATGGTGCTGCCAGCACACCAGAAGCAATCAGGTGCCACGTCAGGAATACAGCAGAAAATCGAAAAAAATGAGTCATTTCGACACTTTTTGGTGGGTGATTCATCCATCACACGGTGGGTATAAAGAATTGTACACTGGATTACGCACCGACGCAACCATTTTTCGGAATGGTGTAGAAGCAATTTGGACTAGCGTTTTTACCAGAAATTTCGACAATAGGCTGAACAGGATGTTTGAATAACTGGAGATTACAAATGACTTCGAACTTATTGTTAATGGCAGCCCTCACCTTGGTGCCGCAACAGCCAGGCACATTGACCCTGGAAAATGCCCGCCTGACTTATGGAGAAGTGGGCTCGGTGCGTACAGAAACCAAGTTTCTACCAGGCGATGTCTTTTTTCTCTCGTTTGACATGAAAGGAATCAAAATCGATGATGAAGGCCAGGCAGCCTACACCATTGGCATGCAGGTTCTCGATCCCACTGGCAAAGAAACATATAAGAGCGGGCCGGAACAACAAAACGCTTTCTTACCACTTGGCGGCGGTACGTTGCCAGCCCGAGCATTTGTGAGCATTGGTTTCGACCAACCCCCGGGTATCTACACTTGCAAGGTAACTGTAACAGACATTCTTGCTAAATCGGCCCCCAAATTATTGGAACAACAATTTGAGGTGCTGCCAAAAAGTTTTGGTATTGTTCAGGTTTATACCACTACTGACCTGGAAGGGAAAAATCCCGCCCCACTGACCGGGGTGGCGGGTCAGACGATGTTTATCCACTTTGTCATCATTGGCTTCGATCGCGATGCAACCAAAAAACAGCCCAATGTAACGCTGACTATGCGGATTTTCGACAAAGACAGCAAAGTGACACTGCCGAAGCCAGTAACAAAAAATATTCCCGATGCCCGTGAAGGTGCAGTCGACGAGAAAAGTATTGGCGTTCCTATGCGGTTAATGCTGCCACTTAGCCGTGAAGGTGGTTATTTGGTGGAATTGGCATCTACTGATAACCTAACGGGTAAGAAGTCGGTGGTTTACTTGCCAGTGCGGGTATTCCCACCTAAATAATGTGAAGTTTTTCTCATTAAAAGAGTTTCATGAAATCGATCGAAGAGCGAATTGCACAGTTTCAAAATATGGTTCGGGAAAATCCCGACGATGATGTTGCACATTTCCGGTTGTCTCAATTACTTGCAGAAGCGGGACAACACGAAGCGGCTGCCGAGGCGTTTGCTGCCACCATCGCGATCAGTCCACAATTTTCTAAAGCGTTTCAACTGTACGGGGAATCTTTAAAACAGTTGGGCAAAATACCTGAAGCGGTTGAAATCTGGACACGTGGTTGGGAAATTGCCAATGAACGTGGGGATAAAATCCCACGTGATGCAATGGCGGCGGCTCTGAAAGCCTGTGGTGCCCCTGTGCCAGAAACAGCCGAAGTGGTTGTTCAGGACGGTCCTGACACTGGTTTTCGCTGCCAGCGACCGGGCTGTGGTGCTGGAAAGCGTGCCCGCCAATTAAAGCGCCCACCAATTCCGGATGCTCTGCACCAGCGAATCTTCGAAACGATCTGCCAGGACTGCTGGGATGGCTGGTTGGCTTACAGCGTTAAGTTGATTAATGAATTGCGTCTCGATCTGAGTTCTGAATATGCCCAAGGCGAATACGACCGCCACCAGAATGAATATTTTGGCTTTGAAACTGTCGAAGAAAAATAAGCCGCTGGTTTATTCAGCCTCCTCATCAGTATGTCTCAGTGGGGAAAGTGCCCGCCGGAAGCATTCCCGCATATCATCCAACGGCACATCAATATTCGTAAATTTCTGAAATTGCATTGCTGCCTGGCGGACAAACATTTCCACACCCGTAATGATCTGGCAACCACGGTTGCGGGCATCTTTGATCAATAGTGTATTTTCCGGGTTGTAAATGGTATCGAATACCACCATCCCTGGCTTTAGGTAGCTGGAATGTACGGGAGATTCATCCAGATTCGGATGCATACCCACGGGGGTACAATTGATAACAACATCACAAGCGAAGCTGTGGCGTAAGTGCCACTCAACCGCTTTCCCCTGCACTTCGTTGGCTAATTGCTGGCTGTTGGAGTAGGTTCTGCTGGTAATGTAAATCTGGTTGATTCCTGCCCGACGCAGGCCATATGCAATCGCGCGAGCGGCTCCACCTGCACCGAGGATAATTGCAGAAGAGTTACCCAATTCGATCGTCGCTCCGTTTTCGTCTTTCGGTGCCGCCTGTTTCAAACATGCCATTGCGGCATCATAATCTGTATTACAACCCGAAAATCCGTCTGCCGTGCGTACCAGAGTGTTTAAGGCATTCGTTTCCTGTGAGTGTTCATCCAGCGATTTTGCAAAAGCCATCGCCGCGTTTTTATGTGGAATTGTAACACTGTAGCCGTCCACGGGCAGTTCCTGGTAAGCAGGGATCATTTCGGCTAATTGCCCCCGCCCCACACGAAAAGGAACATACAGACCGTTGAATTTGTGTTTACGAAACATCGAATTGTGCAGAATCGGGCTGAAACTGTGCGAAACTGGATCGCCAAGCAAACCAAAGATTTTGGTATCCTGATTCACGCCATTGATCTGGTAGATCTGCTTTAATTCTGCCAGAGAAAGCAAGCCAGGTGCAATATTCCTCTCGCTGTTGAATGCACAGTACATGAATGGCGCCCCACAAACGAGTGCAATCATCCGGCTTGGCAGACCATATTCACCCATACAATGCCCCACCGTGGGCTTTTTCTGTTCCTTAATCAATTTTAATATTCGCAGCGAATCGTTCGGATGATTTGCCATCGTCACAATCTTCAGGACATCCGCATCCTGTTTCAGCATTTTCTCATAAATCTCTTCCAGGTTGGCAGGGGTTTCCTGAAAATTATGGTAACTGACAATTCGCTTTACATCCCGAAAACGACGGATTTCGTCTGCAATTTCCGTTTCCAGATCAATCCAGTCAACACCAGAAACAATTGCAGAGCGCAAAAGAGCCTGGCGCTGTTCTTCGCTTCCCGCAAACCGGCCGCCATCTTTCACTTTTCGCAGGGTGAAGACCCACGGACACTGCTTTTTTTCAAATAATCGCTTGAAATCAACCGCTTTGGAAAAATAATCGAGCCTGACTTCGATAAACCTGGCCCCCGCTTTGTAGGCTTCGTCCAATTCTACCTGAACCATCTTGTGCCGAGTGCGGGCAATCACAACGCAGACACGGGCTAATTCGGGGCTCATTTCAAGCGTCCTCCCACTAATCACTTCCGATGTTACTGGCATGCAAGTGTTGGATTGTTGCTAGAGTGGCAGTACAATGCAGACAAAATCCATCTACTTAGAAAGAAGCATGCTGTTGAATAGAAGGATATGAACGGCCTTTCCATCCGGCAGGTTTCCCCAGCAGAAATCGGATAAAAGAATACCACTGCAAAGCAAGCAGCAACGTAATCCCCACAGGATGAAGGAGAACGGTCAACCAGCTTTGCTGATAGCGGATTGCAGCATCAATTCGCATGTAAATCGAACAGGCACACGCTGCAAGAATCAGCCAACGTGCCAGTGGCTCGAGGGAATCCCAGGCCAGCAGAAAGACAAACGGCAAAATATGCCCCAGTGTCAGCATTAACGTGAATGGCACAATCAGGCTGGGTGCTGCCATCCCTTCGGTGGCGTTTTTAGCCAACCCCAGCCATACCTGCTGATTGGTGCGGTACATCCGGCACGAGGCAATGTCTGTGGCATCGACAAGATCTGTGTGAAAACCTGCCCTGCGAAACAATCTTGGCAATTTAATCCCATCGTGTAACGTGGTACGAATTGCCGCATGTCCACCTGCAGCAAAATAAGCCTGACGTTCCACCAGAAATAATTGCCCACACCCGGCTCCAAAACCAGGCCTGCGACTCCGCTTCATGCCGAACATCGGCAAGTAACCCAAAAGCATCAAATGAATCAGGGGAATCAATAGACGTTCAAATAATGTCCCTGTAATCTGTCGTGGGATACCACTAATCAATTGACTATTTGATTTCTGCATCGAATCAGACAGGACCCGCAATCCGTGGGGTTCCAGCCGCACATCAGCATCCAGAAAGGCGAACAGATCGTACCTGGCATGTTGAGCAAGGACATAACACGCATGTTGCTTGCCACACCATCCTTCGGGTAACGGTGGGGCAGAAAACAGACGTACACGGGGATCTTTTGCAGCAATTTCTTCGACGATTGCCGCTGTGCGATCCTGCGAATGATCATCCAACACCACAATATCTACATCGACATGCTTTGAATTGCAGGCAGCAAACACGGCAGCTTCAATAGAGGCTTCTTCATTGCGTGCGGGTATCAATACTGAAATTTTCGGCGAATCTCCAGGCATCAACTTTGGACGCCGATAGTAAAACTGGTTCCAAAGGTAGATCAACAGTGGCACGACAGCAAATGCCAACAGCACCGCAGCGAAAACAGTCATCAATGAAACCACCGTTCCTCCAATAACCTTCACTATTGCGGTTGAGCGTGGTGCAGATTCGCTGGCTTCCCACGAAACCAGCTTTTTGCACGTCGCCAAAGATCGTAGACACCACCTACACCTGCTTTTCCACGCAGCAAGTCTTCAAACATTTCTGCATCGCGGCTTTGGGCTTCCAGTGCCAACTGATCCATGTTAGATTCCATTGCACGTTCGATGGCTGCGGTCGATTCTGCTACCGAAAATGCAGACATCTCTGCAATTGGTAACGCGCTTCCGATACGGATCAGGGCTTCCGGTGTGCTTTCATCCCAGAACGGATACTCCAGGGCTACTGGCACGATCCAGCCATTTGTCAGTCGATTTGCCAGCGCACCGATCCCGTGTTGAAGTTGAACAGGGCGGACCCGAACATCCACAAACTGACCCTGTGGTGTTATCCACAGGGCACCAAACGGATCTTGAAAAATTCGTTCGGTGGTACGCAGAAACTGGGCTGCCCCACGTGGGCCCTTATCCAGGCCGAATAGCCCCAGCTTGCGAAAGATCCGGTACTTCTCCAGCATCGCCGCCTCGATTGGGGCATAATGTCGATATGTTGGAAGTTGCCCGGATAGTATAAAGCCAAAAATCACATCCCACCAACTGGGGTGGTTCAAAGCAAAAACAACTGGCTCCCCATTCGTTTCAGGCAAGGGCTGGCTGGTTCTTGACAGCCGCACTCGATGAAACTTTTTCCGCGCATATCTCCGACAGTACCAGCGAAACCACTTCACAAGGTTGGGTGATATTGTCGGTGGTTGCATCAACTTGCTCATGCACTGGCCACTTGCATATCCTTTGGTTTCCCCACGGCTTTCTGGTAATCCTGATCCAGCACATCTGCAGCAATCCAGCCACTCATCAATGCCATTGGCATACCAGGTCCCGGGTGGGCAGACCCACCTGCTAGATACAGACCTGCAAGATCTGGACTGCGATTCGCTGGTTTAAAGGCACCGAACCACTTCCCATGACTTGCCAGGCCGTAAATTGCACCATTGAGCACGTGATAACGATCGTTGATATCCTGTGGGGTCAAAGCGGATTCAAAGGCAATACGTTCTTCAATATCTTCCATACCTGCAGTGGTTTTCAGTTTATTCAGAATCTTCTGCCGATATTCCGGAAACATTGTCTTCCACTGGTGGTGCGGACGAAGATAAGGCGTGTGCACCAGCACATACAACGCATCACCCCCAGGTGGGGCAACAGCGGGCTCTGTCTGAGCGGGAGAGCAAACGTAAGCAGTCAGATCGTCTGCTGGGTCCCCACGCTCATAAATTGAAGCGAACTCGGTGTGGGGGTCGTTGGAAAAGACAAAATTATGGTGCAGAATATGGTCGTACTTTTTCTTCAAGCCAAGATACAACACCACGCCGGAACAGGCGGCTTCGTAACCACGACGTTTTTGAAAAGACTTTGAAGGTTTGCCTGTCGCTGCCAGCATTTCCTTGTGGGTGCGAACCGTATCGCAATTCGAAACTACTGCATCGAAGCTGATCGATTCCCCACTTTCAGTGACTACGCCTGTAACTTTACGGCTACGATCATCTGTTACGATTTCTCGTACCGCACACTGGTTGCGCAACGTGACGCCAAGTTCTTCTGCCAGCTTTGTTAATGCAGTCGGCACTGCACGGGTGCCAAGCATGGGATACCAAACACCTTCGTTTGTCTGCATCGTGGCAATACCACATAATACCGCAGGAGATGCCTCTGGAGATGAACCAACATACTGGGTAAAGTGGTCGAGCATTTGTGCTACACGCGGTTCTGGCACAAACTTGCGAACGGTATCAGCAACCGATTTTCCCATCCGCATCGCCAGCACATCACCCAGGACTTTAGTCTGGAAGGTGGTTTTCCATTCAAAGATATCGCGCATGCCACCAACTGATTTCCAGAAAAAAAACTGGTCGCTGACTTTCTTCATCCGTTCAGAAAACTGCAGGAATCGTTGGTATCCAGGCAGCAGATCCTTTTCGGGAGCAAAACGCTTGAACTCGTTTGCCATCGCCTGCATTTCCGAATGCAGATCCAGAATTGATCCGTCAGTATAAAAGCAGCGCCACTGGGGATCAAGGCGAACCAATTCCATGTAGTCGCCAAGGTTTTTCCCAGCTTCACCAAAGATCCGTTCCAGTACACCAGGAATCGTCAGGATGGTGGGGCCCATATCGAAACGAAAACCTTGTGCATCCAATTGTGCCGCCTTGCCACCGAACCAGGGATTGCGTTCAAACAATGTCACCTGATGCCCGCGTGCGGCCAGCACACATGCCGACGCCAGGCCACCCAGGCCCCCACCGATAATTCCTATACGAGAACCACTCATCCCACGGCATCCTTCAACAACATGTGGTCGTTGTTCAATTCATCAGTTTCATTTTCTTCCAGCCAGTCCGTTTTCATTCCACGGTCCTGCAACATCAGGCGGGCAGTAATCCTGGCCGATTCATAAATCACTGGCAAACCACTACCCGGGTGGGTGCCACCACCAACAAGATAAACCGATTGCAAATCTTCAAATCGGTTTCTTGGCCTTAAGTGTAACATCTGCTTCAGGTTATGGGCAAGATTGAATGTGGCACCATGGTGCACTTCGTACGCAACATCCCAATCCTGTGGGGTAACAATTTTTTCGTACCGAATCCTGTTTTGCAGATCCTTAATCCCCACTTTCTGCATTTGTTCCATCAGGTTATTGCGGAAGGCAGTGGTTTCTGCCTGCCAGTTCACCCCCGCACGCAGGTTGGGAACGGGTGCCAGCACATAAAGCGTACTCTTCCCTTCCGGCGCCAGGGTGCTGTCGGTTACTGATGCATTCTGAACATAAAACGAACAGTCTTTCGTCAGTCTGCCCGCATCGATGTCTGCCAGATTCTCTTCATACTTTGCTGATGTATAAATGGTGTGGTGATCGAGTTGGTCGTAACAACCATCAATCCCAAGGTACATCATGAATGTGGAACAGGAATACTTTTTCTTAGCAATAGAACGTTCTTTCCAGCGTTTTCGCAAGTGGTCTGGCACCAGACGGTGCATCATCCGGCTGAAATCACCATTGATCACTAGATCGTTCGTGGCATAACTGCCACTGGATGTAGTTACCCCAACTGCCTTATTCCCTTCCCAAAGAATCTGCTCAACCGATTCGCCACAGGAGATTTCTACACCCATATCTTCTGCAAGGCTGGCCATTGCTTCTGAAACAGCACTACACCCACCGATCGGATGGTGCACGCCATATTCATACTCAAGAAAAGACAAAATCGTAAATAAGCTGGGGCATTGAAACGGCGACATCCCCAGGTACTTCGATTGAAATGAAAAAGCTAGTCGCGTGCGAGGGTCCTGAAAATACCTGCGTAAATCACCTTCAACAGATGCCCATGGTCGCAGGATCGGCAGCAGCTTGATTAAATCCCACGAGAGCAGATCAGTCCACTTCAAAAACGGGCGTTCCAGCGCGGGGCGAAAACTAGCAAGTTTGTGCCGATTTTCTGACATGTATCTTTGAAGGTTAGCCGCATCAGCAGGTGCCATCGTTGCAAGTTCTTCGGCCATCCTGGTGATGTCGGAGGAACAGCGTAGTTCCCCACCTTCGCCAAAGACAAGACGGTATTGTGGGTCCAGCCGCACCATTGGAACTTCTGCACGCAGATTGCGGCCGATGCGGCGATAGATTCTTTCCAGTACTAACGGATAGAGGAAAAAGGTGGGGCCAAGGTCAAAGCGAAAGCCATCTGCTTCAATAGCAGAACATCGACCACCTACCCGTGGCAGGCGTTCGAAAATACGCACCTTCAAGCCTGCGTGGGCGAGCAACAATGCTGCCGCAAGCCCACCAGGACCGGCACCGATGATAATTGCATCGTATTTGACTTTCTTATCCATCAACAAAGAACCCTGCGAAGTAATGTGACATTTTTAGTCGAAGTGAAATCGTTTCGACCACTCAACCAGTGGGCAAATGATCTTTTCCTGGAATCTGTACTGGTGCGGGACCAGAATGCCCACCCATCACCAGTTGAAATGGGTCTGCGGTGCCAATCGGGTGGGGCAATGCAAACATTTCGCCGTAGCGAAAGCCACATCGCGCACCGTGATACGCAGCCTGACCTGTGAGAAAATGCTTGACACGTTCAAAACGCGCGGGATCAAACTGCGATTCATACGCCTGTACCGCAGCAAGTTTCTGGTCGAAAGTATCACTGATATCGACCACAAACGTGGAGTGCCACATTCGTTGCTCCCCATCAAACGCAAAAGGTGCGTAGATCAGATGGGGCACACGGTAAGGCTCTGTGTCTGCAAAACGATCATCCCACTTGGTTAACTGGGAATAGAAACGGGATGCTTCAGCTAGCATGTGAGCCTGATGATGATCCGGCGATGCAGCAGGCGTGCGGCCCGCGATTGTCATTACTATTTTTGGGCGATACTTTCGCAGTTCGGTGGCCAGCACGAAACGATATTCTGGAGTATCCATCAGAATGCGGTTGGGCATATTCAAATTGATCCGTAAAGGAACGCCCAGCAATGTTCGCGCTTTTTCAGCTTCCAGTTGGCGCTGGGCTTCACTACCACGTGGGGTGGGTTCCCCACTCGTCAAATCGATGATCCCAACGCGATAGCCTAGCTGGACCATTTTTGCCAAGGTGCCACCGCACGTAATTTCCAGGTCGTCCGGGTGGGGTGCCACCGCTATCAGGTCAAAGGATTCTGTTGCTGCATCCATGAAACTACCCACGCTGTCTCGTGTTGTATAACTTAGGAAAATTATCGAAGAAGACACGTGAACAGTTCGATTACGTGTACTGCACCTGCGTGCCCAGGACTATTTCCCATCTGAACTATATAACAAATATGTTATATTATCATCACTATGAAATTACGTCCACATATATTAATATATCCTTGTCACTGAATGACCTGTTCAATTTTTTGGAAGAAATCGATAAAATTTGTCAAAAATAAATTACATAAGTAACTAATTTAAAAGAATTTAAAACTATTTATAACTTTTTTCGAATATCGGGAAAAATCGCAATCACCCCCCATCAAATCATTGCTGGATTTACTGCAAGTTGAAGAAAATATTCTAGTGAATATGAGAACATATTCACGTTTTATCGGAATGGATGACAGGCCAAGACAGACCAATCGATGTGCTGCAACCGTTGTCTTCTCCTATAAATTACCAATTAACCTGAAATCATGTTGGTGCCTGTCAACATACCAACGTTTAGATCACCCCACAAGGAAGCGAGAATGCTAGTGAAACCGATCATTTGGCCCATTTGCACCGTTTTATGCCTGTTAGGCCTACCAATTACGTGGGCAGTTGCAGAAGAAGCAGCCCCCAACGCCCTGTTGACCCTCGATCAGTTATTCAGCACACGGGAGTTTGAGGCGGAAGGTGCCCCACCAATGAAGTGGAGTGAAAAATCTGCGATTTACTACACGCTCGACAAAGCCGCACGTGGGACAGGTGTAGACCTGGTGAAGAACGATCCCGCAACAGGCAAGAAAGAGATACTCCTGCCTGCGGCTGCGTTCCAACCCGCGAAAGCAAAAAGCCCATTGCGGATTGAAGGGTTTGAATTTTCCGCGAATGAAGACAAATTACTGATCTACACAAATTCGAAAAAGGTCTGGCGACGAAACACCCGTGGGGATTACTGGGTATACGACCTGAAAGCAAAACAACTCAAGAAACTAGGTGGAAAAGCCTCACCTTCTTCGATGATGTTTGCGAAGTTTTCTCCCACGGGTAAAGAGGTGGCGTATGTTCAGGATCACAATATCTACGTGCAGAACCTGGATACGATGGCTTTCACTCAGGTAACGAAAGATGGGTCCAAAACACTCATCAACGGCACTTCCGACTGGGTAAATGAAGAAGAACTGAACCTTCGGGACTGTTTTCGCTGGAGTACTGATGGCAAACAGATCCTATTCTGGCAGTTTGATACAACAGGCGTCAGTGAATTCCACATGATCAACAATGTTGTCAGCAATACACCAAAGATTATCACATTTCCCTACCCTAAGGTGGGCAGCAAGAATTCAGCCTGTCGGCTGGGCATCATCCCAACGGCGGGGGGCGATGTCACCTGGGTAAAACTACCAGGGGACCCACGCGAGCACTATATTCCCCACGCAGAATGGCATCCAGACGGTAAAACGCTTTACGTGCAGCAGTTCAATCGTCTACAAACGGAATTGGGAGTCTTCCGCGTGAATCCCACCAATGGCGAAGTAGCCAAAATTGCCACCGAAACCGATGCTGCCTGGCTGGAAAACGACAATCCTTTCCGTTGGATCAACGATGGGAAAAGTATTCTCTGGTTAAGCGAGCGATCCGGCTGGCGGCACGCGTACAACATTCCATTGGATGGCTCTGATATAAAACCGATCACCAGTGGAAAATTCGACCTGTTGGATCTGGACAGCATTGACGAAAAAAATGGCGTACTGTACTATTCCGCCTCTCCCGAAAAAGCCACGCAAAAATATCTTTACCGAATTAAGTTCGATGGTAGTGGTACAGAACTGCTTTGCCCCAAAGATCAACGTGGCTGGCACCAGTATAACATTTCGCCCGACTCTCAGTGGGCGGTACACAATTTCTCCAATTTCACCACCCCACCGGTGATCGAACTGGTAGAACTGAAAACCCACAAAATCATCCGTAAGTTCACTGATAACAGCAAGTTAAAGCAAAAAATTGCTGCACTGCAGATGCCAAAGGTTGACTTCATTCAAGTTGATGTGGGCAGTGGCATTCAATGCGACAGTTGGATCATGCAACCTGCAAACGTCAAACCCACTGATCGTCTGCCACTATTGATGTATGTTTACGGCGAGCCCCACGGTCAGACAGTCCGGGACTCCTGGGCCGGTTCCCGTGGCATGTGGCATTGGCTGCTGGCCCAACAAGGTTTTGTGGTCGCCAGTGTTGATAATCGTGGTACCAATGTCCCACGTGGGCGGGAATGGCGAAAAGCAGTGCACAAACAAGTGGGTACTCTCGCTTCAAAGGAACAGGCGAATGCAGTGAAGACACTGTTGAAGCGTTACCCCCATATCGATCCAAAACGAGTGGGCAGTTGGGGCTGGAGTGGTGGTGGCAGCATGACGCTGAATGCTATCTTCCGATACCCAGAAATTTATCGCACTGCTGTGGCGATTGCACCCGTGGCGGATCAAAAACTGTACGACACCATCTACCAGGAACGGTACATGGGCCTGCCCACAGAAAACGCAGCAGGTTATCTGGAAGGGTCACCAATTACCCACGCCCACAAGTTGCGTGGTAATTTGCTGCTGATCCATGGTACCGGAGACGACAATTGCCACTATCAGGCTTCGGAAAGGTTACTGGAGCGATTAATCGAAACTGGCAAGTATTTCACTGTATTGCCTTACCCCAATCGTTCCCATTCGGTAAACGAAGGAAAAAATACCGTCCGGCATTTCTGGGGTACTGTCACACGGTACCTGATCGACCACTTGCAGGCACCCTACGCACCGGAACCGGAATCGGTGTACGAAGTTCGCAAGATTCGAGGGTGGACTGTTCACATTAATCGCCTGCTGCTGGCAACAGAACCCCGGCTCACTGCAAGAGCATTAGAATTAATGGAAAAGCAACTGGAAGAAATCATTCAGGTGGTGCCGAAAGATGCTGTCAAAAAACTGCAAACCGTGCCACTGTATTTCAATCCGCCGTACCCAGGGAAGCAAGCAGGTGCAGAATATCACCCAGGTGCCGATTGGCTGCGAAAAAATGGCCGCGATCCCATCATGGCAAAAGCGGTCGAGTTTTCGAATGTGCAGAACTTTGAAGCGGAAACCAATCGCATGAAGAATTTTGTTCTGCATGAGCTGGCCCATGCCTACCACGACCAGATGTTGCCGATGGGCTTCAAGAATCAGGAAGTTCAAGCAGCTTACATCCGGGCGAAAGAATCGGGCAGTTACGACAACGTCGAACGCCACTTTGGCAACGGCAAACCAAATACGAAAGAGAAAGCGTATGCGATGACCACACCCATGGAATATTTTGCGGAATCAACGGAAGCATATTTTTCCAAGAACGATTTCTTTCCGTTTAATCGCGAAGAGTTGAAAAAACACGACCCGGCCATGTTTGAATTACTGGGCAAACTGTGGAAGTAGGCACGTTATCCACTTATCGAGTCATCAACATCGTTGAAACAACCATCCCCACGTAGGCCAGGGTGGCGATGCTGGCGGCAACAAATGCGTAAGTCATTACCTTTTCTCGAGTTACGATGTTTTTCCGCATGACTGGTGGGGGTAGATCCCGAACCGGTTCTACCCCACCGTAAATCCAGTACAAGTCGGCCAGCAGTGCCAGAACGGTGACCGCAAAACGCTGGGCGATTGGATCTGCGTACAGCAACGATTCCAGAATAATCGTTTCATCGTTTGACAGTTGGCCGAAGACGCACCGCACCAGCAGATAAGTCAGTGCAGCGGGGTCATTTGGGGACACGGGTGCCTGATTTGATAATCGATCAGTTATATTCTCGTAGAGATATATAACAATACGAGCAATTTCAGTATAGATGGTGCGTTCTGCGAATGGTTCCTGTATACCAATTTCTTCCACCGATAATGTGCGGAAGAATATTCGTTCCAGCAAGACCCGGTCTGAACGAGAAAATTCTCTGGTCAATAATTCCACCAGGTGCTGTCGTGGGTTGGTTCGAGACACCTCGGCCTGAATTAATTGCTTAATCTGGGTAATTTGCAGCGACTGCGGCAGATGGGCTGTTCTGGCATTTTTCTTCAGGAAGTCGCCCACAATCGTGAGAATGCTTTCATGATCTTCCTCCCACGTGGCAGTACCGTACTGCGCCAACCACTCGATGGTATCGTGAAAAATTCCCGGATTACTGGTGCGATCCGGCTGGCAAATACGGCAAAATACGAAGATTTCGTTCTGAAAGCGGAGTATTTCCTGTCGTTGTTCCAGCAGATCCATCGGACTTATCCTGTCGTTGTCTTTGGCGGTAGATTGCCAATTTCTCCGGTTATCAAGCGAGCAGAACGGTTCCGGGTGAAGTAATTCCAGAACCACTGCCACATGACCAATACCCGATTTGAGAATTGAATTAAATAGAGAATGTGAATGAAAAGCCAGGCAAGCCAGGCAAGACGGCCCGACATGTAAATGAAACCGGCATCGGCAACTGCAGCATTGCGGCCAATGGTCGCCATCGAGCCTTTGTCCCAATAGCTGAAGTGCCGATCGTCCTGTTTTCCAGCCAGGCGGGTGGCAATTTTCCAACCCGCATATTTCCCCATTTGAATGGCGGCGGGTGCCACACCAGGCACCACCGTATCTTTCCAGTTCACCGCTGCCAGATCCCCAATCACAAAAACTTCCGAATGGTTGGGTAATGTCAAATCTGGATTGACAGGCACCCTGCCCCCACGTGCCAGCGAACCACCCGTGGCAGTCGTCAGGATTTTCCCCAGTGGGGAACCGATCACACCCGCTCCCCATGCAACAGTATTACATGGTATTACAAGGTGTTGTTGATTGTGCTCCAGCTTTACATGGTCAGTTTGGATATCCAGCACTTTGGCCGATGTCATTACCTGCACACCTATCCGGTGCAGTGCCTTAGCTGCTTTCCCTGATAATTTCTCCGGAAACATGCTCAGCACCCGTGGGCCAGCTTCTACCAGATAAACTGTCGCAGTCGTGGGATCAATATTGCGAAAATCGTTCCGCATCGTGTGGTGGGCTAATTCAGCGATCGAGCCAGCAAGTTCGACACCGGTCGGCCCACCTCCCACCACAACAAATGTTAAGAGTTTTTGTCTTTCAGAGAGATTATCCAATCTTTCAGCAGCCTCAAAGGAATGCAGAATTTTCGCACGTAAGCGTGTGGCATCTTCAACACTCTTCAGACCAGGTGCCACAGATTCCCACTGATTGTTGCCAAAATAATTGTTGACCGCACCCGCTGCTACAATCAGTGAATCATATGCCAGTGGGGCACCATCCATTATGACCTGTTTCGTTGAAAGGTCGATTTCCTGCACTTCGCCCAACAATACAGTGCAATTTTTCTGTTTTCGCAAAATTCCCCGCAGAGGTGCGGCGATGTTCGCAGGCGACAGCCCACCCGTGGCGACTTGATAGAGCAGCGGTTGAAACAGGTGAAAGTTACGTCGGTCAATCATCGTGATCCGTACGGGGGCTTTTCGTAGTGCCTGTGCGGCAGCAATACCAGCAAACCCACCACCTACAATCACAACGTGGTGCAATTGATCGCTCATTCAGTTTCCCAGATAACGGTACATGGGGATGTTTTATGTTTCTGCCCCACAATCCAAAATGAGATTTCAGAAAATGCCTGGTTGCAGCATTCTAAATGTAGCGAACCGCTAGATCGCCGGCCTTGTGTGAGATATTTGGGATGGTTCGGAGAATTCAAGGCGCTAAGGTAGCCATGTGGGTACCATTTTCGTGAATGGATAGACGTACGCCTGCACCATGGTCATCAGGCCGACCACTGCAGCCAGAAAGACACTATGTTTAATGACAGCTTTAAAGATGTCCGCCTCTCTGCCGATCTGGTTGGTGCCTGCGGTCGCCACGCAGATACTTTGGGCATCGATCATTTTGCCCATCACCCCACCAGTACTGTTGGCGGTACAGATCAAAATCTGCGATTGCTGCAGGGTCAGGTTTTTCATGGCCCCTGTATTGTGATTGTTCCAAACTTCAGTGGCGGTAATTTTCTGCAAACTGCCAAACAACGCGTTACTGCCAGCATCGGTGCCCGTTAAAAATACCCCCAGCCAGCCCAGCATCGCGGCAAAAAACGGATACAAAACGCCTGTTTCTGCAAAGGCAATCCCCAGTGTAGCATCCATTCCTGCATATTTAGTAACAAAACTCAGCCCCAACATAAAGGCAATGGTGGGAATGGGCACCTTCATCTGGATGACTGTGGTACGGAACGAACGATAAATCTGCTGTCTCGACATTCGCAGCACCAGCATCGATAGAATGGCCGACACGAATACTGGTGTTCCGGGTGCACTTGCCCAGGAAAAGACAAACTGTGCCGATTCCTTTTCTGGTTCGGTACGGTCTGGGCTCTGTAATCGTGCAGCCCGCTCAACTTCTTTATGCAGCGTGGGCACATCCTGCTTATAAACGGTTTTAATTGGGCCAACATAAACAGCACTACCCGCCCGGTCTTTGGTTTTTCCACTTCCCGCAACCAGCCACACAGTACCAGACATACTGACATCAGTGCAAACGGCATCCACGCCAGAATCACTGCCTTTCTGGTCAGTGGTTCGTTGTTTTCCTTCATTGCCTTGTCCAGTTGCATCTGGGCCTCTTCCTGAACAATTTCCCCTTCTTTCAAAGATTTGGGCGTGAGAGGTGGGGTATCAAAATGCCATTCGTTTTTTGGCTTCCAGAATTTCAGAAAAATAGCCAGCGTGATCATGGCGAATATCCCACCGCCGACATCGGTGATGTA
Organism: Zavarzinella sp.; assembly: GCA_041399155.1. NCBI lineage: Bacteria > Pseudomonadati > Planctomycetota > Planctomycetia > Gemmatales > Gemmataceae > Zavarzinella > Zavarzinella sp. The sequence goes on from JAWKTI010000001.1 coordinate 2,158,560, forward strand.
AAAACCCACAATGCCTGTGTGCAGGTGAAGGGTGGCAAACAGATACTGGAAGATCGCAAATGATCCCCCTCCAACGAGTAACGCGGGGAAAACTTCCCACGTTTGCTTCCAGGTGCACATCAGTTTGACCATGTAAAACGGCACAATGCAGGACAGAAAGGGCAATTGGTGCCCCGCCATCACGCTGAGGTGTTCTGCAGGCAACCCCGTTACCGATGCAAGGGTGACGATAGGCGTGCCGAGGCCACCATAAGCCACGGGGGACGTATTGGCGATCAGACAGATGACTGCTGCCAGAAAAGGTGGGAAGCCCAGCCCCACTAGAATTGCCCCACAGACAGCCACTGGTGCACCAGAACCTGCCGCACCTTCCAGAAATGCACCGAACGCAAACCCGATCAGGCAGGATTGGATCCGACCGTCTTTTGACAGGCCGGAAATCGATCGCCGTACGTTGGTAAAGTGGCCCGTTTCAACAGTAATGTTGTAAAGCAACATCGCATTGAAGACAGTCCAGCCGATTGGCAGCAGCCCAAAGAATGCCCCATTGGCGAAAGACCATGTCGCCATGCTGATGGGCATTTTGTACACCAGCCAGGCCAGAATAATGGCCGTGACGGCACCCGCCGCACCTGCCCATGTGGCCAGCCATCGCCTGATGACCAATAAATAAAACAGCACCAACACTGGTAAGGCCGCGACAACCGTTGAGAGGAGGCGGTTATCCAGTGGATTGAGATTTTGCACGTACTCTACGGCAAGCAGCATAATAATTCTCGTTTCCACAGAAAGGGGCGATAGTACCCTCTTTAACTTTCGGTGGGAAGAAAAAAATGAAAACTAATGAAAAACTGTTGTCAAACGGCCCACTTTAGTCCCCCACAGCGGTAAAATTAGCTGAGAATCCTGGAAAGCTTATGATGCATCGACAATTTACTACGCTTGCACTTATTGCGTTTACCGTGGGCAGCTTCGCCGAGGAACCAGAGAAGCTGATATTACAGGACAAGACCGCACCTGGGGCGGAATTTCGGGTTTATGCCACATCATCTATCAGTGGGGAAATTACCCCACCTGCGGAACCTGGCAAGCAAGCAGCCAAAATTCTCATTTCTGGGAAAAGTCAATCGGAATATGCGGAACGGATTCTGAAACCCACCGATGATCTGGTGGGGTATCAATCATTAAGAGTTTATGAGAAGCTTCGTGTTGGCCGCACATCGGGTGATCGGAAAGATCAATTGGAACTTCGCCCCACCGTGAAGCGGATTGTACTGCTGAAACGCGGGAACAGTAAAGTTCCTTTTTCGCCAGATGCCCCACTGTTGTGGGGCGAAATCGACCTGATTCGCACTGAAATTATCCTTTCTCAACTGAATGGCATTCTGCCCAAAGAAGCAATTTCCCCCACAGAACAGTGGGAGGCACAGCAATCTGCGATCCACGAATTAACCGATTTCGACACCATTGATGGTGGGAAACTGGTTTGCAAACTGGAAAAACGGGAAAATATCGGCCCAAGGGATCTTTGCCACATTTCGTTTGTTGGCAAAATAGATGGAGTGAATGAAGACGGCCCCGCCTCGCAGGAACTGGTGGGGAAACTGATTTTCGACAAATCCAGCGGGTACATCACTTATCTGACTCTGAAAGGGGTACACAGCCTCAAAGACGAAAAAGGGCAAAATGTGGGCAAAATTGAAGGCTCGTTTGAACTGACACGCATCCCACTGCAAGGTCAGGTAGAAGTTGCTGACAGTGTGGTGAAAAAACTGAACACGACACCAGACGATACCAATACACTGCTGCTGCACCAGGAGCCATCGCTCAAACTGTCTTTTGACTATTCAAGACGCTGGCGGATCAGCAGAACCACCACGCAGCAGATTACCATCGATGGACCAGCAGGTGCGGGCATTCTGGTAACCGTTTCCAGCAGACAAAACACCCTCAGCGTGGCAGATTTTCGCAAAGAAGCTTTGCAGGATCTGCAAAAACGGGAGGCAACTATTCACTCCTCTACCGGACCTGAATTGCTGGAAAATGGCAAAGCCTGGTTTGCCCACGTGGCAACGATTGGAAAATCGACTGTTACCATGGTCTATGTGGTGTGTATTTCCGACGATCGTGGGGTAACTTTGGCCGCACGATTGCCTGGGAAAACCAGCACGGAGCTTGTCGAGGATGTGAAAAATATCGCCAAAAGCCTAAAAATGAAATAAATCTCATTTCCCTAGTCTAATCTGTACACCAAATTTGCGATATTTTTCGACCACGTGGGAAAATTGTCCTATGCTTCAGCAACAATTTTGTGCTGGAGGAGCAGATGCGCGCTGCAATCGTTGTCGTAGGAATTGGTTTTGTCGTTTCACTGATTCATCAGCCAAGTGCGTTGTCCCAATCTGGCACCGTGAAGACAGAACCACTTTTTGAAGTGGGTATGAAATCCTGGATCAGCCTGGGTGGTAAATCGAAGAGCACCTGGCGTTACAACAACGCGGGCACATTGAACAGCGGCAAAAACCTGACACCCTGGTGCTGCCAAAATCGTTTGGCGATGGCACATTGGAATTGGAATACCGATTCATTGCATCCAAAGAAAAAGATGCCAAATATCAGGCAAAGATTCTTGTAAGGCAAGTGGAAGGTCGCGGCCCCCACATTTTTCTGGGTAACGACGATGCCAAAATAGCCACCTCGGTGACGGGTAGTTGCGAAAAAGATATCGAATTTGCTGCTGTGTTGGAATCGGACATCAAAGTGGAAAAAGTGGGTGACTGGAACAAGCTGACGATCACCTGTAAAGGTAGCTCCATTACGACGCACCTGAATGGGAAACTGGCATACATCCAGGAATTGGAACAGATCGCTCCTAATGGTGCGTTATGTTTACAATCGTTTGGTTCGGAAATCGAGTTCCGCGACCTGAAATGGACCCCACTTGGTAAGTAGTTTGCTAAATAGCTATATAACTAGCTAATTATACAATCGCACACATTCTAAAGATCAAACAACAATTGACCGTTCCACGTGGAACATTTTTGATATTCAAACAAACATCATATAGTGAAGTAGTTTCCAGAGGATCGGCGGGGATTACACTTTTCAGTCTGCAGATGCCACCGATCGAATTTGATAAAACAAACTCAACAACACCTTATTGAGGTTAATTCGATGCGATTCTCTCCATATCTCCTTGTTGCAGCGTGCTTTACGTTGTCGTTGTCAACTACAACTCGTGCGGAAGAACCTACTGCCAAGTGGGTATCGTTGTTTGATGGTAAGTCGCTGGCCGGCTGGACACCCAAAATTAAAGGATACGATTTCGGCGAAGATCCCAACCAGACCTTCCGCGTGGCCGATGGTGCCATTCAGGTGAATTACGACAAATACAAAGACTTCGGTGGGCAATTCGGCCACCTGTTCTACAAGGACAAATTCTCCCACTATCGGCTGAAAATTGAATATCGATTCATCAAAGATCAGTGCCCAGGTGGACCAGGCTGGGCCACCCGCAACAGCGGGGTGATGCTGCACTGTCAGGATCCCAAAACCATGCGAAAGGATCAGGATTTCCCCGTTTCGATTGAAGCCCAGTTTCTTGGTGGGCTTGGTAAAGGGAAACGCACCACCTGTTCGGTGTGCACCCCTGGCACCAACATTGTGATGAAAAACAAACTGACCACGCAGCACTGTATCGTTTCCACTTCCAAAACCTACGATGGTGACCAGTGGGTCACTGTAGAGATTGAAGTCAATGGCTCCGGTGTAGTGAAACATATCATCGATGGCGAATCGGTGATGGAATACGAACAGCCACAACTGGATGAACGCGATGCAGATGGCAAAAAACTAATTGTGGATGGTAAAAAACTGATTTCAGAAGGCTACATTTCACTGCAGGCCGAAAGCCACCCCTGCGAATTCCGCAAGGTGGAAATCATGATTCTGAAGAAGTGAGTTTCGCAAAGTGGCAGCGCATACTGCCGCTGAATTACCATGGACACCAGTTGGAAGCAGGTGCCACCATACACATCAGAGTTTGCGGGCGATTGATTCTACGCCCTACCCATGCTGCATTTTGAACAAAATATCTCCTTTCTGACCCAATCAACGTGTTTTACTTTTTCAGATGAATTACCTCAAGGAAATGGTGAAAACAGCCGATTCGTTAAATTAGGCAAATTACACAATCAACACAAAACGTGTAAAAAGGGTACATTAACATGAACTTGCGATGGAATGCAGTCTATGTCTTTGCTTTGTTCATGACTACAGGCGTTGCTGTAGCACAAGATAACACATGGAGACCGATTGAATCCATACCAAGCCTGAATCAGAAAGTTGAAGAAGTGCCACTCCTGACAGAAGAATGGATGGAATGCCCACCTCAACTTCATAATGAAAACTTCTGGATCAGGGGAGAAGCAGTCGCTTTTATGTTTCTACCCACGAAGATTCTTGGTTTGGCTGGATCGAGTGAATCCAACACCAATTCAGAACAATTGCTGACCAAAGCAAAATCCCTGTTTTCACTGTACGATCCGATAGGTAGTAATCGCAGCGGTTACAAAATATCTGGCGGCTGGTGGGCAGATCAAGAAAAAACAGTTGGCTTGGAATTCAGCTATACTCGCTTGGACGTTGGCGCAAATACACTGATCTTCAATCCTAATAATGGCTCCATTCCGCTCGAATTTTCGCGATTGATCAGTGTTCCCGTAACGATAGGGCGATTCAGTCGAATTTTTTATGTTCCAATTACGATTAAAGGTGCCTTCACAGCAAATTCGGAATTTACAATTGTTGAAAGAAACCATCAGGACTTTCAAGCGATGGGCAGGATGCTGATTTATGAAACCGAAGATTCACGAATGGATGCGTTATTCGGTTATCGAAGAATCACTCATGATGACCAGTTTCAGATCAGGTCAACTGTTTCAACGATCTTTGACAGATTCATTCCTGGCACAGAATTAAGATCCACTGATGATGTAGCTACCCAGAACACCTATGATGGCGCCATCCTGGGTATCAACTGGGAGAGGCATTTTGGCCCATGGCGAATTGATTTCAGACCAAAGGTATCTGTGCTGTACTGGCAACGATCGGTCACTCGAGACGGATCAACCACAGCAACGTTTACAGATGGATTCCGATTATTCTCTCGAGAAGGAACCTATACGTTAAACAGTGAAATTGGCACTACGCAAAAATCAAGTTGGACTGTTGTCCCGGAAATCGACTTCCAGATTTCCAGATCGTTTGGGGAAAACATCCGAGTTTTTGCCGGACTATCTGGTGCGTATTTTCCTGAAATGGCAATGTCCATTAATCAATTATCTTTGGGAATCAGTCCGGACAGAGTAGCGCCTGGGGAAACAGCAGATGCACCTTCTGCCATCACGAATCCTGTAAGCAAACCGATACTGCTATCAACGGCTTCATTGGGCATCGAGTTCCGTTACTAATGCAAGTTCACCATTGACCAATAAGCCAGATTCTTAAAAATAATCAACAGCCACATTCCCACCGCACAAGATCACCCCTACGTGGGCGAGGTTGTCCAGTTTCTGAAAAGCTTCTGCTCTTACTGCGGCCAGGCCAACTGCAGAGCTGGGCTCCACAATGATCTTCATCCGCTCCCAGATCAAACGCATATTTTGCAGAATTTCTTCTTCAGATACTGTCAGAATCTGCTGGACACCCTGTTGAATAATAGGGAAAGTAATTTCGCCAATGTTCACCAGCAAGCCATCAGCAACGGAAGTGGCACCGGTGGTGTTGGCACATCGATCACCTGCCGCAATCGAACGTGCGGCATCATTCACATTGAGGGGCTCGGCACCAAAAACCTGAATCTTGGGCGATACCGCTTTCGCCGCAATAATTCCGCCGGAAAGCAGCCCCCCGCCACCAACGGGTATCACTACCGCATCCAGGTGGGGCACTTCCTGCAGTAATTCCAGAGTGGCGGTACCCTGCCCCGCAATAATGTGGGGATGATCAAACGGTGGGATCAGCACTGCACCTGTTTTCTTTGCCAGTTCATTACATACTTTCACCCGAGCTTCCACGTTGGGTTCGCATTCGGTGATCTGCCCACCATACTGCTGGACCGCCGCCTTTTTTACTGCAGGTGCGTTGTTGGGCATGACGATGTAACTGGTAATACCCAGTAGCTGGGCTGCTTTCGCAAGTGCCTGGGCATGGTTCCCCGACGAGTGGGTAACCACTCCTGCACGTTGCTGCTCTGGCGACAGTTGTAGCAGAGCATTCATCGCCCCACGGAACTTGAAAGAGCCAGTTTTCTGAAAATTTTCACATTTGAAGTACAGCGTGCGACCGCACAACTGATCGAATGTGGTGGAACGCAGCACCGGCGTTCGTTCGATCCAAGGTGCTAATCGCTGGCTGGCGGCTTCAACATTGGAAAACTGCACACTTTGGGTGGTTTGCATCATGATTGGTCTCTCCCAGTGGATGTTGTATCGCGCGAAAGCACGAATACTGGGGTTGTTCAATCCCCAAGATTGGGGTAATCATCGAAAATAGGATGTTTACGGATGGTTCTGGTGGAAAAACTGCGATTTGAGGCGGTTGTGGCAGGCTATGGGGCACGTAAGGTGCTGAACCATCTGAATTTTGCCATCCACGCAGGCGAAATCGTGGGGCTCCAGGGGATTAATGGGTGCGGCAAAAGTACCACCTTACAGTTGGCTGCGGGCTTGATGATCCCCACTTCAGGAAACGTCACTCTGTGCCAGAAAAACACCCGCACCAGATCACGGAACAATGCTCAACTTTTTGGGTATGCCCAGCAGCACGTGGCTCTTTATGAAGAACTTTCCGTGGCACGAAACCTGCAACTCTTTGGCTCCCTTTACTCCTTATCTGGCAAGCAGTTACAGCAGAAAATTGCCCAATTGCTCGATTGTCTGAACCTGAAAGATCGTTCGAATGATCGCGTGCGAAATCTTTCTGGTGGCATGCAGAGACGTGTTCACCTGGCCTGTGCCATGTTGCATCAGCCACAAGTTCTGCTGCTCGACGAGCCCACAGCAGCATTAGATGAAGAATCTCGGGAGTTATTCCTGAAGATTTTTTCACAAATGAAAGAGAATGGGGTGGCAATTCTGATGACCACGCATCAGAAAGATGAAGCATTACTCTGGTGTGATCGTGTTTTGCACATGGAAAATGGTTCAATTGTGGAGAAACACCCCCATAAAAATGAAAATAACCTCATTTGCCTGGTGGGCTTGATGCCCGAACCATTGGATGAAATTGCCGAACGTCGTCTGCGTGACCTGCTGGCACCTGAAGTGCAACTGGAATTGAACGACCGGCATTTTCGACTGAGTGCGTTTGAAGGTGACCTGCTGGGTTTCGCGCTGAGCTGGTTATATTCTGAGCAAATCCAGCCCGAAATGCTGGCGATGTGCAATCAGGCAACGGCACACTTTCCCGCACCGAAGTGGTTGGCCGATGATCTGATTCCCACGGCGAGGTCGAGAGGATGAAAGGGTGGTTGCTCGTTACATGGGCCTTAACCGGCAAGGACTTACGCTTATTCCTGGCAGATCGGCGTGCGGTAGTGTTATGTTTTGCCGTTCCTGTATTACTGGCAACAATTTTTGGGATGATCTTTTCGCAGGATCAGACTGCACCCAAACGCCTGTGTGTGGTGCTGCACGTTGATCAAAGTGAAGAAGCATTACATATCAGTAATTTATTAGCAAACCATCCGGGTCTGGATGTAAAAACTGTTCCACATCTGGTGGGGGGCGAGCCTTTGCAGGATTCGTGGGCAAAACTGGCTCTGGTGATCACTTCCGATCTGTCAAAGCCTGAATCACCCCCAAAATACCAGATTTTCTACCACCCCACGGCACAGATGGAAGCTCAGCTTCTGGAAGGAGTGCTGATGGAAACAATTGCCAAAAAATGGACCGCTCACCTGCAACAACTGCCCACGGTGCGGGAGATGTTTCAATGTGAAAAAATAGCCGTAAACATTTCCCAGCAAAGCAGTTTCGATGCGTACGGGCATAGTTTCACCGGTATGACGGTGCAATATCTGCTCTTCTGGGGACTGGAATGTGGACTGGTTTTTCTGCGGGAACGGCGCACCGGCATCTGGCAACGGATTCAGGCATCGCCAGTGACGATTTTTCAGGCACTGCTGGCCCGCACCCTGGCAACAGCAGTGATTGCACAAATGCTTATCCTGGTGATGTTTACAGCAGGAAACCTGCTATTTGGCGTACGGATCCACGGCACCATTCTGGCTTTTGGTGTGCTGAGTATCACCTGTTCTTTTCTGGCTGCCGCACTTGGGGTATTTGTGGCTGCAATCGGGCAGCACGAAGCACGCGCCCGCAGTTTGTTTGTCCTGGTCATCCTCAGTCTATCAATGTTAGGTGGGCTCTGGATGCCCGCCGGATTTCTGCCCACATGGGTAGATCGCCTGGCCCCACTGCTGCCCACCCGGTGGGCAATGGATGGTCTGCGAGAAGTGGTGATGGATGGGGGTAGTTTCCCCCAGATTGTCCCGCACTTGTTGGCGTTGTTAATATTCATCATGGGCTTTTTTGTGCTGGCCATCTGCCGGTTTACCTGGTTTGAAGCACAACAACGAAAAGGATTTCAACGATGAGAACACTTCTGATTATGGGTCTTTTGGCAGGGCTGATCTCTACTGCACTTGGGCAGACAACCCCACCAAAAGTGGAATTGAAACTGGCCGATCAGTTCGACCAGCCGCACGATATTGCTGATTTCAAAGGAAAAGTGGTCATTCTGATTTATGGCGACCGCCACGCAGTGGATGAAAATTCCAAACTGGGCAACCAGCTTTACGTGTACTACCATCCGGATGCAAAAGATAAGCCACCTGCGGAAGCGAAAAATGCCCCCGTCATTGGTCTGGCAGGTGTGCCAGCCACCACCCCTGTGCCTGATGTTCGCGTAATCCCCGTTGCCTGCACTGGCAAAGTGCCAGAACTGGTGCTGACATTCGTCAAGCGTGAAGTGAAAAAGCAATCACCCGATGTGCCGGTCTGGATCGACTCACAGGAATTGATGCAAACGAAGTTCGGATTACGGGATAAGGAACCGAATATGGTTATCATCGATACACAGGGCCGCTTGAGATTGAAAATCGCCGGCACGCCAGATAAAGATTCCATGCAAAAACTGGTGGATGTTGTCGACCGCATCCGCCGCGAAGCAATCGCGAAGTAAAACGACCCACAGCCGACTTGTCACATTTTTCGTTTGCAAGTTGTCGCAAACACAGCTCTGCAATCCTTGAAAGAAGACCATATCCCGCTGAAACGGATGTAGATATTACGTCTTCTATTTCATTCCTCTTCTCATGCGTAATATTCCTTCAAACCGGGATTCATCTACCTGCAGTCCAACTTACAATACAATCACCATAACAATTTGCATCCTGGAGTTTGTGTGTCTTTTCAACAGCCGTATCGAAGTCCGTTTGAATTACGCTGGCGCATGGCGGGGATCGAATTTCGAGTTACCCCCACGTTCTGGATTATTGCACTGCTGATCGCGTATTTTGTCATTGGTCGCTTCCATCCTGCCTTAATGGCAGTTGATGTGGCGTGTATTTTTGTCAGTCTGGTGTTTGGCCTGCTGGTGCGTGGGCTGGTTTACCGGTCTTACGGCCTGCGATCCGTTGCGGTGCTCCAGGATCTGGGCAGCTCCGTCACACCGGAAGCGGAACCACCATTTACGATTCAGCGAATTGTTGCGGCATTATCGACTCCTGCGGCAGCTTTTGCTCTGTTCATGTTGGTGCGGATCACCAACAAGGAATTCAACTGGGCCAGAAGCCACCCACCCTATACCGTTTTTGCTTACATCATTCTCTACTATGTCAACCTCGTGTGGGGAATTTTATCTCTGTTGCCTGTATTCCCCATGTCTGGTGGAGTGGTGATCAAAGAAATTCTCACCAAATTCTCACCAATTAACGGCCTGCGTGCCACCTTCATCCTTTCCTTCCTGATTGGTGCGGCGTATTGCGTGTACTGCATTATGGTCTTAACCAACAACATGGAAAGGGTGATGGTAACGAAAGATTTGCCGCTGCCCGCTAATCTCTTTGCAGCTTTCATCTTCGGATTTCTGGCTTATCAGAACCTGATGATCCTCAATCATGTCAATCGCCAGATTAAACAAATCCGTTCTATCAGAAATGACACGGAATACATTGATAAGGATGATTATCGCTAGTTTTGTCTATTGATTACTGGATATTGTTGACAATATGCCTTGAAGTGTGCCTGCTTGTGTTGCTTATTTTTCATCCTGATCGCGAAACATTTTGTACTCAATCGCATCGACCAGTGCCAGCCAGCTCGCCTCAATAATATTTTCACTGACCCCCACCGTACCCCAAACGTGGTGCTCATCGCGAGATTCAATTACCACGCGTACGCGGGCTGCCGTGCCTTCGCGAGCATTTACTACACGCACCTTGTAATCCATTAATTGCATCTGCGCTAAATTTGGGAAAACGGGCAATAATGCCTTGCGCAATGCACTATCCAGTGCATTTACTGGACCATCGCCATCGCTGACCGTGTGGTAAACCTGATCAGCCACTTTCAGCTTGATTGTGGCTTCCGTCACTGGCTCTGCTGGGTTTGCCTGTTCAATGTTCACCCGGTAGTGCACCGTTTCGAACCATGGGGTGTATTGGCCCAGGCACCGTTTCACCAGAAGATCAAACGAAGCCTCTGCTGCTTCAAATTCGTACCCCTGGTGTTCCAGTTCCATCACTCGTTGCAGAATTTGCTGCATCAAGGCTTTATCGTTCTGGATATTATACTTCACTGTTTTAGTAAGGATTGTCGACTGGCCAGACAATTCGCTCACTAAAATACGGCGTTCATTCCCTACCAGCGTGGGGTCGATGTGCTCGTAACTGACCGGATTTTTCGCCACCGCGTGGGTGTGCATACCACCTTTGTGGGCGAACGCACTATTCCCCACATAGGGTTGGTTGTTACGAAAACTGAGATTCGCCAACTCGTAGACGTAGCGGGAAACCTCGGTCAGGTGGATCAGGCTGTCTGGCAACAACAGGTCATAGCCATATTTAATGCGCAAATTGGCAATTACACTACACAAATCGACATTGCCGCACCGTTCGCCAATGCCATTGATTGTCCCTTGTACCTGGGTGGCTCCCGCAGCAACGGCGGCCAATGTGTTTGCAACCGCGACATCGCAATCGTTGTGGCAGTGGATTCCAACGGAACAGGGGATATTTTCTACCACGTGCTTGACAGTTTGCTGGATAAATTCCGGCATCGAGCCGCCATTGGTGTCGCACAGAATCACACATTCTGCACCCGCCTGGGCTGCTGCCCGCAAAGTAGCCAGTGCGTATTCCGGATTGGCCCGGTAACCATCAAAAAAGTGCTCGGCATCGTAGAACACCTGCCGGTTCGCTTCTTTGCAGACCCTGATCGTATCCGCAATCATGTTGAGATTTTCGTCGAGATCGGTATTCAGAATTTCCCGCACCTGCATATCCCAGGTTTTGCCCACGATGGTGATCACGGGTGCGTTTGAATCGATCAACGCATTGACCCCCACATCGGTGCGTGCGTCGCTGTTTTTGCGGCGGGTCATCCCGAATGCGGTCAGTTTGGCGTGCTTCAGGGGTAACTTCATTACTTCCTGAAAATATTCTGCATCCTTCGGATTTGATTGTGGGTAGCCACCTTCAATGTAGTCCACGCCAATATGGTCCAATTTCGCAGTCAGCAGTAGCTTGTCCTGCAGGGAAAAGTTCACACCCTCTCCCTGGCTCCCATCGCGTAGCGTGGTATCGTAAGTGACGATTCTCATAAGATTCTCAGAAATTAAAACGAAAAAACCCCCGAAAGTTGCCTCCGGGGGTGATACAGTATACTGTTGTAAAACCACCGGTAAACTACGTAATAATCGACGCAATAATCCATTGCGTGGCAATTATCGTAATCACTGGCAGTGCATAGTTCATCTGGATGTATTAGGAATCCCGATAATTTTGTCAAATTTCAGTCGATAAGTTCAGAAAAGCAGAACTTTCGACGCATGCCACCTGGAGAATCATGTCTATCGAGCAAGATGCAGCCAAAAATGCCTATTCGGTAACGGAATTGATTTCCATTACAAATGAATTGCTCGATTTACAGTTTCGTGGTGTGTGGGTGCAGGGCGAAATCAGCGAGTATACCCAATCGGCTGCTGGCCATATTTATCTGACCATCAAAGATGCACAAAGCCAGATTTCTGCAGTCATTTACAGAAAAAGTTCCTTGCGAATCCGCTTCAAAATGAAAGTAGGGCTGGAAATATTACTGAATGGCAATATTCAAATATATCCTAACAAAGGTACTTTTCAGCTCCAGGTGGAGAACGCACTACCCGTGGGCGAAGGTGCGTTAGATCTGGCATATCGGCAATTGCGGGAAGAACTGGAAGCCCGAGGCTATTTTCAGCCCCAGCGTAAGCGAAAACTGCCATCGATGCCGAAGCACATTGCACTAGTCACCAGCAAGCAGGGTGCGGCATTTCAGGATATGTTACAACAGTTTCGAAATAACTGGCCACTGGCGCAATTATCGCTCTATTCCGTTGCTGTGCAAGGAGATACGGCAAAAAATGAAATTGCGGAAGCAATTCGTTACCTCAACCGCTGGCACCACCATGGAAAGTTAAAGCTCGATTTGATTATCGTCGCACGTGGGGGTGGTAGTCGCGAGGATCTGTGGGCATTTAATGAAGAAATTGTCTGTCGGGCGATTTTTGAATCACGTCTGCCAATTGTTTCGGCTGTGGGACACGAAACCGATTATTCATTGTCGGATGAAGTTGCCGATAAGCGTGCAACTACCCCCACCCAGGCAGCAACAGATACGGTGCCAAACCGGAGAGAACTATGGCGCAATTTGACTGATATCCGTCAGAGAATGGATGCCGAACTGAAGGACCTGATTGCGGCACGACAAAAGCTTTTGGACCAGATTGCACGCCGTCCTTGCTTTTTACGCCCACTGGATAAAGTTGCTGAGCACCAGGAAAAGCTGGAACGGGTGCAGGTCAGAATCAATCGGGCGATGACAAAGTTAATTGCTGCAAATGCTGATAAAATAAGAACTTACGCTGATCGACTGGTGGGGGTGAATCCGCTGGCGGTGTTGACACGTGGTTATTCGGTCACCACCAATCGTGCGGGGCATGCCGTTCGTTCGATTCAGGAAGTTCAGGAGGGAGAAGAAATAATTACCACCGTGGGCGATGGGGTAATTAAATCCATCGTCCAGAGCACCAGCGACAATTCCCCTGCGAAACCGCTATCATAGTTTTTTAATCTTTGATGCCATTCCCACAGGAGAACCCGTGGCAGAAGAACAACCCAGCTTCGAAAAAGCTTATTCCGATCTGGAAATCATCTTGCAGCAACTGGAAGATGGAAAACTTTCTCTGGAAGAGAGCATTGCCCAGTATCAGCAAGGGATGCAACTGATTCTGTTCTGTAAGCAGCAGTTGCATCATGCCGAACTTAAAATTCAAGAGGTCAGTGCCGATTTTGAAGGTGGGATGAAAACGAAACCAATCGAAGCACCCAGCCAAAAATTGAAATCAACCAAGCCCACCGACACCAGTTATTGAATTATTGGGAGCTGAATCGACTGGAAGTGCTTCGTGGGCAGAGAAAACTCAGGCTTTGGGTTTTCGCTTCGCCTTTGGTTCATCGAAAATTTCGCGAAGAATCAGAGCAGCAGCCTTTCCATCTTTGTGGCGTAACACGTGCTGCACCAGTTTCATCGCGTTAGAAACTCTCTTTTTGCGACGTGTCGCACGCTGCACCTTGGCAATTTTGATTGGTGCACTTAACCGTTCTGCTTGTGTAATGTGGGAGCCGGAAAATTCTGGCGACGATGCATGGGTGGGCTTATTAACAGGCACCAGAACCGGAACTTCTTTCTTTTCTGTTGTTTGTGGTGGCTTTGGACGGGGCCGTTCCTGCTGTGGTCGTTGTTCACGCTGTTCCGGTCGCGGGCGATTCGGCTTCGGCACAGGTGGGGGTCCACCTTGCTGCCGATTCTGCCGCATTCGATCAATCTCTTCCAGAAACTGATTAATCGGATTTGCCTTTTGCTCTTCTTCCCGGTTCTGGTCGTCACGATCATCGTCGTTTCGTCGTGGAGGCATCGGTCGACGTGCAGGTGGCTGTGGGGCACTTTGCGACGCTTTCATCACGCTGCTGATCACCCACACCAGAATAAATAAGCCCAGGACTACTGCGCCTAGATGAATGTTCGGCATGCTACCTGCTCCTGATTAAATGCTGTCAATGCAAATGTCGGCTCGGCTATATAGCGACACAATTAAATAATCGAATTAATTCGACTGATTGTCGCCATTATCCATGCCGGCGATACTGGATCGCATGCTGGTATCTGCCTGCACATTTTTCATGTTGTAATAGTCCATAATCCCAATCCGGCCATCGCGGAAGGCACTGGCAATTGCCAACGGTACTTCTGCTTCCGCCAATACCACCTTGGCCCGGTTTTCTTCAACCAGTGCCCGGTTTTCCTGTTCAACAGCAACTGCCAGAGCACGACGTTGTTCTGCATCTGCCTGGGCAACCCGCAGGTTGGCTGCTGCCTGATCGGCCTGCAGTTTTGCACCAATGTTTTCACCCACTTCGATGTCGGCGATATCAATCGAGACGATTTCGAAGGCGGTTTGTGCATCCAACGAATTGTGCAACACGGTCTGCGAGATTAAGTTGGGGTTGGAAAGCACCATTTTGTGGTTTTCGGCGGAACCGATGGCCTTCACAATCCCTTCCCCCACGCGGGCGATAATTGTTTCTTCCGTCGCACCACCGACCAGACGTTCCAGTTTGGTACGCACGGTCACGCGGGCTTTGCAACGTAACTGAATCCCATCACGACAAACTGCATCCAGTGTCACACGGCCCTTCACAGAGTCTGGGCAGTCGATCACCTTGGGATTTACGGAAGTACGCACTGCATCCAGAATATCGCGACCTGCGAGATCAATTGCGGCAGCGATTTTCCAGGAAAGATCCATGCCTGCCTTGTGGGCGGCAATAACTGCGGTGGCAGTCTTTGGAACGTTTCCACGTGAGAGGAAGTGGGATTCCAGCTCTTCGGTGGAAACCCGCACACCCGATTGCACCAGTGCAATCTTCTGGCGGACAATCATCGCGTAATCGACATTTCGCAATTTCATCCCAATCAGGTCGAAAATACCAATTTTCGCGTTGGTCAACAAACACTGGATATACAGGCGAACGAAACTGAAAAAGACGATCAGCATAAACAGGCCGATCAAAAAGGCGACTACCGCAATGACGATAATCCAAACGTTATCATCGGGGCCTGCAGCAAATAGTGGTTTTAGCATGTTCAGCGAATCCTTGTTCTCATGTTGTTAATTGATGGTCTAAAAATTTTGGTAATTAGAATCAAGAAAAATCAAACTTTTCCAAATCTCCCAGTGGGGGATGGTCACTTGGCCGGACAATGACACGCCCTGCTTTCACTTCCACACATTTCACCCACTGACCTTCCTCAATCACCAGACCTTCCGTGATGACATCTACTCGCCTGCCGTTAAAATCAGCGATGCCCGACGGGCGAAGCATTGATACCGTTTTGCCGATTCTTCCCTTCAAAGCTGCCAGTTCGTTGGCCTCTGGCGTATCGATCACCGTTGAATTCTCAATTGCTTCCTGGTTTCCACGAAAATACCTTACTACATACCTTGCCATGGGTACGGCAATGATCAGCCCCACGATAAATAAAGATGTTGCCGTTAGAGCCTGATTGGTAGTGCCATAAAAGAAGACGATTCCAATCCCCGTTAGCCCGAGAAGTATGCCAAATATTAATGTTGCCTGGGTAATTCTAACCACCTGCTTTGGAGTTTTTCCATAACCTCCATCACCATATTCAAAAATGGAAAAGATCACTCCAGCAATGATCAGAATGTAGGCGACAGAATACAAATCCATCGAGATGATTCCCAAGTTATTTTAGCCACCTCTATTTTAGTACTTCGCACGGTGCTGTAGCTAATTTCAGACAAATACGAAAAATGTGGGGAATCCGCCCAGATACTTGCATATACAAGTAAACTACTTTCGGTAAATGGTGATCAACAAGCCGATTGTCATTACCACCGCAGCAAGGACAAATCGCAGGGTGAGTAGTTCAGAAAGAAATAGAATTCCGCCCAGGCTCGACCAGAGTGGGACCGTTAACAAGACTATCGCAGCCATTGTGGTGGAAATCGACCGAAGTGCCTGATACCAAAGGACATAGCCAATTCCGGTGGTAACCACTCCCGACACTATTGCGGCAGTGATTCCCGGCCAGTTCCAGCCCTGCAACAGGTTCGGCACCAGCAAGGTTACTGCCAGCAGTGGGAGTGTTCGCAGAAAATTTCCCGTATTGGCTGCCAGTGGGTTGGGGTCTCTTTTGCCCAAAAGGGTGTACGCCCCCCAACTAATACCTGCAATCAACATGCTCACCGTGCCAACCCAGGTGGGGGAAGCCAATCCAGGTAATACCAGGTATAATAAAGCTCCCATCGCTAGTGCGTAACCCAGCCAGGCCAGCCCACGAAAGCGTTCGCCACGTGCGGCTGCCGTAGTCAATATCGTCACTTGTGCCGCACCAAAAAGCAACAGGGCACCAGTGGCAGCCGTCAATTGTGTGAATGAATAGGTATAACTGACCGCGTACGCTGCCAATGCCAGGCCTGCCCACCAGTTGCCACCAATTTTAGTGGGCTGCCCTGCCCTACTTTGGGTGGGGTTCCCAATTCGCAAAACGATCAACAGGGCAATCGCTCCGCTGAGGAAACGCACCTGCATAAACAACATCGGAGAAATCGTGGTTTCACGCAGGGCAAATCGACAAAGTAATGAGTTGCCTGCGAAGCTGAACAGTGCTAGTAAAGTGAAAAGAAACGTCGCAAGCGGTGCGTGCATTAAGCATCCTGACGCAACAAAGCTGCTTTATCGGTGTGTTCCCACGTAAAATCTTCCAATTCCCGACCGAAGTGACCGTGGCGTGCCGATTCACGGAAAATCGGGCGACGCAGCTTCAGCGTTTCAATAATCCCGGCGGGGGTCAACTGGAAGTGCTTGCGGATCAAATTGATCAGCTTTTCTTCCGTAACTCCTTCCGCAATCGTATGTTCGGTGTTGACCCAGATATTCAGTGGATCAGGGTAGCCGATTGCATAACTGAGCTGCACTTCACAGCGTTTTGCCAGGCCAGCCTTCACAATATTCTTAGCGATATATCGGCACATGTAGGCCGCAGATCGATCCACCTTGGTGGGATCTTTCCCGCTGAAAGCACCCCCACCGTGACGTCCTCGGCCACCGTAGGTATCCACAATGATTTTGCGGCCTGTCAGACCACAGTCACCGTGAGGCCCACCTACCAGAAAACAACCCGTTGGGTTAATGTGGCACGCAATATCGTTGCCGGAAATGCTGCCACTGCTTGAACCAGGCAGCACCGGAATTAATTTCCCTTTCACCAGGTCGGGCCGTTCTGCCTGCAGCACTGGTGCCACAATCTTTTCAATTACTTCTTTGCGGGCCTCATCGGTAAAATATTCTTTTCCACCGCTGACATGCATTACCGATTCATCGTGCTGAGTTGACAACACAATTGTGTGGATGCGAACTGGCACGCCATCTGGGCCGTATTCCACGGTAACCTGGCTTTTGGCATCGGGCCGTAACCACTTTAATTCTCCAGACTTACGCAATTTTGCGTGCTGCTCCACCAGTCGGTGCGACAGGTGAATCGGCAGTGGCATCAGGCTGGCGGTTTCGTCGCACGCAAAGCCGAACATCATCCCCTGGTCACCGGCACCACCCAGATCGACACCCATCGCAATGTGGGCTGACTGAGAGTGCAGACGACAATCCACCTGACAGGTATCTGCTGCAAAGCCGATATTTGGATCGACATATCCAATTTCGGTGATGACTTCCCGCACCAGGCCATCCACAACTTTACGGGTCAGTGGGGCGTTAGTGGTAATTTCACCAGCCACCACGGCCAGATCGGTGGTAACCAGCGTTTCGCAGGCTACTCGGCTCATCGGGTCGTGCTGCAAACAGAAATCAAGCACAGCATCGCTAATCTGGTCGGAAACTTTGTCCGGGTGCCCCATCGACACCGATTCACTAGTAAAAAGGTAATTCGAACTCAACGTATTCTCCAAAATTTCATTAATGCCAATTTAATCGTCATCGAAATTGTGTAAATGCGAGTTATATTGATCGCAAGAAGGGAAGAAAATAATTCTGGTGCAGGAATAAGAGTTAAAGACAGCACCCCACGTGGATACTGATGCAAGTGATACCATAGCACGGGCTTCCCGTCCTTGAAATTGCTCATCCGCAAAATCGTAGCACGGGCGTCCAGTCCTTGAAATTGCTCATCTGCAAAATCGTAGCACGGGCGTCCCGCCCGTGGGATAACACATGGGCGAGACGCCCACGTTGCGAAGAATTTATACAACCACACTCATATATATCTAATTTACTATATAACTAATAGACTATATAATACTCCGCTATCTTCTGATTGGCGTCTGACTGACTACGGTAATGACCGGTTTGCCATTGCGGATAAGTACCTGAAAGGTGGTGGAAAAGATTTCGTCTTCGCGCCGATTGCGGTAAGCACGTTCTTTGGCGGCAAGCTCTTCTTCAATATCTTTGGGGAAAAACGCAATTACCTGTGGCGTCTGGAAGTTCAAACCTAACGCACGCGACAGCCCCAGCACCGACCGCGGGGCATCATCAATGAAATAGAGAGAAGGTAAGCTGCTCAGGTCGAAGTTCTCCCCACGTGGGTTTGCCTGATCCAAATTTTTATAAACTTTCAGTGATTTCCAGTCTGGTGGCTGCGGAAAAGCAAGTGCTGCTTTCATCGCCGCCAGTTGGCTCAAGTAGTCTTTGCCATCATTGGTACTGAACCTCAGATCCCACCGGATCGAGCGTTTTTTAGAGGTGGTTGAATCACCCGTGCCACCCACGCCAGTGCCTGGCTGGCCAGTATTGCCTTTACCTTCTTCCAGCCCTTTGCCCGGGGTCTTTTTTTTCCCAGGCAGCAACACCTTACGAATGTCGTCGTTTAGGCGGGCAATCTTCTGCACTGCTTCCAGATCCATGGCCGATAGCCCTTCTTCTGCCTGCGGAATTTTCGGTACCCAATCATCAATTTCAATCACCACATCGTTCAGCACCGCATCTGGGATTTCCCGCATGGGTAACATGCTGAAATCTTCGTTCGGATCGACATTTTCTTCCCCACCACCGGATCCGGGAGAACCATCACCCTCACCAGACTCATCGGCAGTAATTTCCATCGTTCGCATCGGCACGGGAACACGATCGTTGATTGGGTTTTTGGCCATGTACCACAGCACCGCAGCCACCACCGCAAAAAAGGCAACGTGCAGCAACAACGACAGCAAGGACGAAATGGGCATTTCGTAATTCGCTGAATACGTTTCCCACAGATTTTCATCGGGTGGCGTTTCGGGTGCGGGCGATACTTGCTTCGTGGTAGCCATAACCAGTTTCCTTAATCAGACAAGTTTAGTTTACCCACCCTAGTCAGAGTTCGCTAGCCGAAACGCCGGAAAATTTACGCGAGTTTCAAAGTGAAGTGCCATAATATTGCATCCTTACGAGTGGGATAACAGCCTGGAAATGTTGTAGCAAAAAAGCACACTGAAAATTTTGTAAGCACAACAGCCATTATTGCATGGATCAAGCAACAAGCCACAATACATGCAGTATCTACTGCAAAAATCGAGATTGTAGAAATAATGCAATATTCGTTGCTCGAAACAGATCCGAGGTTCTCAAAAGGACGATGAATCGCTTGTTGAAAAGATTACATGTTTGAAAATAGTTGCAGATGGGCAGACAGACATTACCGATGGAACGCGGATTTCATTTGTAGTAAGTGTCGATTTCATCGGTTTCTTTCGTTTGATTGTTAATCTTTTCGTTAGATTTTGCATCAAATTCGTACAGTCCAATTACGCACAAAACTAGCGACATTCCTACTGATCCATAGATTGCCCATGTCAACCACTCAAATCCAATTACCATTGACCGCTCATTACGATAGAAAGTCACCACTTCTATCTGATTCAGGTAATTGATTATGAGTACTACCACTGCACAAAAAATAGAGAATTTTAGGGAAAATTTTTCCCCGTTTCTACCTGTAATTTTTTCAAAAAAGTCACCTGTCAATTGTCCACATTTGTGTGGCATAATCGGAATTGCGTAAAGTATTGCCAGGAACAAATTGAAGTATAGTGCCACATCATAAATAATCCAGGAATAATAAGGATCAGAATTCTTCCAGTCGAACAAAACATCTGTGATATGTACTACAAAGGCGAGGAAAATAGTTACTAATTGGGCTGACAAAATAGGAAGAAATTTTTCTTTCAGTGATTTAGTTTCATACTTGGTGTCAACAAAAATGTTGATGAAGCCCACTTCAAAAATAATTTCATGCTGCTGATAGCAGCATCATTATTGTTTGAGCGAGATAACGACAACACAAACTACCCAGAATTATTCCGAACACAAGCAGATAACGTTGCAGTTCCATTTCAAAACGAATCAGCATCCAACTTGCAAATCCAACAACCAGAAAGAACAACGGTTGAATTTCAAATTCGACTTCATGTACTTTGAATTTCTTCGACGAGAATAATCGAATGAACATAGTGGTTTCTGAAAATAATCGGGTGGATTCATTTTGCATATTCTAGCACATACTGCAAAATTCATGGAGCAATATCGGCTTGCAAGTTGCAGACATTTCGCTTCGTTTATGTAAACAATCTACAAAATCAGGAAAATTTGGATAAAAATTGCACATAATGCAACCCAGATTGGTTCATCAGACTTTGAAAACGTACCGAAACTATTTTCCCGTGTGCGAGAAGTGGGCATTTTTTGACCACGCGGCTGTCTGTGCCCCTCCCTCAGTCTGTCGGGACAAAATCGCCGAATACAGTGCCGATCTGTCTGAAAATGGCATCGCTTCCTTTCTGAAGTGGCACGAACAGGTGATTGCCGCCCGCAGTACGGTGGGGCGACTCCTCAACTGTGCGGCTGATGATATCTGCTTTGTGGGCAGCACCACCCAGGGGATCGGCATCGTTGCAGAGGGCTTTCCGTGGCAACCAGGCGACGAAGTGATTACTTTTGCCGAAGAATATCCCTCAAATCAATATCCCTGGCTCAATTTGCAAGAGAAACTGGTCAATGTGGTGAATATCCCCAGTCGTGGGAACAAAATTGCCATCGATGATATTATGAAGGCCATTACCCCACGCACGCGGGTGCTGGCAATCAGCAGTGTCGAGTTTGGTTCCGGCTTTCGTAACGACCTGGTAACAATCAGCGAAATTTGCCAAAAAAATCAGATTTTTCTGTTTGTTGATGCCATTCAGAGCCTGGGGGTACAGCCCATTGATCTGCAGTCTCTGCCAATGGACGCACTTGCTGCCGACAGTCACAAATGGCTTTTGGGGCCAGAAGGTGCGGGGATCTTTTACTTGAAGCGAGAGTGGGTCGAGCGTTTTCACGCCATTGGGGTGGGTTGGAACAGCGTGGTGCACCCAGCCAATTTTTCGAGCATCGATTTTCGCCTCAAGCCCCACGCCGGCAGATTTGAAGGTGGGACAATTAACGTCGCAGGTATTCTGGGTATGGCCGCCAGTATGAATCTGCTTCTGGAAGTGGGCATTGACAGCGTATGGGACAAAGTAAATTCCCTGACGCAATATTTTGCGGAAAAAATTGCCTCCGCGGGGTGGTCCGTGTTCAGTGCCAGAGAAGAACCGTTCCGATCTGGTATAGTGTCAATTGACTACCCAGGAAAAGACTTGAAAAAGGTGATGGCAACCTGCCGAAATGAGAAGATTATTGTCAATGTCCGTAGCGACCGTTTGCGAATCAGCCCGCACTTTTATAACACCATAGAAGAACTCGACCACCTCATTGATGTCTTGCGCAGGTAACTTGCGATGGAACTTAATCCCAGGAAAGCGGTTTATACAGGTGTTTTTGACCCCATCCATTTGGGCCATTTTGATGTCATTGAGCGGTGCAGCAAATTGTTCGACGAATTGATCGTCGGCGTGGGGATCAATCCTGATAAATCGACCTTTTTCACCATCGAAGAGCGTGTTGAACTGGTGCGACTGGTCACGAACCACATCCCGAACGTCACCGTGCAGCCGTTTACCGGGCTGGCGGTGCGTTTTGTTGCTGGCATGGGTGCCAAAATTATGGTCCGTGGGCTACGCACGCTCAGTGATATGGAATACGAGTTTACCATGTCGCTGATGAACCTGAATCTGAATTCGATGATTGAAACAATCTTCTTAATGTCGAAAGAAGAATACTCCCACGTCAGTAGCTCTTTGCTCCGCCAAATTGCAATGCTGGAAGGTGATTTGCAGAAATTCCTGCCCCCCAAAGTGCTTACGGTGCTGGAACAACGTGCTGCAGAACGGATTCTCGCCCAAAAATCTGCATCCCGTCCTACTTCATGATTGTGAAGCCCGCTCCCTTTTGATAGGCTCATACCACATTCAACTTGCGAAAGACCGCAAGAATTCTGTTTAGAGGAGAATTTTCATGCCAGAACTGAATCGCCGCACGTTTGTGGGTGCGTCCCTTGCCACTGGTTTGTCCACATCGCTGGCACTGGGCGACGATTCCGTGGTGAAATTAGGTGTGCTGGGCACTGGTGGACGGGGGACTTCACTTTCTCAATCTTTTGCCAAAATTTCCGGTGTTGAAGTGCATGCTGTCTGCGATACCGACGCCAGCCGTATGGGGATGGCTGCGGCAGCACTGAAAAAGACGACGGGCCTGGAACCGAAACAGGAAGCCGATTTTCGCAAAGTATTGGAGATGAAAGACTTAAATGCGGTAGTCATTGCCTCGCCCAACCACTGGCATGCTCCGATGGCGATTCTGGCCTGCAAAGCGGGCAAGCATGTTTATGTGGAAAAACCGTGTTCCCACAACCCACGTGAAGGTGAAATCCTGGTGGAAGTGGCCCGCAAGCACCAACGCCACGTGCAGATGGGCAATCAACGCCGAAGTTTTCCTGCGATTCAGGAGGCCTGCAAAGCGGTGCAGGAAGGGATCATTGGCCGTGCTTATCTGGCAGAAGCCTGGTACTATAACACCCGTGGGTCGATTGGGATTGGCAAACTGGAACCGGCACCCGAAGGGCTCGACTACAAATTGTGGCAGGGGCCCGCACCCGAAAAGCCTTTTAAGAGCAACTATCTGCACTATAACTGGCACTGGTTCTGGCATTGGGGAAATGGCGAATTGGGCAATAATGGTGTGCACATGCTGGATACCTGTCGCTGGGGACTGGGTGTTGATTACCCCACTGCAGTAACCTCATCGGGTGGCCGTTACCACTTTGAAGACGATCAGGAAACGCCAGATACCCACTCGGTGGCGTTTGAATTTGAAGGCCGTAAACAGATTCGCTGGTATGGATTCAGTTGTGTCGTTTGCCCCAACGGACAGCAAGCCGATGTGGTGTTCTATGGCGATAAAGGCAGCCTGGCGGTGCGTGGCGGCAGTTATACTGTGTATGACCTCAAAGGGAAAGAAATCAAAAAAGTGGCCGGAAAAGACGGCACGGCTGCCCACTTCGAAAACTTCATTGCCACGATTCGCGGTCAGGCAACACTGAACAGCGAAATTTCGGAAGGCCATCGCACCACCCTGCTCTGTCATTTGGGCAATATCGCCCACCGCGTAGGGCGTCGCCTGAAATGCGATCCCAAAAATGGGAAAATCCTGGATGATGGCGAGGCGATGAAACTCTGGTCGCGTGAATACGCACGGGGCTGGGAACCCACAGTGAGTTAATTCACCCTATTTGGAATCACTTTTTGATCGGAAATCGGATCAGTTTTTCTTTCTCGGTGGAAGAAAATGTTACTTGTTGTTCTTCACTACCACGCTTGACAATATAAGTGCCTGCGGTGGGAAGTTGGAATGTCAGAAAATCATTCGTGTCGGCAGTTTCATCTTTGGTATTCCCACTTGCAATTACTTTAAGTTCTTTGCTGTCAAGCACTTGAATTGGTTCAGCAATTCGTTTTCCTGTGCCATCCACGCAGGTCACCTGCAGGCGAAATTGCCCTTTTTCCGCTTTGGCAGCGTAGCGTTTTGTTACATTTTCTGCGGAAATCGTCTTATTGCGTGGTGCCCACACCAGTGGGAAGGGGGTATTCGTTTTCTTGAAACTGGCCGCGTAAATCGCATGCAGGGGCTGATCCTCAATCGCTTTAGAAGCATCGTTCGTAAACCAGCCAAAATCAAGACCACGTGGGTCCTGTTCACACGCGCCCGTAAAGTGCCAGTCACCATCCCAAATTTCCAGCCAGGTGTGGTTTCCACGCTTATTCGTCCACAAGGGTGTACCGACTAATCGCGTGGGAATTCCCACCGATCTGCAGGCGTCGCTCAGCAGAATCGACAGGCCAGTGCACGATGCCTTACCACTTTCCATCGTTTCCAATGGGCCCTGATTCGCCGCACGTCGCTGGGTCGAATAACCTACTTTCAGCTTTGGAAAAAGCTCCTTGTTCAATTTCACTGCTGCTTCGGTTGCAGTCTTGCATTCGCGAACCATCGGCAGGGCAATCTCCATGATTTTTGTCCGCCAGTCATCGCGTTGCTCATCGATATTGGCATAAGGCAGCACATAGTTGAAAAAGATCTCTTCCGGAATTTTCTTTCCCCACGCCATCTGCGTGCGTGCCTGATAGGCCAAATGAGAATTCTTTAACAAGTATTCCGCTTTCAGGCTTTTCAGATCGTTTTCTTGCATATTGGCAATAATGAAAATCATCCCCGCACGCTCTTCCTGGGGAACCTTTTTCAGTGCCAGTTCCAGTTCCGCTCTATTCTCTCCCGCTTGCAGCAAGGCAGCCTGCACTTCTTTGGACAAATCAGCCTTGGGCTCCGCACCCAACGAAAAAGTGGTAATGCAAGACAGCACTATTAATGAACATTTTCTCATGAGATTATCCTTGGTGATACGTGGCTACTTTAGTTGCTTTTTGTTCGGTTTGACAGTCGCTGGCAAGACACGCAGATGATAATTGTTGTTGATAAACGAAGTTAGCTTCCCTCTGGTGAAAAGGCTCTCAAATCCAAGTTCAGTTTTTGCTAATTCCCCCAATTGATGACCACCCATTCGAAGATCTTCGAAGTTGGAAGCATATTTGTTGTGTTTTGTGCGATAATCGAATTGCTGATTAAAAATGAATCCCGCATAAAATCGAGCGGAACTGATATTGCAAAGTTCATCCACTTTTGAATGATCATCAAATGTAATAAACCCCCAACGTTCCGGTCGGTGCATATCGATCACCCCCTGTGGGCTCCAGACCCAGTTATGCTCTGGTTTTCCGGCAATTTTTGTGGTCTTACCGTCTTTCACAACAGTGTCCCACTGCACGCGGGAGAAATTGATCCATAAATGGTCGCCTTTTTTCGGTGGGAATGCCTGATTCGAAATCTCTTTCAAACTTGCCCACGGCCAGCGAATTTCGATCGTCCAGCCTTTGTCGATATCCGTCGGGTTATTCAAAGTGCCATTGACGTGCACGGCCGTTTGCAGACCTGTAATTTCCCAGCCATTAATTGCTTTGCCACTTGCTCGATAAGGCTTGGTCAACAACAGATCCCAGGTGGTATTGTGAGCATTCAACTCCAGCTCGGCATAATTCTGGCAATCGCCATCCGGATCGATAAACACTTCAAAATCGTTGTCGTGAAAAATCACCGAATCATGCTTTTTCAAGTTCGCCCAGACGTTGGGCTCTTCCAGTTCTGCCGCGATGTAGAGTGCTTCGTTGTCCCACAACATTTTCACCCGCGTGCGATAGGTGGGCTTTGGCTTCCGGTCACCTTCAATATCCTGAAACTCTTTCGACCAGGGCACTTGCTGCCATGCTTTGTCATCCAGTTTTCCATCAATGACGATTTTTTCTGGAGTGCTGTTGCAGGGGTAATGCTTGCCAGATTCAAGCCTAGCAGCGACGATTGTTTGCGAATAAACAGGCATTACTAACCACAAACAGACAAAAGCACACATCAGCAATCGAATCGCTGGAATTAGTCGTTTCTTTTTCATGTGGGGTATTGTAACTTATTGAGAACAATTTCGCCTATTGTAGCGTGCGAGGACTTCATGGATCTCGGGAAACGACTATTTCCGCTGGTTATCTTTCTAACTGCCTGCTCTGCAGGCACTTGTGCTGAAAAATGGTACCTGGCCGTGGGGCACGGAGGACAACGCATGCTCTCGCAGGATGGCCAGACCTGGACGCACCACGTGGCATGGGGAGAGCCTAAGCACGATCAGAATGATCTGAATGTAGCTGCCAACTTTCAAGGCACGATGTATGCAGCAGGTGGCTACTTTTCCGGCAGAATTACTGCCACCCGCGATGGCAAAACCTGGTCTGAAGGGGTAATTCCTGGCAGTTCGCCGATTTTTGGCCTCGAAGTCGTTGAAAAAACACTGTACGCGATTGATCTGCGGGGCAAAGTATTCAAATCGGCCGATGGTGAAACCTGGAAAATGGTAGCAGCAGCAGAAATGCCCACCAAAACGCACTGGATACGATCCACCAGCCAGGGCAATGGCCTGATTGTAGGCTCTGGCGATTACGGCCCGGTCATCGTGTTCGATATTGCCAAAGAAACGATTGCTGTTCATCAGTTGGCTGGTCAGGTGGATAAAAATGCCACCTGGAAACGCACGGCATTTGGCAATGGCACCTTCGTTGTGGGTGGGCAGGCGGGCCTGCTGGCTTCAAGCACCGATGGTATAAAGTGGAAAAAGAACGAAACAGTGCCAGAACGTGGAGATATTTTCTGTGTTGAGTTTCACCAGGATCGCTTTTATGCCACCACCTCAAAGGGCACAGTAACCAGTAAAGATGGCACCACTTGGGAAGTAATTGAAGGCACTCCCTTTCCCCGCCAACTTCGCAGTGTCAATCAGCAACTTTTTGGGTATAGCTGGCCACCCAGCAAAATTTCTCTGTTTGGCAAAGATAAGAAATGGCAACTGATTGCCAATGATCGGGGCTGGCAAGGCAAAGCCTACTGTTTTGGTGAACTTTCTGGCGGCAACCCCCCTGCACTCCCACAACCCAAAATCAAAAAATAATAATCTGGAGAAGCAATGAGAAATTGGGGTCTTTTTAGCAGTTTTTTCCTGTGCGGGACTGTTCTGGCAGCAGAACCCAGCCAACACTGGGTGCAGCGAGATGGCTTTCAGGCTATCGCCGAACGCTTCACAACCCAAAAAACTGGCCATGTGGCGTTTATGGGTGGGTCGATTACCGAAATGAACGGGTATCGCCCAATGGTGATGGACTACCTGACAAAGAAGTTCCCACAGACTAAGTTGCAGTTTACTAATGCTGGCATTGCCTCAACCTGTTCCACCACCGGTGCCTTTCGACTGAAAACAGATGTGCTCGATCAAGGGAAAGTGGATCTATTTTTCCTGGAGTTTGCCGTAAATGACGACCAGGATGCCCGCCACACCGCTGAAGAGTGCGTGCGTGGCATGGAAGGAATTATTCGCCAGTTGAAAACAACCAATCCCGATGCAGGCATTGTGGTGGTTTATTTTGTCAACGAATCGATGCTGGCAACCACCCAGAAAGGTGCAGTGCCACTGACGATCCTCAACCACGAGAAGGTTTGCGAACATTACCATGTGTCGAGCGTGAATGTTGCCAAAGAACTGGCAGCTCAGATATCGGCAGAAAAGTTTAGCTGGAAACAATACGGTGGAGTGCACCCCGCACCTGCTGGGAATCGACTTTGTGCCAATCTTGTGGAACAATTGCTGGAAGCAAATTGGAAGAAAACTACTGTTTCCAAAATGCCCGACCAGCCATTGGACCCACAAAGTTATACCCAGGGAAAGTTTCTGGATTGGCAACACATAAATGTCGCACCGGGATGGAATTTGGCAAAACCAGACTGGCAAAAAATCCCTGGTTCATGGCGAGATCGTTTCAAAAACATCCCACTACTCAGCACCACAGAACCAGACAAGGAACAATCCGTTGACTTTACCGGACGTGGGGTGGGCATTTACCTCCTTGCTGGCCCCGATGCGGGTGTTCTGGAAGTTTCGATCGATGGAGCTGCATACAAGAAATTCCCATTAAAACATCAGTTCAGCAAAGGATTACATTACCCACGCAGCATCATGTTTGCTGAGAATCTGGCACGTGAAAAACATTCAGTCAAAATGCGCGTAGTTGCTGATTCCAGCAAAACAACCAGCGCTACGGCAGTTCGAATTGTCAATATTCTGATTAATGAGTAAGTTTAGGATTTGCGACAATCGGATTTTCCAGAATTCCGAGTTGTTCGATTTCCAATTGCACAGTATCCCCGGGTTTTAACCAGCCACCCACCAATTGTGGCGTTAATTCCAGGATACACCCACTGCCCACCGTGCCAGAACCCAGAATATCCCCCGGTACCAACGTGGTATCCCTGCTGGCATGGGCAAGCAGTTGTGGCCAGGTCCAGTACATGCTGCCCGCATTTCCTCTGGAAATCTCTTTCCCATTTAATCTGGCAGTCATTTCCAGATGAAACCGGCCATCACGATAATACGACAGCAAGTCACTGGTTGGGACAAATCGCGGCCCAAAAGATGTGGCAAAATCTTTCCCTTTACTGGGCCCCAGTCCCACAGCCATTTCCTGTCGTTGCAAGTCGCGGGCACTCCAATCGTTCATAATAAAAAAACCCGCCACATAATCGATCGCTTCATCCGTGGGTGGTATATCACTGCCGTACTTCCCAATCATGCAGGCCAGTTCCAGTTCAAAATCCAATTCACTGGAATTGATCGGCGCATAAACAGGATCGCCATGAAAATTGATGGCTACAGGATTCGAAAAATAAAACACAGGTATGTCATACCATGCGGGGATCATTTCCAGCCCACGGTGGGCTCGACAGGTGCGGACATGTTGCTCAAAACTGTAAAAATCGCGGATACTGGCGACAGGAAAAGGAAATTTCATGATGTACCTGAAACAAACTAGCCATCAAATGGTCAACATCTGATCCATCATTGATGTTAACATTCTACATGAAAATTGGATTTTTTTGTTTTGCAAGTTCGACACTACATCTTTGAATCGCATTAAAGAGAGCATTTTTTTGAATTGAAATTAAATTTGCTCACTTGTGAGATGCTGAAAATGGACCAATCTTGCAAACTGAGAACACCAAACTCATTTTCAACAACCACGATTCAAGTTCAGCACCCACAAGTGGTCTATTAATATCCGGAACCCATTGCTCGGATCGAAGAACCATACAAGTAATTCAATCGAAAACCAACTGAATAATTCGCCATTCTCTCATTGGGAGTAAACAGTGGCAAGGTCAGTCCGACATTCAGATTCAGGTTCGTGTCAAACTGGGCTACACCTCCCAAAGTCACCGTAGAATCCTGAAATGCAGCATTGGTCAAGCGGTAATTGCTGGTGTCAGTACTGATATCTTCTTCAGAGATAATGTTCCCAACGACCGATCCTACGTAATGTAACTCAACGAATGGTGCCAGACCTTGCAGCATATCGTCTGGGCCCCCACGAAGTAGCCAATAGCCCAGTTGCAGATCACCGCTGAACGTTGGGTCGCTGTACAATCTACCAAGATCATTAAATCCCAAACCAACATAATTTCCTCTGATCGGACTGCCTGTGACATCGGCAGCGATACTTGCCCATGCTTGTGCAAACAATCGTTCATCGGGTGTCCACAATGCTGCAAAGTAAGGTTCTACAATCACTGATTGATTTTTTACCGAAGCAATTGTGGCACCAACAGCGTTGATGGTACTCGTACCCGGAGCGGTGGGTAAAGTAGCTGCGATCCCGGTAGAGAGATTCAACGTTTCAGAAGAGTAGTACAACCACTTTGCAGCAACCTGGAGATTGCCAATATCACTTGCACCACCCTGGGCTGCATTTGTGAAAACCTGCGAATCCACAGTTGAGACAAATGGCATTCTGGCTAATACCGAGAAGCGATCACCAAATACTGCCTGTTCAAAACCAAGAATAAATCGACTTGGATCCGCATTTCTACCTAAAAACGTCGCGCCATTGAAGTAATCATAATTGAAAATCAACCGACTTTTCGGCAAAACATTGTTGTCTTCTGAGGCACGAATGGTGCCAGCGATGCTTGATGGGTGGGCAGGAAACACCGCTGGACCCAAAGCAGCAAGAACATTCGGACCCACCAGTGAAGTGAGCAACACATCACTGTTACGGAATTGTTCTGCTGGTAACAACAATGTTCGCTGATCTGTTACCGCAGCTGGTACAAATACCCGTCCTGCTGGGGTGATGGTGCCGATTGACAGAACGCGTGGCCTGCCACCACCATTAAACAACCCACCAAACATGTTCGGTGCATACCATGCAGGATCGCACATACTCGGGTGACGAAGTGCCTCATCGAAGCCGTTGTCCCAATTTTCGCTAGGGATATCAGCCACCCCTGCAGTGGTGGGCATCATTCCCGTTTCCAAAACAGGTGCAGTCGGAACTGTTGGAGCTTTGGGTACTTCGGGAACTGGCCCAGGTGCCTGCCCACCAATTTCTGCAAAGCCCGCTTTGGTGGCAAACGCATCTACCTTTGCAGGCATTTCCTTGATTGGCGACTGGGCAAACACACCAGGCGTAATCCCAATCAGCACCAGACCAAGCATCATCAACTTCAACGTTTGCTTGAATCGCACTTTCATATTTCCTCCTGGCATCCTGCCAGAGAGACGAATAACCCTTCATTAATTCAAATTGTGCTGCACAGGGTATTGCAGGACATTGGGTAAGAAACTACCAGTTATCCTTTCGACAGGGAACATACACAAGATTGATTAGGCATTCAGATTAAGATCAGACAATTGTCTGATTGTCACGAAAAATCCGATAAAGCTTAACAACTTGGAGACAACATAGGCAGTCTGGGCAACATAGAAAATCCAATTCACAATTTCTTGCCACAATAACAGGCACCGACTGCCTATTTTTTGCTCATCTTGCTGTTACGACGTACTCCCCTTGACAACATCGTTGTAATTCTTTCAAATAGACAAGACAGAAGCGTTCACGGACGAACCGAATGACAACACACCTTGAGTTACTCCAACAGATACAATCCAAATCAATCCGCGTGGGTGTAATTGGCCTCGGTTACGTGGGGCTGCCACTGATTCGTGCTTTTGCCGATGCTGGCCTGAAAACGCTTGGATTCGATATCGACACCAGAAAAGTCACCGCCTTGAATTCTGGTCAAAGTTACATTCGACAGATTCCCGATACCGATATCCAACGGATGCAATCGCGTGGGTTTGAAGCTACAGACCGCTACGACCGACTTGGCGAAGTCGATGTAGTGCTGATTTGCGTTCCCACCCCACTAACCGAATCTCGAGAGCCTGACCTGAAATATGTGGAAGAATCCACTTATGCTATTGCAGGCCAACTACGCCGCGGTCAACTGATTGTATTGGAAAGCACCACCTATCCGGGTACCACGCGGCAAGTGTGCCAACCTATCCTTGAACGCACCAATCTGCGTGCGGGCCACGATTTCTTTCTGGCCTTCAGCCCGGAACGTGAAGACCCGGGAAATCCCAAGCACGGCCTGGCTTCCATACCAAAAATTGTTGGTGGGTGCGACCTGAGGTCCAGCGAACTAGCCACTGCTCTGTACCAGACAATCGTACCCGAAGTGGTAACGGTAAGCTCTGCCGAAGTGGCGGAGGCTTCCAAAATCCTGGAAAACACCTACCGTGCGGTCAATATTGCACTCGTTAACGAAATGAAGATGCTTTATGACCGCATGGACATCAATGTCTGGGAAGTGATCGACGCCGCCAAAACAAAACCGTTCGGGTTTCAGGCGTTTTATCCGGGCCCTGGCCTGGGTGGGCACTGCATCCCGATTGATCCGTTCTACCTGACCTGGTTGGCACGAAAACATGGCATGAACACTCGTTTCATCGAGCTTGCAGGTGAAATCAACACCTCGATGCCGGAATACGTGGTGGCCCAGGTAATGGATCGCTTGAATGATGCCGGCAAAGCATTGAAAGGCAGCAAAATTATGCTGCTGGGCATGGCCTACAAAAAGAATGTCGACGACCCACGGGAGTCACCAGGATTCGAATTAATGAACCTGCTGCTCAAAAAGGGGGCGAAAGTTCAGTACCACGACCCGTATATCCCGGTGCTGCCCAAAATGCGACGCTGGCCGCACTTACGGATGGAAAGCTCCCCCTATCAGCGGGAAATTCTCGCCGCACAGGATGCCGTGATTGTTGTTACCGATCATAGCGACATTGACTACCAACTACTTTGCGATGCAGCACCGCTGGTGATTGATACTCGCAACGCCACGAAAAGCTGCCAGCACCACAATAATGTGTTCCGTGCGTAATTTTCGGCGAGCGTGTATTGCTCTCATGAAGAATTCATTTTTTCCTATACCTCCAACTATTTTCGTGGCTAGCCAACCAACCACCTGTACAAATATATAACAATTGAACAGTGAAAAAGTTTCACGAAAATTGCATTTTTTTTGAAAATCTTTTCAGTTAATCGGCGAAATGCTCTTATAGAATGACGAAGTTCCTATCTACTTGGGAGATTCACCAGTGAAATTGCTGAAAATTTTTGTGTGTATGGCAATCAGTTGGTTGACCGCAACCAATGTGCAAGCCGCCCCACCTGTCGCAGTCAGCAACGACAGCGTTTTTCTGACAGGCCAGCTTGCACCCGCTGAAAAAATTATGGGGCAAGTGAAAACGCTTGCCAAAAATCTGCTCGATGAAAAAACCCTGGAAATGGTGATGGGCGAGCTAGGGCAGTTTGATCTCAAAGATCAACTACCTGGATTTGATCCCACTAAGCCTATTGGCGTGTATGCTGTTGTTGATGCAAAAATACAACAACAGGATTTTTCCGGGAGTTATGTTGTATTTTTACTGCCAGTGACCGACGGCAAAAAGGTAATTGAATTCCTGACCCAACTGGGTGTAGAGTTCAAAAAGGCAGGTGATGGCTGGCAATTAGAAACAGAAGAAGAAGACTTTCCCCCCGTGATGGTTAAGGAAGCGAACAAGCATCTGTATGTTTCTGTGGGAGACAAAGCAGCACTTGATGAAAAGAAACTTCTCGACCCATCGAAGGTTTTCTATCCCAAGGAAACTGGTTTGGCATACTTCCGTATGAACAATGCCAAACTGCCAAAGGAACTGATGACAGGTGTGAAAGAACAGTTCCAACAAATTGAAGAAGCATTTGATGCGATTGGCTTTCCAGAAGAATTGCGGAAGGCAACGGTCAAATTGATCGAATACCTCGATGCAGAGAATGTGAAACAGTACACTCAGAGTGATTTTTCTGCTTTGCGGCTGGATCTGAACGAAAAAAATGGTGAACTGGTCATTGAAACGGTTGTACAACCAAAAAGTGGGACGCAACTGGCTTCCGATTATAAAGAACGCAAAACTTCCACGCACGAATTTGCAGAACTTGGTGGGAAAGATGCTGTTGCCAGAGCCTACGGCAAAATGCCCTACTTTGCCCCAGAACTGAGAGCTTTCTTTAAGGATTTGTACAACTTCGCTGGCCCTGCAATTTCCAAAACACTTTCTGAAGAAGGTGCTCCAGAAACTGCTCTGAAAGCTGTTGAAGAATTCTTCAAGAACATGAGCGCCACCGCTGAAATGGGCAACATGGATTTCGCATTTGCACTACAGGGACCAAATGCATCCAAGCATTACAACATTGTTGGGGCCTTGCGTTTAGCAAATACGGATGCGTTGGTCAAAGCATTGCGTGCTGCTGCCAAAGAAGTACCCCAGGAAATGCTGGTGCTCGATGCGGAAAAAGTGGGCAAGTATCCTGTTCATCACTTTATCATTCCTGAAGAGATCCCGCTGGAAGCACAGGCTATTTTTGGCAAAGAACCCAAAGTAGCCATCATGTTCACGGAAAATGGCTTATATGTGAGCTTCGGAGTAGATAACAAATCCGTTCTGGAAGCTGCCAGCAAACTGAAGGCGAAACCTGCACCCATTTTTGCAATGGAAATGAATACCAAAGCAGCAGTCGAGTTTGCAAAAACTGCTGGTGCTCCTCCTGAAATGTTCAAGGCACTTGAAAAAGTAATCAACAACCCGGATATGCAAAAAATCACACTGTTTGCAGTTGAAATTGCTGGTGGGGAAGCGTTGACGATTCGTTATCGCACCAACGCTGCTGCATTTGCAGTTGCAGGACTTGGTACATACATGGCTGTTGAGAGAGACGTCGCGCCACCACCAAATTTACTCCCGGCACAACCTGTTCCAGTGGCACCTCCTCCTCCGCCCGCAAAAGCAGTAGCACCGATCAAGGCACCTGGATTCTAATGAGTCATTCTTCATTCTGCCCAGTCGGAATACTTTGAACTGGCGGCTCTACCTTTTTCCCCTGCTGATCGTTGGACTTTAAAATCAACGGTGCACCTGGAATATATTGTTCCGGCGGTTTACCATCTTTGACCCGTCGATGTTTCGCAAATCGAGCCGAATATTCCTGGAGAATCTGTTGATGGCTTTTCCCTGACGATTCGAGAATAACTCGGTCTGCTCTTGCCATCAGACGTAACCAGAACTGATCTGCGGGCAACATTCTGACACCAAGTCCAGTTTCATTTTCCAGCTTGTAGCCCATGAAGTTGTGTTGCCAGGGAAGCGTTTGCATGACACACACCACAAAGCCACTGATCATGTAACCTGTTATGGCACCAAAGACAAGCCCACCAATCTGCGACCATTTGCCGGGGAAATACAGTTCTCGGTTGGCAAAATACTGGCAGGCAAACCTCAAACCAAGTAACGTGGGTAAAAAGATGATGCTGAGGGCGACAGCATCCTCATAACCTTCCAGTGATCCACCCTGAAAACTGCTTTCCAGTTCATTCGCAAGCACTGGCCAACAGTGGAACGCAAGCACACCCGCGAAAAACGTATTGACTGCGTGGCAAAACGCCGCAAACACCCCCTCCTGGATTAACGTGTAGGCGGCAATGGCAATGACAATCAGCGAGAGGATAGTTAGCACGATATTGCCCAGGAACGGGGGACAGGAAAATCGAAGAGGTTACTTCAATGTGGAAAGGTATTCCACCAGATCCAGAAACTCAACTGGTGCCATCGTGGCTGGCTGACCTTCAGGCATACTACTTTGCTTGAGGGTTTTGCGTTCGGCAATGTCAGCAATTGCTACAACCTTTTTGTCTTTGCCATCAAAGATTTCCAGTTTCTGTTTGTCTTCCTTCACCACCAGACCAGTGATGGTGGCACCGTCGAGAAGCTCCAATCTTGTCGAAAGATACTTCATGTCAATCTCGGCGTTCGGATCAATCAGCGATTCAACAATCTTGTAACGCACCATGCGGGTAGCAACTTTTTCAAGGTTCGGGCCGTAATCCTGCCCTTCACCATTACCCACGCGGTGGCACGCGGTACAGTTTCGTACGAAGACTTCCCGGCCGCGGCTGGGGTTCCCTTTTAATCCTGCAAGTGCAGTCATCGCTTTATTTTTTGTTTCAACGGAGGTTTCATTTGCATCCAGTAGCGTTTTCAGAAACGGTGCTGCTGCCCCACCCTGCTT
Organism: Zavarzinella sp.; assembly: GCA_041399155.1. NCBI lineage: Bacteria > Pseudomonadati > Planctomycetota > Planctomycetia > Gemmatales > Gemmataceae > Zavarzinella > Zavarzinella sp. The sequence goes on from JAWKTI010000001.1 coordinate 2,194,470, forward strand.
GGAAGATGCCAGGTGGCTGGACATCATCTTTTCCGCTTCGGTGCCTTTGGCAATACGCCCCGCAAGATAATCCGGGCGCCAGGCCACTTCATTGGCACCAATCGCGTGCTCAATTGTGTAGCGGGTCCAATAATCCATCGGCATCTTCGTGGCATCAACAATGGCTGCCATTGCTTCCGGTGTCTGGAAGAAACTGAGAGCACGCACGGCCTCTGTTCGGACACGTGGGTGTTCATCCTTTACCATCGGAATCAACAAGTCGAGTGGCTGTTCAACATAACCACTTTCATCACTCAGAATCCGGATGGCTGCGGCACGTGCCTGGTACGTTTTGCTTTTCAGCACTTTCGCCAGCAGGTTGCGATCAATCTTGTGGTGTGCCTGTTGCACCCAAAGTGCTTCGCACAACAGCCGATCATAAATGGGATCGTTTTCTGGCAGATTTTTGACCCATTCTGCAACAACAGGCAGCACTTCGGAAGCAGGTCGATCATGAAGTTCACGTCTTGCACGATAGCGGGCACGCCATTCGTATTCACGAAACTGTTCCAGAATCTCTTTGACTGGTTTTCCAAATTGGGTAACTGGTTTGACCAGTGGTTGATCAATCCCCACCAGACGATAAACACGGCCCCGCTGATGGTCGCGGTTGGGATCTCGCTGAGAATATTGCATGTGGCCAATCAAGGCATTAGCCCAGTCGCAGAACCACAACGCACCATCCGGACCGATCTGGGGATCACCAGGTCGGAAATGCTTATCTGTAGAACGGATCAAGTCGAATGGCTTGCCATCCTGTTTAATTCGTTGGCCAGCAAATCCAGCACCGTCATCGGCAATCGTGAAGCGTGGCAATCCATTCATGTTGATCACGCACGCATAGGTGAACTGCTTCTGCACTTCTTTGGGAAGATTTCGACTCACCAGCCATTCGCAACCCAGGGCAGGCCGCATCCCTTCCTGATTAAACACAAAATTCAAGCCTTTGCGACCAGAAAACTGCGCACCAGACAGCGGGGTATCCCAGGCATGGTTTGCAGTGGTGCCATCACCCACGATCCCCTGGCCCCATTCATCGAACACGTAGCACCACATGTTGTACATGCCTGGCAAAGAGAACTGGCGGATTTTCAACGACCGAGGATCAATTACATAAGCCCCACCTGCACCCTGGCTGCGGTGCGGGCCCCAGGGTGTTTCCAGCGTAGTGCTGGTGGCAATACCTTCCAGAAGATGCAGGCGACCACCATGATTCCATTCAAAGCCACCACGGTGGTGGGTATCATCAGATGCCCAGCCATCGAACAAGTGGACTACTTCGTCGGCCTTGTCATCGCCATCGTTGTCTTTCAGCCACAAAATGCGTGGCTGATCCATCACCAGCACGCCACCGTTGAAAAATTCAAACCCAGTGGGACAGTGCAGCTTGTCGTAAAAGACCGTGCTTTTATCTGCCTTGCCGTCACCATCAGTATCTTCCAGAATCAACAAACGATCATTTGCAGGTGGATCACCTGGCTTCCATTGTGGGTAATTTGGCATGCATGCCACCCACAGCCGACCTTTGTTGTCGAAATTGATCTGGACTGGCTTGGCCAGATCTGGGAATTTGGTTTCATCAGCGAATAATTCAATTTTCATCCCAGGTGGGACGGTACACGACTTGATGAACTCATCCGGAGTTAAATATCGCAACTCTTCCGCTTCTGAATATTTCTGTCGTGGGTTACCAAACCGCGTGGGAGGCACATACAACTCGCCGGTTTTACTATCGTCTGGCTGGTCCGCAACGTCTTTGCCCGCTGCAATATCCCACACATATTGATCACGCACAGCAACCATATTGCGAATCTTGGCATATTCCCGTGGGAAGGTCTCAGTATCGAATGTGCGGCGGCCACCATAAACGTACCAGCCATTCAGCATGCGATAATCCTGACTGTGATACCACGATTTGTTAATAACTGCCGATTTCAACTGCTCGTACTCTGTCAGGCTGGCTTCCACTTTGCCATTTCCAAACAATTGCTGGTGCAGTTGTTCCGCAACAAACTTGTCCCCCGCGTCATTCACATGAAGACCGTTAATCGTGTATTTTTTCGCGTTACTGGCAGAAAAGGTTTTCGAGGTAGGAGTAAAAACATCCACAAACGCCAGTTTTCGCTTTTCTGCAACGGCTTTCACCGCATCGGCATATAGCTTCAGGTTTTCGTTTTCTGATTTTCCGCTGGGCAGAAAAGGATCACCCGTCGCTTCGAATGCAATTGGAGAAACCAGCACAAAACGTGGGGGAGATTTTGCCAGATCGCGTGGGTAGCGAGAGGCAAATTCGTCCAGCATTTTCTCGTATTCTGCGACAAATGCCTTCAAACCAGCAGCACCTTCGTAGGATTCGTTTCCGCCAAAGAAGCAGAAAATGGTGTCTGGTGCAAATGTAAATAACGGGTCATCGATTTTGGTGTAGTCGTTTGATCGTTGCCGCTTGCTTACCTCATCGGCGGGCCGGGCAAAGTTACGTACCCGCAACTTCTTTTGTGGGAACTTCAGGTGCAGCATTGTCTCAAAATGGCCAAACAGATTCATTCGTTCTGCAGTACTGTTCCCCACAAATGCAATGCGTTCGCCATCGATAAATTGCAATGGCAGCGTGCTGGCTGGCAGTTCAGGTCGTTTGGCATCACGTGGTGGCTGCGGAATAGGCTCCAGTTTGACTGGTGCGTTTTGTTCCGATTTGTTTTTGTTCCCTTTCTTGGATTGAGACAACATGGTCTCATTACCAGGGATGAGCAATAAGCCCATACCCAGCAAGGGAATTGCAACACGGAGCAGGCGGAGAGTTGTCATCATGTTCCAGAATCTCTTGTTGACAAAAATTCAGGTTGGAATCGTAAAAGGCAGTACATACAGGTTACCCAAATTGGGTGAAAAAGCCAAGTTTTCTAGCGAACTTCAAGATCTTGAAGGTGCACTGAATTGAACAGATTCCGTCCTGACTACTTGGTTAATTCGGTCCCACCATGAAGTTCCTGTGTTTCTTCCTTCCCCACGACATGTGGGGTTTTAATTGAAAAAAAAGTGCAAAATCAACCACAAATAACTAGTGGCTTAATTTTCACATATATTAATATATACACTACTGACAGATTCTGACCAATTTTTTTGAATTACCATACAGATTTGGTTAAGTCACTCGACGTAAAGTATTATTGATTAAGAACTTGCAACAAAGAAAAAATTTTGTGAATTTTTAGAAAATTGTGATCACCGCTCTGAAAAAAGGATGGTTAATCGATGTTGGGAACCACCATACCATCGGCGGGATCAATCAGATAACGCAGGACATCTTTGTCGATTGTCTTCCAACGGACCGTCCGTACGGAACCATCCCCCATCCCCACGCTTACGGTTCCATTGAAGTATGGGCCGCTTTGATCGGGAACACCGTTCTTCGCATCGACCGTGGGGTCTTCCGGTTTGGTCCACGGCACCGCACGGGCACCTTCGAAGGTCATCAGTGTATTTGAAGTGCCATCTTGGAAGCTGGTAATTTTCATTTGAGAGTTATGGTCCGGAAAAGCAGTTTTCGGCCCAAAAAATCGCTGATAAACGGTATAGCCAGGTTTTTCTGTTTTCACACGTGGCGACTGGTAAACCTTGGGCATTTTTTCCAGCAGCTTAATATTGTGCTTGGAATCCCAAGGTTCATCCAGTTTGAATTCCTTGAACAATGTGTCTTCTTCGATGTAAGGCAGTAGCAGCACCCGCCAACTAAGGAGTGGGGCACCTTTTTTGTCCACCACGTTACCCGGCAGATGGTTGTAAACATCATGGTAAGTGTGCATGGCGATGCCGAGTTGTCTCAGATTGTTCTGGCTTTTGGCTCGGTTTGCAGCTTCTTTCACTCGCACAATGGCGTTCTTCTTTAATAACTCCAGATCGATCGTTGGTTCTACCTTGATGCCAAATTCAACCGGGGCATCTTTGGTTTTAGCAGGCGGTGCGGCAAGGATGCCTGTTACCACCACACCAAACGAAAGAAATACTAAAAACAATGTTTTCATGCTGACGACTCCTGTTTTCATGTCATTTTTCCACATTACAGATGGGCTCGATTATTCAAAATCCGGCAGGGGCATTCCATCCTGTGGGTCAAGTAGAATACGTAACGTTTTCTGATCGATTTTGTTCCAATTGATTGGTCTTACCCAGCCATCTGCAAAACCAACATTCGCTTTGCCGTTAAAATAAGGCCCTCCTTGCAGTGGGATATCTTTACCTTCTTCAACAGTGAGGTCATCTGGCTTTGTCCAAACTACCGCACGGGCACCTTCGAAGGTCATGATGGTATTCGAAGTACCATCCGTAATTGCGGCAAAACTGAGTTGCGAATTTGGTTCAGGTAATAAGGTATTTTTCCCATGGAATCGCTGGTAAACCGTATATCCAGTCTGAGAAGTTTTTACCAGAGGCGATTGATAGACCTTGGGCATTTTGTCAATCAATTTTGCATTGTGCTTGGAATCCCAAGGTTCATTCAGTTTGAACTGCTTAAACAGCTCTTCCTGTTCCAGATATGGCAGCAATAACACACGCCAACTCAATAACACTTTCCCATTTTTGTCGACGATATTTGCTGGAAAATGGTTCATCGTATCATGATAAGAATGAAAGGCGATGCCGAGCATTTTCATGTTGTTGGCACTTTTCGAGAGATTTGCACTATTCTTTAGACGCACAATGGCGTTCTTATTCATTAATTGCAGATCGATGACGGGTTCCACCTTGATGCCAAACTCTTCAGGCTTTACTTTCACCTTCGCAGGTGGGGCAGCATCCACTGCTGATTGCAAACCCAGGCACATCGTACAACACATGAACAATCGAAACATTGTGAACTCCGAAACGGGCTTAAAAACATACCTTCGAAGAATTGAATTGGTGACTCACAGCTAATTCGAATCAACTAGCGACTCATTTTGCCATATTTTCAAATTTTGCGACAGAAATTTTTCTGAAAACAAATGAAAAATTTATGAAGACTTTGCTTTGGAAGCAGCAAAAAGAACGGCACCGGCCAAAACCAAGATACATCCTGCCACTTTGGCAGTGCTCAACGGCTGTGGGGCAGTTCGAAACCAGCCAAAATACTCAATCAGCAGCGAAACAGCCAGTTGACCGGCCACGACCAGTGGCAGAACCGCAACAACGCCAATCCTGGGTACCGCGAAAATTGTTGACCAGACAAAAAATACCCCCATCAGACCGCCCAGCCAGATCCACCATGGGGAAGTTTTCGCCGCACTGACAAACTGGGTGGGGCGATATTCCAGCAGGCAGTAAGATATAGCAAATATCGTGCCGATAATAAACGATGCCAGCACAGCGTGCATCCGGTGGTGCAGTGCCTGACCCAAACGACCATTGACGGCGGCCTGCATTGCCAGCACCCCACCTGCAGCAAAAACCAATAAGTAAACCCAACTCTTCAAATGCCTGACCAGAAAGGAGTTACGATAATGCCACTTCTTGGCGTCCCATCTGTAGAATAGTGGTTTCTGGTGGTTTAACCTACATTCAATCATGCATACTTCCCGCTTTATCATCGGTATCGATCTGGGCACCACCAATTGTGCCGTTTCTTACCTCGATACAGGTTCCCCCGAGCCTAGCGTAAGCGATTTAGCCATCCCACAGATCGTGCGTGCGGGTCTGGTTGATGAACGCCCACTGTTGCCTTCCTTTTTGTACCTGCCGGGTGCCGGTGAACAGCCCGAAGGCAGCATGAAGCTACAGTGGGGGGCTAATCGAGACTGGTGCGTGGGAGAATTTGCCCGCAATTTCGGCTCGCAAGTGCCAAATCGGCTGGTCGCTTCTGCAAAATCGTGGTTATGCCATCCCGGGATTGATCATCGGCAGGCAATTTTGCCATGGCAGGCACCCGAAGGAAATCGCAAGATTTCGCCCTTTGAAGCCTGTGTGCGGTATTTACGGCACCTGGCAGATGCCTGGAACGCCACCAAAGCAGGCGATAATTTAGAAAATCGCTTTGAAGAACAGGAAGTTTTCCTGACGGTCCCCGCTTCATTCGACCCAATCGCCCGCGAATTGACCGTCCAGGCTGCAAAAGAAGCTGGCTATCAGCATGTGACTCTGCTGGAAGAGCCCCAGGCGGCGTTTTATGCCTGGTTGGCTGGGAATCCGAACTGGCGAGATCAGGTAACTCCAGGTGATTTGATTCTGGTCGTCGACGTGGGTGGTGGTACCACTGACCTGACACTGATTGAAGTGACGGAAGATGCAGGCAACCTGGCACTGACCCGCCTGGCAGTGGGGGATCACCTGCTGTTAGGTGGCGATAATATGGACCTGACGCTTGCCCACCATTTAGCACAAGTATTTGCCAGCAAAGGACATAAGCTCGATCTGGCACGCACCATTCAGTTGGGGTTCAGTGCTCGGCAGGCAAAAGAAACTTTGCTGAATCACCCAGAACAGACTTCGGCACCAGTCACCGTGTTGGGAAGTGGGCGATCGGTGATTGCCAACACATTGAAAGCCGATTTACAGCGGGATGATGTGCTGCGGATCATTCTGGATGGCTTTTTTGCCCAATGCCCACTAACAGAATCGCCACAAAAATCGGCGAATGCAGGTTTTCAGGAATTGGGTCTGCCGTACGTCAGTGATCCAGCGATTACCAGACATCTGGCAGAATTTCTGACCAAAAATCGCGACTTTTTGCGTGAACGAGACTCAAAAGAAACCAAAAAGGTGAAAAGCTTAAAAAAGTCGACCCACGCTTTGCCTACGAAAGTTCTGTTTAACGGTGGGGTATTTAAATCCAATCCCCTGCAAGAACGACTGCTTACCGTGTTGAATGAGTGGGCAAAATCCGAACATACAGAAACAGTTTCCTCGCTGACAGGCAGCGATCTTGATCAGGCAGTAGCTCGTGGTGCTGCCTATTACGGGTTGGTGCGACGTGGCAGCGGTATTCGCATCCGTGGCGGCACTCCACGCTCTTATTACATTGGCATTGAAACGGCGATGCCTGCCGTACCCGGTTTTCCTCGCCCCATTAAGGCACTGTGCGTGGCCCCCTTTGGCATGGAGGAAGGCTCCCAGGTGGATATCCCCAGCCAGGAATTCGGTCTGATCGTGGGTCAGCAGGCAAAATTTCGCTTTTTGGCCTCCAATTTACGCCGAAATGACCATCCAGGCAGCATTATCGAAGATTGGGAAGCAGACATTGAAGAACTGGCCCCAGTAGCCACCACCCTGGAAGGTGCCGCAGGCCAGCTGGTGCCAGTCCACCTGCATACTAAAGTAACGGAAACCGGCCAAATGGAATTGTGGTGTTTCAGCAGAGACAACCAGCACCAGTGGAAATTGGAGTACGATGTCCGAAATAAGAGTGCCACCACATAATGCGGCGATAAATTTCATACAATAGTAAGAACTTGGATTACAAAATTTTGTGAAAAATCTTTCATCGAAGCCATTTCACCAGTTGACAGCAACAAAATTTCACGATAATTTTCAAGTAGATGGGTGTTTGAGTATCACCCCCGCCAGCGTGGTTGTTGGCAACATTGTTTAACTTTTGGAGGATGACTTATCCCACCGTTTGATCGAAATTCTCGTCAACCAGACAGAGACACCGTCCGCATCAATGAACAAATCCGATTTAGTCCCGTCCGCGTCGTCGGTGCTGAGGGCGAACAGTTAGGTATTATTCCCACGTCGCAGGCATTAGAAATCGCCCGCGAATCCGGTATGGATCTGGTCGAAGTGGCAGCGCGTGAGCGCCCACCAGTTTGCAAGATCATGGATTATGGCAAGTTTCGTTACGAGCAATCCAAGAGCAGCAAAACCAAATCCCACCAGCAGAAGCTGAAAGAAATCCGGGTGCGTCCGAAAACGGGCGAGCACGATGTTGAAACGAAGGTGAATCAAGCGAAGAAATTCCTGGAACACCATGATAAGGTGCTGGTCAACGTGATCTTTCGTGGGCGCGAAATGCAGCACATCGAAGAAGGTCAGCGGATTATGCAGATGGTTCTCGAGCAACTTGCAGAGTTCTGCAAAATCGAAAAACCTGCATCCATGGAAGGCCGAAGGATGACAGCATTGCTGGCACCGAAATCCAATAAAAGTTAATTCACCAGCTTTCTCTTCGACAATAACACTTTATATTGCCGCGCTCCGAATGATCTTCTTGTGAAGATTTCACGCTAACGCTGTATTTTCGTGAAATCTTGAACTTACCACATTGATGCATGCTGGCAACCATGTATGATATGCCCATTATTGCTTGTAGTGTTACGGATTGTGTTGTGGGCAATCATTTTGTTGATTGATTTGATCAGGGGAACTGCTTGATGGGAAAAATGTTGGATCGAGAATCTGCGGATGGACAGGAAGTTCGCCAATGGAAGCTTGCTGACTCGTTCGATACATACGATATTCGGAGTTGGGGCAAAGGATATTTCTCGATCAACAAGAAAGGGAATGTTACCGTTCATCCCAACAAAAAATCGGACGAATCAATCGATCTTCGACTGCTGATCGACGAACTGCAGGATCACGATTACAACGTCCCGATTCTGATACGCTTTGCAGACATTCTCCGCCACCGGGTGGGAGAGATTGCAGGCTCATTCCAGACAGCAATCGACGAACACCAGTACCAGGGCGGCTATTGCTGTGTGTACCCGATTAAAGTAAACCAGCAACGTCATGTCGTCGAAGAAATCCTCGATTTTGGTAAGCCGTATAAGTTTGGTATTGAAGCGGGCTCGAAACCAGAACTGCTGGCCGTGCTCGCGATTACCGATGGCTCCGATACGCCAATCATCTGCAATGGCTTTAAAGATGATGAATTCATTAAGATGGTCATCCTCGCCCGCAAGATTGGCAAGAATGTCATCCCGGTTGTGGAAAAATTCAGCGAACTGGAATTGATCGTCAAGCATTCTGAAGAACTTGGTGTTCGACCGGTCATCGGTGTGCGCGTGAAATTAGCCACACGTGGGTCCGGTCGCTGGAAATCCAGTGCGGGCTATCGTTCAAAATTTGGCCTGACGATTACGGAAGTGCTGGAAGCACTGGAATATCTCAAATCGCGTGGGATGGAAGACTGCCTGCAAATGACCCACTTCCACCTGGGCAGTCAGATTACCAATATTCGCAAGGTGAAAGATGCCCTGACAGAAGCCGCACGGATTTATGTGGAACTGTACCGGGCAGGTGCTGGCCTGAAACTGATGGATGTTGGCGGGGGACTGGGAATTGATTACGATGGCAGCCAGACCGATTTTGAATCGAGCGTCAACTATACGCTGCAGGAATACGCAAACGACGTTGTATCGCGGATCATGACCGTTTGTAACGAAGCTGGAGTGCCGCACCCCACCATCATCAGTGAATCTGGCCGGGCAGTGGTTGCCTATCACAGCGTACTGGTCTTTGATGTGCTGGGTACATCGAATTTTGACCGTTGCGAATCGCCCGCAGAACTTCCTGAGGATTGCCCTGCTCCAATCCGCGATATGTTCACCATTCACCGTGAACTGAACAAACGCAATTTTCTGGAAGGCTACCACGACAGCGTGCAGGCAATTGAAGAAGCCTTGAATCTGTTTAATCTTGGCTACCTTTCGATTGAATTGCGAGCTCTTGCAGAACGGCTGTTCTGGGCCGTCGGAAAGAAAATTCTGCGTCTGATCCGTGAAATGGACTACGTTCCGGAAGAACTGCAAAATCTGGAAACAATGCTTTCCGATACATACTTCTGCAATTTTTCCGTGTTCCAGTCGATGCCGGATTCGTGGGCAATCAAACAACTATTCCCGATTATGCCTATCCACCGCCTGAACGAAGCCCCCACTCGCCGGGCGGTATTGGGCGACATCACCTGCGATTCGGATGGGAAAGTCGATCAATTTATTGATCGGCGTGATGTGCGAAGTACCCTGGAACTCCACCCTTTCAACGGCGAACCATATTATCTGGCTGCGTTCCTGGTGGGTGCGTATCAGGAAATCCTCGGCGATCTGCATAACCTCTTCGGCGATACCAATGCGGTCCACGTGAATCTGACTGATGATGGCGATTACGAAATTGATGACTTCATTCCTGGGGACCGAGTGGATGAAGTGTTGAATTACGTGCAGTTCTCTTCTGAAAAGTTAATTGAGCGAATGAGGAAAGAGGTAGACAAAGCAGTACGTGCCCAGAAAGTAACTGCCCGTGAAGCAAAACAATTTTTACGCTTTTATCAGGAAGGGATGGAAGGGTATACTTACCTGGAAGAATAACGATCCCACTGGGATCATCACTCATCCGAGGAAGTTCATGTCCATTCGACTCTCCATCATTTTGTTACTTTTCACTATTTCGTTTTCCACTGCTGGTGAACAACCGCCAAATATCATCCTCTGCATGACTGATGATCAGGGGTGGGGCGATGCGAGCTATCAGGGGCATCCCAAACTGAAGACTCCCCACCTGGATGATTTATCCCGCCGTGGGATTCGATTTGACAGGTTCTATGCTGCGGCACCAGTCTGCTCTCCCACCCGTGGCAGCTTTCTGACAGGCAGACATCCCAATCGATTTGGCTGTTTTCTATATGGATATCCCCTGAAAACCGAAGAAATCACCCTGCCCCAGTACTTGCAGAAAGCGGGCTATCGCACCGGCCATTTTGGCAAGTGGCACCTGAATGGGATCAGCGGCCCCGGAAAAGCAGTGCTGAAATCTGACCCACTGCACCCAGGTGTGTTTGGCTTCGATCGGTGGGTCTCCGCGTCGAATTTTTATGATCTTAACCCCAGCCTGGGGAAAGATGGCGTTGCCACGGACTATCAAGGGGATGGTTCAGATATTGCTGTGGCAGAAACAATTAAGTTCATTGATGCAGAACAAGCCGATGATACCAAAAAGCCATTTTGTGCAGTGGTCTGGTTTGGAAACCCCCACTTACCACATAAAGCCCTGCAGGAAGATCTGAAGGCAGCTGGTGGCTCCCACTATCATGGGGAAATAATTGCAATTGATCGTGCCATGGGTACGATTGTCAAAGCACTGGCAGATCGCAGGATTTCCGAAAACACCATTGTGTTCTTTTGCAGCGATAATGGTGGTAAAGAAGTGGGTTCCACTGGCGATTTACGTGGCTTCAAAGGTTCGGTGTGGGAAGGTGGCCTGCGGGTGCCTGGTCTGCTGGTTTGGCCTTCAAAAATCAAACCGGTTGTTACCGCCGAACCTGCCTGCACAAGCGACCTATTGCCCACAATTCTAGATCTGCTGAACATCCCGCTTGCAGATAAACGACCGATCGATGGTGTCAGTTGGAAGCCACTGATTGAAGGAAAACCCTGGAAGCGGGAAGGTGGGATCGGTTTCTGGCACTATGCTGCAGGTAAGAAAAACGCGGGAAATCAGAAATTTGCCATCGAAGTAGGACACGCCGCCTGGAACAAGGGGAATTACAAACTCCACCGCACCGCGAAAGGTGATTTTCAACTTTATGATCTGGTAACAGATCGACAGGAAAAGAATGATCTGGCTACCAAAATGCCCGATCTACTGAAGGAATATCAGGCGGAACTGACCACATGGCAGAAATCAGTCGTCAACAGCTATCGTGGGCTGGATTATCCAAAGAAATAGGCATCACGCAGGCAGTTCACTGGTTTTGCCGTTTCGCAAGCTGGATTCTTTTTCGGTGCGATCCACTATCGTCAATCCGTGGGAAATAGCGTTCCCTGTCGCACGTTCTGGCACATCGTCGGAATCGACTAAAGTTTCCGATTCGACAACTGCAAGTTGCTCTTCATTCCAGAAGCAGCGTAATGCCACCTGACCACACCGTTCCTGAAATTGGGCAGGTGTTTCTTCCAGGTCTGGATAGCGGTCAATAAATTCCAGCATCTGCTGTAATGCTGCTGCATATTCACCGAGTATCTTGTGGGCCATCAACCGTTTATCCCCCACTTCCATGTAGGACAGTTCTACGGCCTTATCCACCCGACCAGGTCGTGTCGAAATAAACTCGGTGCTACCATCCGGCAACTTTCTTGGCTGACCCAGTGCGGGGTCGATCTTGCTCAGATCATTGGTAGTAATGATGGTAAAGATCCCATCCGTGCGTTCTACACCATCGAGACAATTCAGCAAACAATCAAACGTCAGTGGTGTAAACATCCCCTTGTCTTTGTTCTCTTTGCCAGAATCTGCCGATGACTTGTTATCTGAAAAGAACATCGGCATCATACTGGTTTTCCTCGAAACGTTTTCACGACCATGAAAGACATTGTCGATATCTTCAATCAGTGCAATACATGGGATATTGACCTGCATTTCCCGCCAGGATTTCATCAGTTCGTGGTTGGACATTTCCGCAAGATTGAACACATAAATCGGCATGTTCAGGTCTTCGGCAAATGCCCGTGCCAGTGCGGTTTTACCCGTTCCGGGTGGGCCATACAGCAACCAACCCCTCTTCCACGGAATCCCTTTGTTCAAATACCAATCACGGTTATTTCGCCATAATTCAATTTCTCGAATCAATTGCTTCACCCGTTGCGGGAAAATCAGGTTTTCCAGGGCACTGCCTTCAGTCAGCCGGAACTTCCCCAGTTCATCAGGCGTTATTCCCAATAACCGGTAGTAGCCCTGCTGGTACCACGCCAGGCCATTGGTGCCATTCTGGTGCCGATGGTTCTCTTCATCGCCACGTTTTGGCACATAATGAATGACAAAGCGAGAATTTTTCTGCGATGCCTGCTGGTCATTATCCCAGCTTTGTTGATTGCAGGCGTTACAAGCATTCAGCAACAGTTGTTCCACATCCACTGTGCCGCGCACAAAGGTCAATGTGCTGTAAATTTTGGTAATTTCATCATCCCCACCTGATTCGTTTTTGGTTTTTCCGTTCGCTTTTGATTCTACTGTGTTGGAAAAATAGAACGGAATCCAACCATGCCAGAAGATCATACTGCGGTTACCGAACTGTTCATATGCAACCAGGCCATACCGCCCATCGCGTCGGTGGGCATGCCACGCACCAAACATCCGATCGTACGTGCGAGATCGCTTCTTATTGGTCACCAGATAAGCAACCAACGCGTTGTGGGCAAACTCGGTGGGGATTTCTGCCTGCTGCACAAATAAACTGCAGATGCGCCAGATAACCCCCTTAATCTTCGTCCAAAAACTGGCAACAACGCCCAAAGCGGCCCCACCTGCTAGTAACTTCCACATGTCATCCATCGTGTTATCCATTTAATCTGAGAAAATTATTGAGTCGGGAAAATGTTCTGATTCTAAGTGAACTGTCAAGTACCATACTTAACGGAGAATGGAAGTACGATGTTGGTTCAGGTTTTTTTGAAATATTTTCTGCAGAATTTTCTCTGAATTGTGGCAGCAGAAATCAGCATAGAAAATATGGGATCGCTCTCATATTTATTGGTTTTAGCCCCAGTTCAGCCAAGAGGTGATCGCGATTTTGCAAAAATTCACAAAATATTTTCTGCCGCTGCAACACCTTGCTGGGGAATTACTTATGACGATCGGTTCGATGAATTTTTGGAGAGTTTTGCAAAAAAATGAGCAGTTTGAGAATAGACGAGGATATATTAATATAAGTGAACTATTTAACAGTATTTGTTCACTTGATATGGCACATAAAGAAAATCCTCTAAACCTTAGAGTGCTTCCATGATTCGATTTATATCTGATAAAACATATTCCCGTGACGCGTGGAGCGGGAAATTCGATCAGTGGCGTACAAACCTGCGAGTACAAATTCTACGCACGCTGCACGCATGCCGGGGTGATCCGCACGGTTGAGCTCAAATGCCTTTTCCCAGGCCTGGGGCACCTTTTTCAATCGTTCAACATAACTGGCAGAAGGAAGCGTATCGCCCACTTCAACCTTCACGCCTTTCGAGAACAGTTCGGAAATGGCTTCCAAGCCGTGGCTTTCGACATATTCTTCAAAGACGTTGGCAATTGCTTCGGCGATGATTGCTTCCAGCACCTGGTTTTCAGACATCTGCGTGGTGCCCATGAGATCCAGTTCCAGCTTGCCCAGCGACGAGGTGGGCAAATGGCCTAGATCACTGATCCGGGGCACAGCCGGCTTTTCCTGGTGCAATATGCCACGTCTTCGTGCTGAAGCCACCATGGTGCGATAATTCGCCAGACTGAAACGGGCACTGACTCCAGACTGATGATCGACATATTTCGACTTGCGGGCACAAATCGTAATCTGTTCGATCACCTGCTGCATGAAGTACGGCACGTGCACGGGGTACTCACCTTCCAGATCGAGGTGGGACTCCTGCACCATGATCTGAATACCCAGATCTCGATCTTTGGGATAATGCGTCTGTATCAGCGAACCAATACGATCTTTCAACTGGGGGATCACCTTTCCGGAACGATTGTAAGTGGCTGGGTTCGCGGAAAACAGAATCAGTATGTCGAGATCGAACTGGATGGGATAGCCACGGATCTGGACATCCCGTTCTTCGAGGATATTGAACAGCCCCACCTGGATCAGTTCATCCAGTTCCGGGATTTCGTTCATGGCAAAGATTCCACGGTGCATCCGCGGGATCAAACCAAAGTGCAGCGATTCTTCCAGCGACATGCTGGTGCCTGCTGCCAGTTTGGCAGGATCGAGTTCGCCAATAATGTCTGCAAACTTGGTGCCCGGTGCCAGGCGTTCTGCATAACGATCTTTCCTTGCCCACCAGGCAATGGGGATATCTTTAGGATCGGTATTTTGAATCAGGCGTTTTCCCGCAGAAGTAATCGGCTTCAGAGGGTCTTCTTTTACAGGAGAATCAGGAATGTTCAGATAAGGAATTTCCGGGTCGAGAAATCGAACTAATGACCGCATCAGGCGGCTCTTCCCCTGCCCTTTTTCGCCCAGGAATAGCATGTCGTGCCCGGCAAGCATGGCAATAGAAATTTCCGGAATGACGGTGTTTTCATAGCCCACCATTCCCGGAAACATTTCTTCCTGCTGGGCCATGCACCGGATGAAGTTGCTCCTCACCTCATCTTTGATCGAGCGGGATTGCCAACCTGTTGCCAGCAGGTCATGTAATGTGGTGGGTTTCGAAATCTGGTTCAATGGTCAATCCTTGCAACGATGGTGATAAGGTAATTTTAGACGAAACTACGAAGAAAATGCCAACGAAACGATCAAGGACTGAAGACGGGTTCACTTTCCAGTGCCAGCACCCCAAAAGCACATTGCAATACCATGCGGTGTGGCTCTCTGTTCACAAAGTGATGAAGTCCTTGAATCCCAAGTGCATATTCGCGCAAGGCAAGCCCATGTTTGCGGGTATTCGTGCGTTCGCGTAATCTGGCGAGTAAGTGCGGCAGAGTATATTCCGGACCAAAAATTAACCGCAGATACTCTCGCCCACGTACTTTCATGGCGGGTTGTACGGCTTTACCCTGCGTAGTCTCAACAGGATCGAGTGGCTTGACAACCATTCCTTCGTTTCCTGCGTTGGTTATTCCCAACCACCATTGGGTGCCTGAAGCACAGGATTCCGGCTGAGATGTGTCTACCACAATGTATTGTGTACGCTGCAATAAATCTTCCTGCTGACAGACAAGATTTTCTAAGGTGTCCATCTGCCACTGGTGCGAGTGGGCATCGTACACCTGGTTTTCACCCGCCAGAATTTGAAAGGGTGCAAAACGGATATCACTCTCTGTTACAGTAGGAGAAATGAAATGTTGCAATGATCGCTGGTATTGTTCGAGGCATTCCAGGCGAGCCGTCATGGCCTGTCGAAAATCATGTAACCGATCATCGGTTTGATTGCGAATCCCCGTCTGCAATTGATGCAAAGCATGGTAGCCCGCCGCACCCGTCTGCAGATATTGGGTGCGAATCAGCTCATCTGCTTTGTAGCCCCAGGGGAGTAGTTCGCCATCAATACATAACCAATCAGTTTTTAACTGCTCCCACAGTAGAGATTGATCCAGTGCCAGCCGCAAACGTGCCAGAAACTTACGTTCGGTACGTTCATCACGAAAAAATCGCTTTCCAGTTCGTGTATAGGCAATCCCACCGTGGGAATCCGGAATGCCGAACCGCGTTTGAATCACTTCCGGTGAACGTGCAACGACCACAATGCACCGCGAGCCCATGTGTTTGGTCTGGCACATCAATTGTCGCACACCATGGCGGGCAAAGTACGCGAATGCTTCTTCGGGATGTTCTAGAAAATCCCCCACCTGGGAAACATGGACATGAGCCATCGTCGGTGGCACATAAATCAGCCAGCGTGGATCGAACGGCAACCCGCAGATCAATTCCAGCGCAGCGGCAGATTGATGCTCGCGAATGGTGACATTCCCCAGAAAATTCGTGGGAACGACTAGCTTGCCGGAAAAATCCTTGATATTCAGAGTTTCCACCCCACTGATCGGCAGTGGGGGCACAGACTCTGAAGATTCCGCAGGGATGAAAGGCCGTCTTGTGGGTGCGTAAGCAGCCAAGGCAGGCACGCTGCTCAGTTCATTCTCCGGGTAGCGCAGTGCTGTTAATTTGCCACCGAAAACGCACCCGTTATCGATGCAAATCGTGTTATTGTGCCAGGTGGAGTTCCAGCACGGTGTGTGACCGTAAACAACTTTCGCACGCCCACGGTAATTGGCCGCCCAGTCAAGGCGAACTGGCAAACCGTACTGATCGCTTTCATTGGTAGTATCGCCAAAAATGCAGAAAGCGCGAATTTTTTCAGACACTCGCCCGTGGTATTCTTCTTTCATCCCCGCGTGGGCAACGACCAGTTTTCCCTGATCGAAAATCAGATGCAGAGGCAATGATTGGAGAAACTCAACCACTTGTTGTCGAAATTCAGGCGATTGGATTTCGAGTTGCTCCAAAGATTGCTGCAGACCATGGCTGATGGATACATTACTGCCTTGCAGTTTCCGGAGAAGCTTGTCATCGTGATTACCACGCACGCAAAAGATGTTGCCCTGTGCAACACCGCACATGACCAGGTGTAGCACTTCTGGCGTTGCTGGACCACGATCGACCAGATCGCCCACAAAAATCAAACGTCGGCCTTGCGGGTGGGAGATTTGAATCGGCTGTGGGAATATTCCCTGAACTTCGTACCCAAGGTGGTGCAACAGTTGCAATAGCTCCTGGTAGCACCCATGGACATCGCCAATCAGATCGAATGGTCCGGTGCATTCCCGCTGATTGTGCTTCATCCGCTCACGAATCAGTTGCACTGCATTGATTTCATCGATCGAACGCAGCCGCAAAATTCGATGAAAACCTTCGGTGTCCATTTTGGGTTGAAACCGCTGCTGCAGCTTCACCTGAGAAGTAATGACACGTTCGGGTACTGGTCGTGCACGAAGATTGTTTTGCTCTCGACAGATTTTTTCAGGTAGTTCAAAGGTAATTGCCACCACCGGAGTATGCTGGGAACGGGCTAATTGAACAAAATCATGCCGCATTTCGGGCTGTAGATTCGTGGCGTCAATGACTGTCAATCGCAGCCACTTCAGGCGGGTTTCAGCGATTTGCCGCAGATGATGAAATGCCTCTGCAGATACCTGCTGGTTCGCAGGATCATCAGTCAGTAATTCGCGAAAAAAGTCGGAACTCAGCACTTCACTGGCACGAAAATGCTTCGCTGCAAATGTTGATTTGCCGGAACCAGAAGGGCCAACTAGGAGTATTAGACAAAATTCCGGCACTTGAAGTAACATGGATCAGTATTCCATAGGGTTTGAGCAGCACGCCCCAGCATAGACATTCTACATCATCGAAAGTTCGTTACTAGAATACACTCCAGTGGCGTCCGGAAGGTATTTCTCAAACTTTAATAGAAAGGACAACAATGCGTAACCTCTTCCTTGGTCTTGGATTTCTTACCACCTTGCAATTGGCAAGTGCAGCACCCGGTGTCAGCATCAAGCCGTATGGCACTCTGGATGATGGCACAAAAATTAATGAATATGTGCTGCAAAACGGCACCGATGCCAGAATTCATGTGATCAATTACGGTGGGATCATTACCCAGATCCATGTGCCGGACAAAAATGGCAAGTATGCTGATGTGGCATTAGGATGTTCTTCACTGAAAGATTATGTGGAAGGTCATCCTTATTTTGGTGCGATTGTTGGCCGAGTAGCTAACCGCACTGCGAATGCCAAATTTTCGCTGAATGGCAAAGATTATCAATTGTTTGCCAACAATGGCCCCCACCACCTTCATGGTGGCAAGAAAGGTTTCGATAAGGTTGTCTGGGACATCACGGTTCCAGACAAGACCAAACCAGTTCTCGTATTGAAGTATACCAGTAAGGATGGTGAAGAAGGCTATCCGGGCAATCTGTCAATTCAAGTCACTTACACCCTGGATGACAAAAACGCAATCCACTGCGAGTATTCCGCTACAACTGATAAGGCAACTCCGGTGAACCTTACCCAGCATAGTTATTTTAACCTGGCAGGACACGATCAAGGTACCATTCTCGACCACGTGCTGCAATTGAACGCACCGGAATTTACCCGAAGTGACAAAACTATGATTCCCACAGGAGTGATTGCGCCTGTGAAAGGAACCCCGTTCGACTTCACTACCCCCACGGTGATTGGCAAGCGGTTCAAACAACTTGAAGGAGAGCCATTGGGTTACGACTTGAACTTTGTTCTGGTTGCTGGCAGAGAACTGAAACTGGCTGCTGTTGTTATGGAGCCAAAATCGGGACGCACACTGACTGTTTCCACCACTGAACCAGGGTTGCAGTTTTACACAGGCAACTTTCTGGATGGTAAACAAAAAGGGAAAGGCCTTCTTTACAAGCAATATTCTGGGTTCTGTCTGGAAGCACAGCACTATCCCGATTCAGCAAATCAGAAAAGCTTCCCAAGTATCATTCTGAAGCCGGGTGAAAAGTATCAGCAACACACGGTTTATCAATTTGGTGTGGCTAAGTAATTAGTGAAAATTAATGAGTTTTGCCTGGAAGGACCAACTGGTCTGCCCGGAACACTGGCCCATCAACGCATACACGTTGATAATCCCACCCTGTGGCAGTTTTCACCTGGGTCACACAACTGAAACATACACCAAAGCCACAGGCCATTGGTGTTTCCAAAGATACATAGCATTCCTGGTTTCTGGTATTGGCATACCCAATCAGTGCGTGCAGCATCGGTTCTGGCCCACAGCCCACCAGTAAACCCTCTGGTTGCTGCTGAGCAAGAATTTCGGTCACCCTGCCTGTAGTGCCACTGGAGCCATCGTCCGTAGCCAAATGCACTTCACAACCGGCATTCTGAAAATCGTTGATGCCGGCTGCATAAGCTGCCGTACGAACGCCGTAATATAACCGCACTGCGGATGTATATTGCTGGCGTTGCCTGCCTGCGTATGCTTTTTGGCCCAGTAATTCATTGGCATATGCAAGAAAAGGGGTCTGCCCAATCCCTCCCGCAACGCAGTTGACGACTGACCAAGCCTGGGACAGAGGAAAGCCCTTACCAAGCGGCCCCCAGATTTCCAGGTTATTCCCCGGCTGCAGGTGGGTCATTTTCTCGGTTATTTTACCCACAACCAGATAGACAATATCAATCGCAAAATAACTGCCTGTATCATCTGCAATACAGTCATACAACGCAAACGGTCGTCCCAGTAATGGGTCGGTACTGTCAGGAAGACGCACCATGACAAACTGGCCTGGGCTGATCTGCTGGGCAATGGTAGGGCAGATTAACCGAATTTGCCATGTTCTTTCCGCAATTTGCCTGTTCCATACCACGGGAGCTTGCAGTGCATGCATTGGTTACTTTTCCTGCTTGCTGGCCTTTGGCTTTGCTGCTGGAACTTTCTGTGCAGCAGCAGTGCGTTTCATCTCGACAGCCTTGCGTAAGAATTCAATTTCGTGCAACGCTAATTTTCTCGATTTTCCTTTTGCCAGTCGATCGAGTCGGATCGGACCGATTGCTACCCGTTTCAGCCGCACCACCTTGTGTTTCAGGCGAGCAAGCATTCGGCGAATTTCTCGATTTTTCCCTTCTGCCAGCACAATTCGAATCCACGTGCTGTTCCCCTGGGACTTAATTTTTCGAACAAACTTTGCTTTTACCCGGCCATCACTCAACCAGATACCCGTGGTCAACTGCTGTAAATCTGCAGAATCTGGATTCCCGGCCACCTGTACTTCGTAGGTTTTTTCAATGCCATACTTCGGGTGCATCAATTGCTGTGCCAGATCTCCATCGTTGGTGAGCAGCAATAACCCTTCGGAATCCTCATCCAACCGCCCCACAGTATATACTCGTTGCACAACGTGGGGAATGAGGTCCAGTGCCAGTGGTCTGCCATCAGGATCATGATTGCTGCAGATATATCCCGGGGGCTTATTGACTACCCAATAGACATGTTTTTCCAGTTTAATCGGATGATCGTCCAACGACACCTGATCCGTGGTATCATCCACCTGGCTTGTGAGGTCTTTGGTAATTTCACCGTTGATTCGCACCCGCCCACGGATAATCATCTCATCACACTGACGACGAGAGCCACATCCCGCATGGGCAAGAAACTTATTGATACGCAACATTGTCATCTGATTCTCACTTCGAATTTTCGAAGTTTGTTAATTGTTCTTCGAGTTGTTGTTTAATTATGGTTCCAGACAGATCGCCAGGGCTTCCTGAACAGTATTCACCGGGTGGAGCTGAATCCCGCTGACATCCTGTGAATCGAGATCCTTGGCATTCAGTGCGGGAAAAACGACATGCTGTCGCCCTGCCCTCGCTGCAGCCAGGACTTTGTGTCTTACTCCACCCACTTCAGTGACTTCGCCGTGCAGTGCGACTTCGCCCGTAAATGCAAATCCTGCTTTGATAGCCCGATTGGTCAGTGCTGAAACAATTCCTACCACAAAGGCAAGGCCTGCAGATGGGCCTTCTTTGGGTTCTGCTATACGAACTAAATGGACAGCCACCGTTTGCGACTGCAAGCGATTTTCGCTGACACCGAACTCCCGGAAGCGTGCACGGACGATGTTGTACGCCGTACGAACAGAATCTTTGAGCACGCGACCGTGGATACCAGTCACTTCCACGCCCGCAGTACCACGGATACATGAAACCTGAATCAGGATTGTATCACCACCGATTTCCTTGCCATCAGAACTGATGACAGCAAGTCCTGTAACTGCACCAATGACCGATTCTGTATTCAATCGATCCTGGGTGGCTGCAGTGACACTTCTGGAAAGGTCTTTTCCTGCGAATTGCTCGATGCCGGTGGGGGCAATCAGTCGCGGCTTGAATTCGCCAGGCGCCAGTGCAACAAGTTGCTGATGCACCCGCTGTCTAAGTTCACAGGCAAATGTCACTACTTCGTGTAATTCCTCATCCGTAACTTCACCGTGCGGGAATATCAACTTCAACATTCCTGAAGAAATTCGCTCTACCGCATTGGTATCCCGGCGGGTAGCACCTGGCTGCAATTGAATCGAACGCACCCGATCGGAGTAATGGTCCTCACGGAGGCGGGCCAGCACTTCACCAAAATAATCGGTCAGAAAACCGATTCCGTTTGCCAGCATTTCGCGATGGATTTTGGGGATTTCCCAGCCCGGTAAATAACCGTGCATGCGGTCCATAAATGCGGAATCAATCAACTGTTTCGGCAGAGGTTCAAACAAGTGGAGATATTTTTCGTCAGGCAGGCCATCATCCACATCGAGATTACCTGCAAAAACCAGACTTGCATCAGACTGAAAGGCCAGCGAGCCACGGCTGAAGTGGCCACTTTCCATGTAATCTTTTAACGTGGAAATGGTTTCGTCTTCCGAAAAAACTGTGTGGGCAATTTCGTCAAAAACGATCACTTTCCGAGTGCCAAGGATGCCTACCTGTTTTGTTGCCAGATTGACAAACAGATTGGCTGGGGTGGTTTTCCCACCGGACATCGTAAATACTCGTGGGGAAATATTGCGCAAAAGGAATGTTTTCCCCGTTTGACGTGGGCCCAGTTCAATCAGGTTGATATTCCGTTCTACCAATGGTAACAGGCGGGCCAGCAGCAGCCAGCGGGTGCGTTTTTCTGGTACCGCTCCTGGATGATAGCCGCAACTTTGCAGCATCAGTTCTGTCCACTCTTGGGTGGTAAACTTGCTTCGAATTTCCCGATATTCGCTGATGTTCGGCACACCCACCTGAAAAGGGGTGAAAGAGACCAGTTCGTTCGGGTAATCAGAATCGATTTCTGGGGAATAGCGGATTTTCAGAGTGCCCCACATTCCGCCCAGAAGTAAGCCCGGATTGGCCTCCAATAAGCTTCCTGCTACTCGAACCTTATTATCGCTGATCGCCTGGATATTGCCCCACCGTTGGCCCCCACGGAGGTCAACACGAACTTCCACCTGATCGATCAGTGTCACTTCGCCCTTACTGAGCAGGCGTTCTTTCAGAATTTCGCGATATTCCAGGTTTGGTAACAATTCACGGATTTTTTCCTGAATTTTGCCCAGATCGTCCCGCCAGGTAGCAGGTTTCACATATTTTGCAATTAAATATTCCGAAACGTAACGTGGCAGCCCATGGAACGCACTGCTTTGCGTAAGTGCCTTAATCACCACCTTCTCGCCAAGCAGGGCGTGTGCTTTCGTATCAAGTTCAGAAAGTGGGTGTTCATCGAATAAGGCCACAATTACACTCCAAAAATATCATCCAGATCCGGATTATGCCGAATATCTTCCGGTGGCTTGGCGGACGGCAACTCTAACTGTTCGCCCATACTGTCCAGCAGGAAAGTAGCAGATGTGGCGATCGCTTCGCGTTTTCGCAGAGCCAATTCCTGAAACTCGCCTGCATGCTGTTCAAAGCGTGTTGCTGCATAACGATCCATCAGTAAATGATATTGACGGCGTACCAATTCGGCGGTGAGTTCGGTGTCTGTGGCAATTTCCAGATTATTCCTGCACTGTTCGATAGTTGGCTTCGGAGGCTCAGGTGGGGGTGTAATTACCGGGGGTGGTTCTTCTTTTGCCACCACAACGTGCTGTTTTTCACGAATAAATTCCTCAAACCGACGAACATTCTCCCATTCAGGGGTATGATTTCCAGAACCATCTGCGACTTCGCGGATGATTTCGAGTAATTCTGGCCACTCTTTCTGCTGAAAATTGGTAACAACTTCCGCCACCACTTCTTCAAAAGAAGAATTATTCAGCTCCACTTCCTGAAGTAATTTGGGTACCTGGGCTGCCAGTTCTTTGTCCCGTCCGGCATGTCGGATCAGAATTTTGTTAATCGTCGCACGTTCTGCCAATGTTACCCGGCCATCAGATTTTGCAATCACAAAACATAAGCGGCATGCAGTGCGTAATCTGGGTAAACCTGTTGGCTGTTTCTTACTATTGTTTTTTGTTCGCTGTAGTTCCTGAGCAAACAAATCTCCATGGATGATTGCTTCATTTGCCTGCTCAGGCTTCGCTTGTGTGCGACTGGGCGCTGGGGGGTGAGTTTTCTCTTGATTTCGCCGATTTGCCTGATTCATAGTTACCGATTCGGGTTCCGTTTCCTTCCGTGTTTCCGGGTGTGGGGCCTTTTTTGCCATCGCTGGGATAGGCGGCATGTTCTCGGGTGGGAGCTTTCGCAATATAAAATTCAGCATGTGAATATTTTCTGCCAGTTTCTGGAATGGTGCCAGGTGGGCTTGCCAAACCAACAGGTACTGTTTGTCCTGTGCTAAATCTTGTGCCACTACGACACGCCGTTGCTGTTCTTTTGCAATTGCCTGATCACATTCAATTGCTTCGCGACACGCTTTGGCCTGAAAGCGGCTCTCCGCTTCTTTCAGGTGGGATCGGCATACCACTTTAATGCTGGAACTTTTCTTTTCGCCGATACCATCGATTTGCTCGAGAGAATATTCGAGAACTTCATGAACATACTTCAGACCGTGGGCACGCAGGGAGCTAATTGTAGCCGGCCCAATACCAGAATATTTTTCCAGTTGATAAGAAGGCAGTTCATTTAAGTATCGCTCCAGATGGTCTTTTCTGATGATACTGGCAAAGTCTTCATCAATTGTGCGTTGCTTTTCCTGCACCTGCGTTTCAAACTGTCGTAACGCATCGAGTTGTTTTTTCAGCTCTCGATACCAGATAGCCTGAGAAGTTCGACGGTAGAAAGTGAAGTAAATGACCAGTATTGGCAATGCGCAAACCGCACCGATCCCAATAATCAACAGAACAATTTTCATCTGTGCAGACGATTCCAAATGGATCCGATGAAATTAGTGTATCTCTTTGTGAGAGATATGGGAAAGTTGGGGCAAATTTTCAACAATCGACTTCGAAACGGATTTCAATCAGAAGTGGGTCAACAAGTATCAGTTGCAAGACAGGTTAGCTGAGGATTGCTTCAACTGGTTTGCCCACTTTGTCAACGATTCGAATGGGTCGTTGGCTGGGGGTAATATTTTCTTTCTTGTAATCGATTCCAGTCAGTGCACACACCGTAGCCATGAAATCCTGTGCGGAGGTTTTGCCTTCTTCCACAACGGCACCTTCTTTATCGGTGCGGCCATGGACATAACCACCTTTCACGCCACCACCGAACATGGCCAATGACCATGCACGTGGGTAGTGATCGCGGCCTGGATTGGCACTGCGGGTGTTGATGTTTGGTGTACGACCAAATTCACCCATGATGATGACCAGCGTGCTGTCCAACATACTGCGATCCTGCAGATCGGTCAGCAGGGCGGACACTCCACCGTCGACTGCGGGAAGCAGATTTGTGCTCAAGCGACTGAAAATATCCTGGTGATTATCCCAGCCACCAATCGAAACTTCCACGAACGGAACCCCTACTTCCAGAAGTCGGCGGGCCATCAGACAGCTTTGGTTAAAAGTGCCCGACCCGTAGCGTGCTTTCGTTTCGGAAGTTTCACCGGATAAATCGAAAGCTTTGGCTTCTTTCGATTGCATCATGGTGACGGCGCGTGCATAGTTCGTTTTGTGGTCGTTGATCTGCTGTGCACGATATTCGTGATAGAATGCACTTTCCATTTCCTGAAGCAGATCGACGCGATTACTGAACTGTCTGGCACCTACGCTGGCTGCAAGGTCAGCAACACCACTGGTGGGGTTATTGATCACCAGGGGAGAATATTTTGGTCCGAGGAAACCACTTCCGTAGCTTCGTGCACCAATGGTGACATAATTCGGTATAGGCAGTTCTTTATTGCCGATTTCCTGTGCGACAATCGAGCCGATTGAAGGATAGTTCACCCCACCCTGGCCTTCGCGGTAGCCAGTGTGCATCGTGTACTTGGCACGTGGGTGGGCACCTTCTGAAGTGGACATCCCACGGATGATGGTGCCTTTGTGCATGAACTTGGAAAGTTTTGGCAGGTGCTCAGAAATCATCACACCAGGTGCACTGGTTTTGATCTGTTTGAACTGTCCAGCACCTTTGCTGGTAGGTTTCAGATCCCAGGTATCCTTATGGCTGGGGCCACCATCCTGCCAGATTAAAACGATCCGTTTTGCCAGTCCAGTGGGGGCAGCTTGTTCTGCACGTGCAGCCAGCACGTTCATCCAGCCAGACATACCCACACCAAACACACCCATTGATGAGAGTTTCACAAACTCACGTCGGGTTTTTTCATTCATTGGAAACATCAGTTTCTCCTCAATTTATCTGCAAAGTATTCGTGATAAATAACATTGTTTATTAGTGATTCAGTGCAAACTCGCTGGTGTTCACAATCGCCCACAGAACATCCCCCAGGGCCATCCGTGGGTTCTCGTGAGATTTAATGAACTGTTCCAGGCGTGCCACTTCATTTGGCTTTGGTCGTCGGGACAAAGCTGCCAGATACAGTTTCTCTGTCGCTTTCGCAACATCAACCTGACCATTCCGCACGCTGTCTCCAGCGATGGTGTTTGCTGCTAATGCCAAGCGGTTTGCTGCCATCAGGTTACTGTTCATCAATCGCAATGCTTGTGGGATACCAGCTTCATAATCAACTGGCTTCCCTTCTTCGCTGCCCATATAGAACAAAGCAAACTGATCCCGTAAGCCTTGTGGACCACCACGAACTACTTGATTTTTCCGTTTTGCAGCTGCTGCTTTGGCCGTTTCTCCAAGCACTTTTTCGAAAGAATCAAACAATTCTTCGCCAGTCAATACTTTCACATTCATGTGGCTGAAAAAGCGATCATCCAGTTTGTTGCTGTCAATGGTCCTGCAACTACGCTGGTAAGCTTCTGTGTTGCAGATGCAGCGCACCAGATGCTTCACATCGAATCCTGATTTTTTGAACTCGGTGGAGATTTCACTCAACAATTTTGGATTAGACGGATCGTTTTCATCCCACATCTGGCCGTCCATTGTTTTGAAGAAACCGACGCCGAAGTATTGTTCCCACATACGATTGATGAATGCTTCTGCAAAATACTTATTGTTGGGTGATGTAATCCACTTACCCAATGCAGGACGGTATGGTTCCGATTGCAACATTCGCACGTTGCCATAACCTAGCAGTGATGGATTCACGCTTTTCGCTGCTTCTGGAAGTGGGTTAGTTCGACGGCTTATCCGAGTGTCTGTTACTTCCTGCAAACCAGGCGAAGCATTGGTGTCTTTGTTGTTTCTCTGAATTACTGGAGCGACTTTGTAAAAGAATTGTGCCATCCCCCAGTAGTCATCCTGTTTAATTTCAGCAAAAGGATGGTTGTGGCATTGGGCACAGGCAACCTGAATCCCCAGAAACATCTTACCCACACTGTCAGTCATTTTGTCGACACCGCGGTTAGCCAACAAATATGTAGCGGCACCGTTAGTTTTCTGCTCGCCAGTTGCGGTGATCAGTTCATAGGCAATGCTGTCCCACTTCGGAACGGGCTTGTTGAATGATGCTTTCATCCAATCATTCAGTGGTTGCTTTTGCAGAAAACGGTTGTCCGTTTCTAAGGGATACATCAACCGAGCCCAGTAATCGGCCAGGTGACGACCAAAGTTTTCATTTGCAAGTAACTTGTCGATCAGCACAGAACGTTTATTGGAAGAGGCGTCCGAAAGAAACTCCTCTGCCTGTTGTCCAGTGGGGATAACACCCGTGATATCGAGGTACACGCGGCGAAGAAACTCTTCGTCGGTAGTCTTTTCTGAAGGCTGAATCCCTTCTTCCGCCAATTTCTGATTGATTAACGCATCCAGTTTGCGTGCCACCGTCGCCACGGCGGTGGGTTGTACAGGAGAATTCGGCGGGGTAATTTTCGTCAGCAGAGTTCCGGAGGTCCCAATTGTTGCATTGGGATCCTCTTTCATTGGTGCCTTGTTATTTTTTGCCTGTTTCTTCTGCTTCGCTTTGGCTTTGTCCACCTGAGCGAAGCTTTCCTGCTGGCCAATGCTGAACAACGTGACAAGCAACGTCGTAAGTACCGATGCTGCAAGGATCTTGCGTAAAATCTTCATCTGTTCTGTTCTCCCAACTGGTGCAAAGATCAGATCATCTATACACTCTTCTACTGTATATAACACTTTCACAGCAAAAAAGTTTCCGGTTTTTTTGATTTTTTTTCGAATTCCCAAATCGGCAAACTGGGCGTTCCGATTATTGTTAGAATAAGTTTATGAGAACACTTGCACTTTTAGTTCTGTTCGTGGTTCTGAGCTGGTCGCAGATCGGCTTCAGCCAGATCAAATTTCAACTGGTCCCTGGTTATCGAATGACCCAACCTTCACTTACCAACCCAGGTGGGGGCCTGCGTTTGGTTCCTAATTCCCCTCAAGTATTTGTGCCGCAGGTATATCCGTTTCCTCACATTCCGCTTTATGCCCAGCAATACTACGTGCCGATCTACCTTCCTTTTCAGCAGAATTATTACCTGCAAGCCACACAATATCAGTGGGCTGCACCTGCAGCACCGCCAACTGCGCCCGTGCGACCGGCGATAACCACACCGCCGCAGCAAACACCTGTCAGCAAAGACTTTGCGAGAATCCGCATTGTGGCACCTTCAGGTTCTGTAGTGGTCTGGAACGAACGCGAATATACCGTCGGAAATGACCCACTGCTACTTGATTCTCCAGCACTCCGTTCTGGCCAGAGTTATTATTTCGAACTGGTCATCAAGTGGGAAAGTGATGGAAAGAAACTGGAAGATCGGAAAAATATTCAGGCACTTGCTGGAGATGAAAAATCTCTCATTTATCGCTGAGCAATGTCATGAAAAACTGATCATTTCCTGGTTTTCCAGCATCCAATTTTTAATACTTGCGGTTTGTTTGCCGGAATTGTCCATGCGTGGCACTTTGTGCTGCACACTGCCTTTGCCATTGGCCAGCATCCAGCGCAAAAATGCACCAGGTTTCACCACCAGGATTTGTGGCGGCAGCATGCTCAGGTCGTTCTGTCGGTGGGCATCGTAATCTTCATTCAAATGACATAACTCCTTATCCAGTAAGGAGATAAATTCATCGATGCTGGCTGGCAACTGACCAAACTCAACGAGGTACAGGTGGTGGCCTGGCTGTTTGGGATTATCCGGAAATACGGGCCCCACATGAAACTGAAATACGTTGCTGTGCGTTGCGTGGGCAGCGCTGGCGACCGCTTTTTCTAATTCTTCACTAATTAAGTGCTCACCAAATGCAGAAAGAAAATATTTTGTGCGGCCAGTGAAACGAATCAACGGTGGTGAAATCGATTCAAATTCAATGGTATCCCCCACCAGGTAAGACCATAGCCCCGCACAGGTCGTCAAAGCAACCGCATAAGGCACGCCGACCTCGGCAGTAGCCAGCGTGTGCCTTACCGGAAACGGGTTGGCTAATTGACCATCCTGAAACTGGTCCAGTGGGATAAATTCGAAAAAGATCTGATGATCAGGAATGATTCTCAATTTTTTGTAACGTGGGTCCTCCGTAGCCACAAACCCTTCGGAACAGGGATAAACTTCACAGAATTCCGTGTCGGGACCAATTTCGTTTTCAAACAGCTCGCGATACGGGTCGAATTTGATCCCACCGTGGATAATCAATTGCAACTGTGGCCAGATATCAGCAATTTTGTTCTTGCCAGTGATTTGCTTCAAACGATCAAACAACAGTAAGATCCATGATGGTACCCCGCTTATTGCTGTGATCGGTAATTTAGCAGCAGCTTCTGCCAGTTTGTTCACTTTCACCGTCCAATCGGCAATTCCACTCAGCTCCATCGGGGGAAAGGTGTAAGGTTGAGTTAATGATGGCACTTCGATGGCGGCAATCGCACTCAAGTCGCCCGCCCGGCTGTTGTTCGTTTCCGTACGAAGGTTGGTGTTTCCTGCCAGAAAAAAGAACTTGCCACTAAATAACTTCTTCTGAGGAAAGGCGTTACGAAAAAAGCTCACTGTGGTGAATGCGGTCTTACGATTGGATGCCAGCATTTCTTTGGTGATCGGAATGTATTTCGTCGCTCCGCTGGTGGTACCAGAAGAAAGTGCATAATATGGGGGATTTTCAGGCCAGGTGGCCCCCGCCGTATTTGGGTAATGGTGCTGCCAGTAGTTTTTCCAGAAATCTTCGTAAGTCCTTACCGGCACTAGCTTTTGGTATTCTTCTACCGTGCGGATATGGGAAAACTGGTGATCAATTCCGAATTGTGTATGCCGTGCCGTGCGAAAGAGCCTGAAGAGAGTATCTTCCTGAATCTGGTTGACATCCATGGAATCAAGTGTCCTGACGCGCTTGCGGGCATATTGCACCAAACCGGCATCTGCAACCGTGCGTGCCAGTCGATTACCAACAACCAAATCCCAAAACATACTTAGATCCCAGTGTTGACTTACAAAAATTGTATGTTTTTAGAAAAAATGAAAAAAAATCAGTTGCAATAAATTTTCTGTGAAGGTAATGTGTAAGTGGTTTATTATTTTTAATAACTCCTTTCTCTTTCTTGAGGAAAATCTCATGTTTGGTTACTCTCCACCAAACCGAAAAGCGTTCACATTGATTGAATTGCTGGTTGTGATTGCCATTATTGCCATTTTGATTGGCCTTTTGCTCCCCGCCGTGCAGAAAGTGCGGGAAGCTGCAAATCGTTCCAAATGCACCAATAACCTGAAGCAAATTGGTGTAGCACTCCATGCCTACCACGATGTAACAGGGTATTTGCCATCGGCAGGTGTATCTGACCAAGCCCCTTATGGAACTGGTGGCAGTGGCTGGGGTTCTGCGTGGACAGTTTTTATCCTGCCATACATAGAGCAGGACAACATTTATCGACAATTGGTTTTCACAGGTCAGTCTGGCTGGGGTGCTGCGGCTACCAACAATTTAACGGTAACCAGAAACGTTAAGATCAACACCTACCTTTGCCCTTCTTCACCAGTAGGTGACACAGCTCCAAGCCCCATGAGTGGCATTGGTGTCGCACAAGCTAACCACTATGTATCTGTATGTGGTGCTGTGCCTGGATTAATTCCAGGTTTCACGGAAACCCGTACATGGGTTGGCAATCCTGCTACTGCAGGGTGCTGCGTCGGTGGGATTCTCGGTGGTGGTGGTGCTATGGTTCCAGGAGTTACCAAAGTAACGCTACCTACTATTCAGGATGGAACAAGTAACACTATACTCATCAGCGAACAGAATGATTTTCTTTTTACACAGAATGGATCAAAGGTTCGATGGGGAACTGGTTTGTTACATGGCTGGATGATTGGCTGGCATTCCAGCACTTCTACGTGGAATGGTGGCTCCACGGATGCCCGGATCTTCCAGGGAACTACCGTGCGTTACCGGATCAATCAGAAAACTGGTTGGACCAACGCACCAGGGCACTGCGGTGCTTCAGGTGTTTGCGATAACATTGGCACGAATATTCCATTGAACTCTGCCCACACCGGTGGGGTGAATGCTCTGTTCGGCGATGGTTCAGTGAAGTTCCTGCGGGATTCCACCCAACTGAACATTCTGGCTCAATTGGCCACCCGTGACGATGGTATCCCCGTAACACTCGACTAGTGAATTGGTTTCCGGTATAGAATGCATCTTTGAACTACCGGAAATTCTTGTCATGGCACAATGGATTCTTTCTCCCACTCACCAGTGCAGTGGGATATCCCGCATTTTTGAATTCTGCAACGACGATGGTTTGCCTGCAATGCGTCCCTATACCTGCGGGCACGCTGCCGCCTCTACATTTCTGACCTACCACGGAGTTGTAAAGCCAGAAGAGCAATCAGCACTGCAGATCATGTCCGCGATCCAGATGCATTTCCCGGCAGATACAATGGGTGGATATTTTGGTGTCAGCCGCAGACGAATGGAAAAAATTTGCCGAAATGCTGGTTTGAAACTCACAGTTGTGAAAGGAATCTCAGAATTAAAAGCCAGCTTGGATCGGTGCGAGCCAGTCATTGTGGTCACCTGGGTACCAGGTCCCGTCATTTTGGGCAAGATGTTGCCACAGGGTCACTGGATGGTCGCCTACGCATACGATGAAAGCCACATCTACCTGACCAACAAGTTCGGTGGCTGCATGACTTGGGAATTGTTCAGCAAATCGTGGGACCACTGGTTACCCGGACTGATTCAGATGAGAAACACCGGAATTACGACGACTGCCGCTTTTTAAGCCCGCGGACATAACGATAATACCCATCCAACTTGTACTTTTTCGCGGTATTTCCTGAAGACATGAATCTGATTGATCCAAATACCTGACGCTCGGGTGCCCATGGTCTGTCGAATAACCCGAAGCACCACAAAATTCCCGTGTAAGAGTTGGGATCTCTGCCATCAAGCGCGTATTTGTTGTTCAAATGTTCCAGAACAGTGTACGCAGTCTGATGATCAGGCGACCATTCCAGCACCTTTTTTCCCCACAGCATTCGCAGATAGTTGTGAATTTTGCCTGTGGTCACTAATTCTGTCTGAGCGGCATTCCATAGTTCATCGTGCGTTGCAGAGTTTTCCCACTCCTGCAGAGAATAGGTGTAATCCCGTTGATCCCGATCGTGCTTGCCAAGGGTTACCTGGGCCCACTCTGGCAGGGTGCTTTTCAAATCGTAGTACGTAGGAATCGTTTCGCCATCGAGATCCACGAGCCGAACCTGTGGGATGCCATGTTGCTTATTGCGACAATGATGCCAGTGGTAGCCGACATCACGCCAGGTGAGGGCTTCATCAAGAAAACTGTTCACATTGGGATCACCACAAAAATACCCTTCCCGCTTATTTTTGTTAGCAAGGTTCATTTTGTCAGGCGTCCACGGTTCATCGTGGTGCAGCACACGATTGACCACATCCTGAATAGCAAGATGGCCATTTCGCAAGTAGACACTTAATCCACTTGCTGCCGTGCGGGCAGGATCGTCCGGATTGTTCCTGCCTTCCGAATAATTGTGTAACTTGTTTGTGACAAAATAATCCAGTGCGTTTTGGGCAGCAACTGCACCACCTGCTGTGGTGGCAACGGGTGTTACAGATTGATCAATTGGTAACATCGAAACCACTTCGGCGGGATCTTCCCAGTCTTCCCACAATTCAAAAGGTGGAGCCACCACCGAACGATTAACCAGACGTTCCAGGGGATTTGCAGTTGCTTGTTGCCCATAACTTTCCACAAACAATCGATGGATCCGCGGGCGAATGTGGGCCGCTGCCTTCACCTGCTCGCCCAGCAGTTCCAGTGGAATCATGCAGTTACTATCCACTGCAACCATTTGCACATCAGTTTTCCCTGCAACTGCTGCCGATTGCTGCGGGACGATAAACACGGGGTAATCATCTGTGACAATCAAACTGGCGTTCTTCACGATCCCATGTAGCAGCCCACGTGCGGGCTGACTTGCTGTTTCCAGATAAGGCCAGTAATTGACACCTAACTTCTTTGCTGCAAAGTAGTTATCCTTCATTCCCTGCAACAAAAACGTGTGGTGGCGTGCGTTTGCCCACGGGTAATCGAGTCGCAATCCTTCATAAATAACCAATGGGTGTTTCAGCTCATTGGCCATATGAACTGCGTAATCTAAAGCATGGTTACTTGTCATGCGTCTGGAAATCTGCATCCAGTAGAAAACATAAGACCCACTTGGATTCAGAGGTGCGTCATTCAACTTGCGAATGCGGTAATCGTTAAAAGTTGGCATAAGTTCCCAAACGAACGCTTATTAAACATCAATAGCCAGCTTGAAACAGAAATAAAATGAGAATTGATTAATATTTTGGGATTTTTGGATCGATCAATCTGCTCCAGGCATCGATGCCACCTGCCATGCTGGCAACATTGGCTGCACCGTGCTGCTGCAGGATTGCCGCACCCGATAAACTACGCACCCCGTGGTGGCAGTAAACAATAATTGGCTTGGTCAGATCCAGCTCATCGTGACGTTCGGACAATTCACCCAAAGGAATTAAAATACTCTCATGGATGTGGGCGTATTCATACTCCCACGGTTCACGAACATCGACAAGTAAGACATCTTCGGTTTGAGCAAGCAGCTCTGCCGCCTGTGTGGGGTGGATTTGTTTAATCATTCTTCTGTACTCGTGATGTCTGGCAATGAGAGTTTTTTCAGATATTCCCGTTCTTTTTGTCGCATTAGAATCTGCTCTTCATCATCATGATCATCGTAACCACAAAGATGAAGGGCACCGTGGATGCTGTACAAGATCAGTTCATTTTCAACTGCGTGACCACGTTCTGCTGCCTCCCGCATTGCCACTTCCACACCAATCACAATTTCACCTTCCAGCAATTTCGACTTTTTGCCTGAGTATGGAAAAGTGAGCACATCTGTGGGGCCTTCGTGCTGCAAAAATTGCATATTCAGACGTGCAATTGTCTGATCTTCAACAAAAGCGAGCACAATTTTAGCATTCCCTACTTTTTCACCTTCCAGCACCGTCGTCACTGCGGTGCGTAATTGCTGGAAGGGCAATTCCATTTTTTCCTGCGGGCTGGAAATCGACACTTTAATCATTGGATTCCCCCATGCCAATTTGACCTGGCTCCAGTGGTGGTAGCCCCAGTTCCGCGCGTGCAACAAGCAATTCCTGCATTAGAAATTGACGGGTTTTCATCTGATCCTGCAAAATTTCTTCAGTTAACTCTACCGGACCATGGACGCCAAACGAAATTGCACGCCAGAAGTCAATCGACTTGTTTTTTCCAGGTGGCCCTTTGAAGTACGAAGTAAAACTGCCCCAATTCCCTTCGATCCAGACACAATACACAGGAATGGTGGGTCGGTCCTGAAGAATATGCCATATTCCGCGTCCAAAGCGGCGAAGCACCTGGCTTTCCTTGCGTCGCAAATATGCTTCAGGAAAGATAACGACGCACTCTCCACGGTCCAGTGCGGCAACGGCCTCCTGCAACTCAGGTGCCTCTTTTCGAAAACCAGCATCAGCCACCCGAATAGTGCCCACCAGTTTCATCAGAGGATAAATGAGTTTTTTATCATAAAAAGCACTCGTCATCAGTGGTGTCATTGGGCTGGGGACAATTTTGCCTAACAGTACCGGATCCATGTAGGCGGCGTGGTTGGCGATAATGATGCACGGCCCACGTGTGGGTAAAATTGCTTGCCCACTGGTACGGAACCGGTAAACAGGCCAAAGAAGCAGTTCCAGTAACGCCTCGAAGGCGGGCAAAGTAAAGTTGAGAATAAACAGGATCAGTATGCCAAAAGAACTGACAATCGTTGCAAGTACCCAATATTTCTGAAGTTGTGGCGAATTTTGTGGCAACAGATACGCCAGGATGACCGTAAAGGCGAGTCCCAGTACCCAGCCAACAATTGCCCATGTGGTAGTGAAAATCGGCGAAATGTGATTGGTCCACAGGTTGTAAAGGTGAACAATCGGTGTTGTTGCCATCCCGATGCCAATACCCACCAGAATCAGATTCCATGTCCAGTGGTGGCTAAAATAACCCACCGTGGTACCGATCAGGATAAGTACAGGACCATAAACAAGGCCAGCAGCAACGCGATACGAGTGCCGCTGAAACCAACTGAAAAGAGCACCTCCCGCAACTGAAAGACCAAACCAGAGCATTGTTTTTGGGAAAGTCGGGTTTGTTGCATCGGTGAAAAAGTTACTCCGTAACACTCCTGCCAGCAAAGCACTTAGTGTGAATGCCCACCAGACAATCCCAAACCAGCACGCTCTCCCAAAGCGGGAAAACCAGATCTGTGCTCCAGCCTGAAACAGACGACGCTGCACACCAAAAGTGCGATCGGCGTTCTGTGGGGGATTTGCCCACAAGCAAGTAGTAACCAAGCTGATCAATGAGAAAATGAACACACTCTCAGAAATTCCAAGTTGCAACCGACTGCCCACCAGTAGTGCAAGGGTGCTGCCCGCAAACATAGCAGCCAGAATAGCCCCCAGCAAGACAGGTTTTGACCACCCACTTTGCTGCAATGTGGAGTTCAGTGA
Organism: Zavarzinella sp.; assembly: GCA_041399155.1. NCBI lineage: Bacteria > Pseudomonadati > Planctomycetota > Planctomycetia > Gemmatales > Gemmataceae > Zavarzinella > Zavarzinella sp. The sequence goes on from JAWKTI010000001.1 coordinate 2,229,946, forward strand.
AATGTTCCCAATGACCAGGTTTGTTGCAAGAAGAATTCCAATCAAGCCAATAAAACTGAGCCAGGGGGCATTTTCGTTGAAGAAAAATAACAGCACGATGATGCAGATCAACGCCTGAATGGTGATTGCAAACGACTTCAATTGTGAAAAGCGGTGCAACAATCCCAAGGCGGGTGCCGCAAGCAACATCGGGAAAAAGAAAAACCCAAGAACCAACGCAATCTGCTTCGGCTGATAGCTGAAAATGCTGTTAAAATTCCACTGACCAATCAGTTGGCCATAACTGCCAATTATCAGCAACGTGATAAACGATGCCTGTGCATACGCACCGACCAGGTAAGCAATCAGCCTCCCACGCGCGATCGCGCTTGCTTTGTCCAGCATCAAATTTTCTCTTGGTAGCATCGGGAAATTTTATCAACCTGTCGCAAAGCGGCCCCGAAAAACAGTTTCCAAATTAAAGGACGGGTTTTACTGCTGTTTGAGGGGCGAATGGGATGCTGTCAGCCAGTTCGCAAGTTTGGCACAGGCACCCGGCTGGGCGATTGCTTCGGCCAGTGTTGTCAATTCCGCCCGCACCGCCTGAAGTTGAGTGGGATTTTCCAACCAATCTAACATCTTATTTGCTAAGAGTTTAGAGCAATCGCGTTCACTGATCACTTCGGGAAAAATTTGCTTGTCTGCCAGCAGATTCACCAGAGTAATGAACCGCACATTCATAATCAACGGCTTTATTTTTTTTGCAAGTCGCTTGATTCGGTAAGTGATGACTGCCGGCGTACGATAATACATCAATTCAAGGCTGACGGAACCAGAAACTGCCAGGCATGCTTGAGAAGCCGCGATGATTTCTGGCGTTTTACCCACATATACGGTTACGGGCAGTGCGGAATTACCAAGGATCCTGGTTGCCATATCCGCCTGAAGGGAATTGTAAGACGCCACTAGAAAGCGAGTTTGTGGCAGTACAGAAAGTATTAACTTTGCAGCACCCAACATATCTTTCAAATTGCGCAGAACTTCCTGATTTCTGGAGCCTGGTAACAGGCCGATCACCGGCCCACCTTTCTGTGCACCCTCAATCCAATGCTGGTCGAGTTGTCGTCTTTTCAATTCATCGAAATATGGATGGCCAATGTACGTGGTGGGCACACCATGTTTCTCCAGCCATTCATGTTCAAATGGCAAACAGGAAAACACATGGTCGCACAGTCGTTTCATTTTTTTGACCCGCCACGATGCCCACGCCCAGATCTGTGGTGGGACAAAAAAGTAAACGGGTATGCCATGCTTTCGAGCACGTTCGGCCAGTTTCCAATGGAAACCAGGATAGTCAATCATGATCAGGGCATTTGGGCGTTGGGTGCGAAAAAAATCCTCCGCTTGATCAAGTAGCCGTTTGAATGTGCGGAGTTGTTTCAGGACCGCACTGATCCCCATTACGGAATGGTTGCTCAGTGGGTAAAGCAATTGGCAGCCTTCGGCGGCCATCGCATCACCACCGAAGCCGGAAATCTGCACATCTGGCTGACAGGTTTTCAGTGCACGGATCAGGTTGGTGGCGTGCATTTCTCCGCTTGGTTCACCAGCACTGATAAAAAAATGCATTGACTCCACCTGAAAAGATAGTCGTAAGTACTTAATTTGTAAGCACTTAGTACTGCTAGAAGAACAATCGTCGGATGTCGTTATACATAGCGAACGCAAACAGCATCAAAATGAGCACCAACCCGATGATCAATGCCCAATCCATAACACGATCCGGGGCTGGTTTGCCACGGATTTTCTCATAAATGAGAAACACCATGTGCCCACCGTCCATCACAGGAATTGGCAGGAAGTTGACGACTGCCAGATTGATGCTGACCAGCCCCAGAAACACCAGAAACTGCCAACGGTCGTATCCAGCAATCTTGTAGGAGATATTCGCAATCGACAGTGGCCCACTGATACTTTTCAGCGAAATCTGGCGGAATACTGTGGCGTAAAGCGTCTGGTAGATATTTTTCAGAGTTCGGATAGTGCGTTTCCCACCCAACTTCAACGCATCCAGATAAGTATCCGCTTTTTTGATTTGCGTATCGTACGCCAACATCAGCCCACGGTCTTCCAGTGGCCAGGATTTGTTTTCTTTACATTCCAGGGGCAGGGTAATAATGTTTTCACCACTTCCATCGGTCCGTTTTACCTTCAATTCCATTGCATCGCTTGGTCGGTTCTGCATCAAACCGAATAGCGCAGCGCCGGAATGCAGATTGAGCGTATCCCAGGAACCCATTTTGAACTGGTCTTTCTTCACCAGTTCGGAAAAACGAACTTCGGTAATGATGTCCCCTTCCCGCAGACCATTTTTTGCTGCAAGTGATTCTGGATCGATTGTGTCTACAGTCAAATCGATGTAGTAAGCCAGCCCCAAACCAGAAATGGCCATGGGTGCATTCCGACCACCGATCGATTCACCATTCGATTCCAGAACTTTGTCCCATTTGGTGGTAAAGGTCATTAATTTGCCAGTTTTTTCATCGCCCGTTGGGCTGCGCAGTACTTCAATTTTAACTTCCAGATTCGTGCTGGTAGCTGCCCACTTTTCTAATTCAAACGACAATTGGAATGGATCATAAAGTACTTCTTCAATCCCCACCTTTTGGTCTTTGCTCTTTTCTTCAACAAAGCGTTTGATCCCACCTTCGTTGGTGGTAACCTGAATAGCTACGAGCCGATCCCCACCAGTGTGGTCCTCGACATTGGCAGTTTTCATCCGACTGTCGCTACCATCATCAGCCTTGGCGGTGGCAGCGGGCCCATTGGCACGAAGTGCTGCCAGTCGCCCCATTTGAAAACGCACACCAGGTATTTCACGTGCATAAGGTACAGCAACTTCAAAATGAAAGCGTTTTCCTTCCCTTTCCACGACAACAATCATCGGTTTGCCGAGCATCAGCTTCTGGCGTCGGGCAAATTCCTCATATACCCTCTTCGTGACACCATCCGGGTCAACGTAAGTGGGGATATCGCTGACTTTCTTTGGGTCGGTGGGATCATAAGAGCATGCCACGATCTGGTCATTCGCCTGAAAGCCATTTCCGTTCTCATCAACGGCTAATCGTCCGGGACGCGGCAATTTCATTAATTCCAGCATCGGCGGTAATTTTCGAGGCATTTTCAACTGATTGGCCGGCCCGATACCAATGGTGGGATAAAGCTCATCAGGTGCACGCGTCGCAACAAGTGTTAATTCCCGCGTTTTCTCATCTCCATCAACGATCAGAGGAATAGCTTCCCCTTTGGAAGAACTCATGATGGTGGGTTTGATGTCATCAAACGAGGGTTTCTCGATGCTGGCAATTTTCTGAATTCGATCACCAGCCCGAATATCTGCTTCCCATGCGGGTGAGCCAACCGAGACATAACCAACAACGGCTGGTGGTTCTTCGACACCATGTTTGTAAGCAATCAGGAAGCAGGTGCATCCCATGATCACGTTCATGATGACGCCCGCAGAAATAATCAGCATTCGCTGGTAGACCGACTTATTCTTAAATGAACGTGGATCTTCTTCAGCGTCTTCAGAGTCGCCGTTTTCGCCTTCACCCACCATTTTGACGAAACCGCCCAATGGGATCCAGCCGATTTTGTAGGTGGTTTCGCCATATTTGAACTGGCAGAACGGCAGCGCCTGCCCAAATCCAATGCTGAAGGTTTCTACGTGAACATCGCACCATTTGGCAGCCAGAAAATGGCCCAATTCGTGGATAAAGATCACCAGCCCCAGCCCCAGTGCTGCCAGACCCAGTTCCAGAACATTCAGTTGCAGGTAATAAATGCCGAATATGACGATCATCAGCATCACCAGCGAACCGTAATTGGTGCTTTTACGCGGTGCCTGCTGACTTACGGTTGAGAGATTGTTATTTTCCGGTTTATCCACCGGGTAGCCTCCAGTCTGGCCCACTGATCAAGAGCAAGAATCTCTTCGAGCGTGGGGTTAGGAATGTAATCGTGGGCATGCAGAACATGTCCACAGAGCAATGCGATATCCAGGTAACTGATTTCCTGCCTGAGAAATCGCTCGACAGCGACTTCATTAGCAGCATTTAAAACTGTTCCAGAAGATCCTTTCTTTCGACATACCTCATAGCCCAATTCTATGGCTGGAAAGGTCGTTGTGTCTGGTTTTTCAAAGCGTAACTGAAACATTTCCTTCCAGTTCATCGTGCGGGCAGGTCCGACGCACCGTTTGGGATAGCAAAGTGCGTACTGAATTGGCAGCCGCATATCTGGTGGGGAGAGTTGGGCCAACACCGAACCATCCAGAAATTCGACAAAGGAGTGAACAATCGACTCAGGATGAATCACCAGTTCAATCTGGTCTGCCTGCAGGTCAAACAACCAGTGCGCTTCAATAATTTCCAGGGCTTTGTTCATCAGGGTGGCGGAATCGATGGTTATCTTCCTGCCCATCTTCCAGGTGGGGTGGTTCAACGCTTCTGCAACGGTAACTTTCGCTAGTTGCTCTGAACTGTGACCCCGAAACGGCCCCCCACTGCCGGTAATAATGATCCGTTTCAGACCTCGCTGTTGGTGCAACGCCTGAAATATCGCACTGTGTTCGCTATCCACCGGCAAGATTTCTGCATCATGACGCTGTGCAGCACCCATTACCAAGTGGCCCGCCACCACCAGACTTTCTTTGTTTGCAAGGCACACCCGTTTCCCAGCCTCCGCCGCAGCAAGCGTGCTGCGCAGGCCAGCAGCACCCACCATCGCGGATACCACGGTATCAACCGTCGTAAGTGCTAATTCTGCAAGGAGTTCCGTCTCTGAAAGCAACAGCTTTATCCCACTGGGGAGTGCCTGCTTTAACTGTTGGTGGTGGGTAGAATCTGCCAGAAATACCCAATTGGGAGAAAATTCACTTGCCTGAACAGCTAATTTTTCCCACGACTGATTAGCCGCAAGCCCTGCCACACGAAATTGTTCAGGCAGAAACCGCACAACGTCGAGCGTGTTTTGGCCAATCGAACCGGTTGAACCCAGCACGGCAACGTTTCGTGGATGATGAGACAGGTTCATGCAATTCGAAAACAGTGCGTAGAATGATCCGCAGTTTCTAATACAGTATTTCGGTGGAAACGTCCTGATATACTGGCGGGAAAGAAATTTTTCAAAAAAAAGACGGAAAAAAAGCAAAATTGCAGATTTTCGGACTTTTTTCCCACTACTCACCGTTGCTGCTTCGTTATTTCTTGTTAGAAATACTGTTTACGGTATATTTGAAGTTTGCGAAGCTGAAAAGTTGCGATGAAGGAGTTTTATGTCGATCAAGATGCGAGTGCATGACCGAGAACCAATCCAGGCAGCCTTACGCCGGTTCAAAAAGTTAATTGAACGCAGTGGCCTGAAAAAAGAACTTCGAAAGCACGAGTATTATGAGAAACCATGTGAACTTCGTCGTCGTGCGGCGGTACGGAAAATCCGTGCGATTCGCAAAGCATCGATCACCCGCCCTGAAAGATAAGTAACGCACCCTGCCCAAGCACTTCTCATATTGCTGCAATGCAATAATGTGTTATTGCGAAATCACACTTCACAAACATTGCAATATTCCAACTAAGCAATAAACTCTCGGCCAAATCATTTACTGTAATTCTGTACAAAAATTTCAATCCATTTCGATTTTGCGTCGTCTTCTTTATTGTGTGCAGATTTCCCCGTTTTGTGGGTGAAAACTGATCTCACCAAAGTGACTGACGTAGAGATGAAACCAGCATAGAATGGAAAATCTAATCCGATCGAAACGATTGTACTGGTAGTATGAGTTCAAGCGGTCATGTTTTGTACATACTAATCAACCAAATTGCATTGCTGTGTCGATTTTACCAGTTAAAATTGCGGTGTGTGGTATTCTGTGCGGATTACGTAGACCACGCAGATTTGGCAAACTGGACCAAATACTGCTTGAGGACATCAGTTAATACCACTGGATACAAACAGAATGTTGGCAGCGCCTGGCACCAAATTCTGCTCCGAAACGAATGAAATTATGAGTCGAACTGAATTTTTCGGTTTGCTTGACTGTGGGAATAGTATTGAGTTGAACTCGCAGCACATTCTTGCTGTTTAATGTTGTTGATCTGATATTTTTAATGTTGGTACCTTACTACAGAGTGTGATTGACCCCAATGAGACCTTCACCGTTTTTCCGCAAGTTCTTGATCATCATCGCAGTAGCGGTGTGCGTCTTTTACTTGTCGTATCGTGCAATTTACACGTTTAACCTGACGAGTACCTACGCCGTCATTGCGTCTGTGGCGTTGTATGTTGCGGAGTGCTTCGGCATTTTCAACCTGTTCCTGTTCTTTCTGCAGGCATGGGATGTCGATGAGCCGGATCAGCAGCCCGTGCTGGAAGGCAGAACTGTCGATGTATTTGTCCCCACCTACAACGAGGACATTACCCTGCTTCGGGCCACACTGGAGGCATGTGCGAGGATGGATTACCCGCACAAAACCTACGTGCTGGACGATGGCCGAAGGTCGGAAGTGGAAGCACTGGCACGCGATTTGAACATTCATTACATCGCTCGCCCAGACAATCGCCACTTCAAAGCTGGTAATTTGAACTACGCATTTGAGCGAACGGATGGCGAGTTCACCATCATTCTGGATGCTGACCATGTGCCGGAACCTCATTTCATTACCCGTACCATCGGGTACTTTGCGGATGAACGGGTAGCATTCGTGCAATCCCCCCACGCCTTTTACAACTTCGATTCTTTCCAGGCTCGTCTCGATCATCAATCGCGAAAGTACTGGGAAGAAGGCCATTTGTTCTATTACGTGATTCAACCCGGCCGTAACCACTGGGGCTGTCCCATTTTTGCTGGTTCTGCTGCCATTTTCCGACGCTCAGCACTGCAGGAAGTTGGTTTCATTGCAACGGAAACCATCACGGAAGACTTGCACACCAGTTTACGGCTGACTGCAAAAGGCTGGAAAGGTATTGCAATCACCGAACGTCTGGTGGCAGGTCAGGCCGCACCCGATATCACCACGTTCCACGCCCAACGACTGCGTTGGGGCACAGGGAACCTGTCAATTTTGAAATATGACAACCCGCTGTTCATCAGTGGCTTATCCCTCCCACAACGCCTGAGCTATCTTGGCTCGATGCTGCATTGGTCCAGTGGGATATTTAAACTGGTAATTTACGCAACACCGATTGCGATGTTATTTACTGGCGTCCCACCTGTCCGCGAGTTTTCGTGGGACCTGATCATTACCACGCTGGTCTACCTGATCGTCTCTCTGGCAACAATGAAGCTGGTGTCCAACGGCTATGGTTCGATCATCAATTCAGAACTGTTCTCCATGGTGAACTTCTGGACCCAGATCAAATCTACCTTCCGTGCGTTGTTTGGCTATGGTTCCCGTATTTTCAATGTGACACCGAAGGGTACTGCGGCACTGAAGCAACGTCAGGAAAAATCGGTTTGGCCGTACATTCGTCCCCACACCTGGTTAATGCTGATTAGCGTCTTCGCGTTGGTCTGGGGCTGGGGCAAACTGATGTTTGATCCCGCTACACTGCCATTCTTAGGCAAATATCTCACCTTCCTGCCCAAGTTAGGCTTTGGTATTTCGGACGATTACTTCCGCCCGGTGGTACCCACCATCTGGGTGCTGATCCACTTCTGGCTGGCATACAAAGTAACGCAGAAAGCGTTCTGGCCTGCCGACCTGCGTTACGCAACACGTCACCAGGTCAGCGCCAACGTGGAATATGTTACTTCAGAAAGTGATGCCACACCACGCTTCGGTGTGACACTGGATTTGAATGATACTGGCATGGCACTGATTGCATACGAACGTCTGCAATTGGGTGAGACTTACCGATTTACCCTGCGTGCCGCCTCCGAAATGGTGAAGGTACGTGGAACTGTACGATCATTTGAAACGCTCGCAAAAGATTCTCAGGCTGAAGGATATCGTTACGGGATTCAATTTAACAATGTGACCCCACCACAAGTGGATGCGATCAATCGTATCTGTCTGCACTATGGTGTGCCGCGGATGTACGCAGAATACGATAAGAAGCGTGCTGGCACAGGCTTCCTGAATCGGCTGTCTCAATTCCAGGATCGTGGTTTGTCGCAACGACGTGCTGAAACACGTAATGCGTATCGGATGCCTATTATCATCAATAGTGGCAATACGGAAGATACCGCAGAATTTGGTACGACGGACGATCTGAGCCGCACTGCAACTGCCGTGCTGTTAAGCACCAAAGTGCCAGAAAACGCCCTGGTGGGATATTTAATTACCTCACCAATGGGGAATATTCGCGGTACAGCACGTGTTCTGCGAGCAGATGAGCAACAACTGGCAGGTAAGACATACTACCGCACCGTATTGCAATTTGAAGAATTTGATGGCCAGGGCCGCACCACTGTGAACAGCCTGGCGAATGTGTGGGAAGCCCGCAGCATCAAATCCACCCTGCAACCCGATCGCAAATCTACCTTCAGCCGGATGGCAAAACCAACCATCTTTGCGATGTTGATTGCGGCACCGTTGCTGTTGCTGGAACTGGGTGCGTTCAAGTTCTACCACTCCGATGACTTTGTGCTTCGAAAACTGGTGGATAAGAGTAAAACATCCGTCCTGACCGATGCAGAACGGAAAGAAATCTTCCGCATTCGCGATAAGACTCTTTCTGCCAGCAATCCCAGCAGCGACCGCCTGGTGCTGTTAATGGAAGGATTAAAAGCGACAGACTCCCGAGAAGACCAATTGAAGGTAGCAGAACTACTCGCCAATCGGGCTCCATGGGACAACAGTCTGCAACAAACATTGATCTATGCCCAGATCAAGAACAATAAGTTTGTCGAAGCAGAACAAACTTATCGCAAGCTGAAGATCAAGTCGGAAAACGGCACGTTGAAAGATCCGGAACAATTGACCCTGGATCTGGCTGGTGCCCGCCTTGCAGAACACAAGGGCGATCTGGATACCGCACTAACACGCTACAAATCTGTATTTGAGCGTCAGCCAAATTATTTCCCAGACCGTGGTACACCCGATGCGGTTCCACTGCGTCAGGAATATGCAGGGGTGCTGATCAAAGCCGGGAAATACGAAGAAGCGAAAGAAATCCTGCGTGCTGCGGACCCACTGAATATCGAAACACGCAGACAATTGGTGCATATTCACAACACGGAAGGGTTGCGATATCGTGCCGAAGCTGCAAGCAGCCGCACTCCAAATCCTGCCATGGAAGAGCGTGCCAATGTGGAGTTTCGTGCCGCACGTCAGGTGGTGGATGATTTCATCAATGCAGTGCAAGCTGCCCCACAGACAGATATGAAAAAACAGGAAGCCTTGCTGGAAGCAGGCCAACTGATGAAATCTGACATAGCCATGGCCCAACAGAACTGGGATAGTGCCCGCGAGATTGTTGGACTGGTTGCTCGGAATTACAACAACGACATTACTAAAGCCCCGGTTGACTTACGCCGACGTCTTGCCCAGGCGACTTTGGGAATGGGGAATAATATCGAGGCCGCACGCAGCTTCGCTAGCATCATTGAAGAAAACAGCTTTGAATTGATTAAGAAAAATGGGGTGAACGACCCGATTGTTTACGGTTTCATTGATGCATCCGCCAATAAAGATGTCGATCTGACCAAGCCTGAATTGAAGGCCGTAGTCGATCAGATTTTTGTGGCACAGGGTAATAATTCGTTTACCAACCCCGTCTACATGGTTCGCTATGGCTGGGTGCTGCAGCGAGCAGGTGAGTTTGCGAAAAGTGCCTCGGTGCTGGAACAAGCTCGAAACAACGCACCGAATAACACAGAAGTTCGTGACCAGTTGGTGAATGTTTATCTGGCCTCCAACAACCTGACCAGTGCAGCACAGTTGCTTGCAGGTTCCAACCAGTTCAAAGCTGGGATGGTTACTGCAAGTCTCCACCTGAAAAATGGCGACTATCGCCGTGCCGAAGAAGAACTTCGTCGCCTGCAGCGAATCCCACTGGGTTCTACCGTGGGCACCAACGAAGTTGTGCAACAGAAAGATCTGGATGAAGTGGATAGCCTGTTGGGTAAAACGATGAGCCTGCAGGCACTTAATGCACCTGCCGACCTCCAGCAGACATCATTTGATCAGGCAAAATTGTACTACGAGACGATGATCAAGCGGAACCCAACGAATATTGAGTATCCCGCACGTCTGGCAGATCTTTACCTGTGGGCAGCCGATCGCACCAAGCATCCCGCTGACTACAACGAAGCTCTGAAACGCTACCAGGCTATTCTGGAATCTAATCGCTTCACAGTTGCAGTAGTCGATAGTGACCCGAATGCAGACATCAGCCGTGCCACACGGGCCAGTGTTGAGCAGGGTTTTATTGATGCTGCAAGCGGTGCAAGTGAATTGACTGCAGAACAGCTGAAGACGGCAATCAATATTGCCCGCCTGCAGATCAGCACAGATCGCATTTCGCGTAATCCCGATCAGGATGCGTTGAAATGGTCTCGGATGTCCTGGGTATTGCTGCGGTCGAAAGATCCGGAAGCGATGAAAGAAGCCAAGTTACTGGCACGGAAGGCATTTGAACTGAAACCATCCGACCCACAAACCCTGCGGGAGTTGGCTGGCACATTGACCGCACTGGAAGATTACGTCGGTGGTGCCATGGCATATGAACTGATTCCAAATCAGAAACTGGAAGACCGCATGGAATTGGTGAAAGTTTATACGGGTGCCAAAGACTGGACGAAGGCAAATAGTCTGTTGAGCACACTGATTGCACAGCCTGACTTGAAACCAGAGCAGAAGAAGCAACTGGAGTTCCAGCAATCAAGTATCCTGGGCTGGTCAGGCAAACATGATGAATCGATCAAAGCACTGGACAGTATGTTGATTCGATATCCAGACTTCAAAGAAGCAGAAGTACTTCGTGCTGAAGTGACCTCGTGGAAGAAAGAGTACGATACCGCAACGAAAATGTTCGCTTCACTCAACACCAAGTACCCCACGGATATCGTGATTCAGCGTGGTTTTGCAAAAGCAGCGGCATCTTCGAAAGATCCGCTCAGTCCGGATATTCAGACAGCATTACAGAAACTTACCGATTCTGCGATGACGATTCAGAACAAAGACATTGCCCTGCACGCCCACCTGGCTGAAGTACAGGCAGTGAAGATGAACGACCCCACGAAGGCAAAGCAATTGGCTTTGAAAGCATTTGACCTGAATCCACAGGATCCTGTGGCCAGAAAAGTGCTTGCAACTTCAATGGCGAATGAAAAAATCGGCTTGTACAAGCAAGCAGATGTGATGTATGAAGGCCTGGAGCTGGAAGGGGAAGATCGCTTCAATTATGCTTTGATTGCTGTACAGGCAGAGAACTTTGATGCTGCCCGCAAACAGGCCCGCCTGTTCGTGGAAGAGCAGATGCCAAACACCGATCAGTCCCGCAAAGCACGTCGGTTGCTGGCTCAGGTGCTGACATGGAAGGGTGATTATGAAGAAGCTCTGGCTGTGTATGAGCAATTAGTAAAAGAACGTGCCCCCGATATGGATATGCGGGTGGATATTGCTGAACTACACCGCTTCTGGCAGAACTACCCGGTTGCTCTCGCGAAGTATGCAGAATTGTTGAACGAAGACAGCAACAACACTAACCTTTGGATTGGAATTGTCGATTCCGCTTCCAGTGCCCCACTGCCATTGGTGCTGGAACAACGTGAATTACTGCTGAAAGTTCATGATTTGTACTCACCTGTCATTAAAGACCCCCGCCGGTTGTCCCGCCTGGCATGGGTAATGTTACGGTTGAGTGATATGAAACGGGCAAACGATCTCCTTGACCGTGCGGTGCTTGCAAATCCAGATCAGCCTGCAGTTCGCAAAGAACTTGCTGGGGTGCTGGCAGCAGCAAATCGTCGTCAACAGGCGATTGAAATGCTTAGCCCGGAGTATGTCTTCCGTACTCTGGACATTAAAGAGATTCTGGATCTGAGTGACCTGTTAACGGCAGAAGCTCAACTGAATCGAGCTGAAGAATTGTTGGGAGCTGTGGTCACTGAAAAATCCGAGAAGAAATATCGTTTGCAGTATGCTTCTGTTCTCCTGTGGAACGGGAAGTATCCGAAAGCACGCGATATCCTCCGGGATCTTGCCCGCGACTTCCCACAAGATGATGTGATTGCATTACGCATCGCACAGAGCTATCTGTGGTCTTACGATTACGATGGTGCGTTGAAGGAATACACCGGCCTGATTCAACGAAAAGCTGAGACCACCAAAGATCCGTTAACCAATCAGGAAATCTGGCGTGGGTTTGTGGATGCTGCTTCTGGTTTTGCTGGCAGCAGCCTGCGGGAACGACCTCGAGCCGAGCTCGGCCCGATCTTTTCCACAGCACAACGAGATGGGATCTTCCGGGCATTTGAAGCATTGCCTTCCGTGGAAGCAGTCTTGAAGTCTGCACAGCAGGAAGAAATGAAAGTGTTAATGAGCCGTAAGCTGGATACCGAAGTTTGGAATCAGGAAGAAAAGGCATTGCAGCAGAAGCAATTGGCGGAAATGAAAACCCTGGGAGAAAGCATGGGCCGGCTAGGTCTGGTGCTTGCATTCCTGGGTGACAGCACCCGCAGCAGTCAGGCGTTTGGTGCTGCACTGGCCATCGATAAAACCAATCGCGAGATCTGGTTGCAGTATGCCCAGGCAATGACTGCGACAGGTAACGATGCTGGTGCCCGCAGCGTGTTCGAATGGTTGCTTGCTACAGCACCGAAAAAAGGTAGATCTTTACCCCCACCCGAAGATACGTTGACTCCGAAACGAAATCAGCGTTAATCTGTCACTTTCCAATTGAAATTATCGCCCAATTCTCTGTTTCCACTTTCTGTATTCCACCCGCATCATAAAACTACTGGAAGCGATCCAACGGTTTCTTCCTTATGAAAGATGCAGCAACGACTCAGTGGGTAATCAATGTTGGCGAACAGGATTTCGAACAGGAAGTCCTGGTTCGATCCCAGACCACACCAGTGGTGGTTGATTTCTGGGCCGAGTGGTGCGGTCCTTGTCGGCAGATTGGGCCTGTTTTGGAACGCCTTGCCATGGAAAAGGCCGGGGCGTTTGTTCTGGCAAAAATCAATGTTGATGAAGCACCACGACTGGCACAATATTTTCGAATTGAAAGTATTCCTGCGGTGTTGGCATTTTCTGATGGGCAGCCCAAAGATGGCTTTGTGGGTTTACTGCCTGAAAATGAACTGATCGAGTTCATCGACCGTGCGGCTAACGCAGAAATTACCCCCAGCCCACTGGAGCAAGCGAAAGAACTGGAAGAAACCGCTCCTGCAGACGCGATGGAAATCTACCAGGCTCTTCTGGAAAATCCTGATTTCGCAGACGCTGCCAAGGTGGGCATTGCACGTTTGAAAATCAATGCCAACGATACTACTGATCTGGAAGAATTGCTCCACAGCATCCCACCTGTGGGGGAACTTGGTACCGAAGTAGAGCGATTACGCCGAATTCTTGAAATGCGCAGTAATGCAGCAGAATCGGGCGATGAACAGCAGATTCGCAGCAAGCTGGCAGCCAATCCTAACGACCCACAGGCTCTCTTTGAATTGGGCAGCTTTCTTGCATCCCACGAAAAATATCCGGAAGCTCTGGCAGAGTTATTGAAAGCTGCCCAGGAAGATCGGGAATTGGGACGCGGGCCTGTTCGGGAACTGATGGTGAAGATTTTTGAAATCGTCGGGGTGCGGAGTGATCTGGCCGATCAATACCGCGATCAACTTCGCTCGGTGCTATATTAGCCAAAAATACAATATTGCAATATAGCAATAATATGTTTTAACGATAATTTTGGATTGATTTTCGACTTTTTTCCCCGCGTTGAGGATCTTTGCTGTTTTTTGCTGACTAGTAATGAAAGATTATTGCACGTGGGGTGGTTGTTACAGTGAATCGTGGTAATAACTGGAAAGAATTGATCGAACACACCAAGACATGTGTTGATCAGTCATTGAAAAGTGCCAGCGAGGTGGTTTTTGGGGCATCGCCGGAAATTTTACGCGATGCAGTAAATTACTCCTTATTCGCACCTGGCAAGCGTTTACGCCCACTATTGGTATGTTTTACGGCACAGGCATGTGGAGCCACCATTGAAGCTGCCTTACCTGCAGCAATCGCAGTCGAGATGGTACACACCTACTCGTTAATCCACGACGACCTGCCCGCGATGGATAATGACGATCTTCGTCGCGGATTGCCCACTTGTCATGTAAAATATGGTGAAGCGGCAGCCATTCTGGCTGGTGATGCCCTGTTGACTGCTGCTTTTGAGTGGTTAAGCCATTGTTATCCCCCACGGTTGGCTGCAGTTAATGTATTATTGCTCAGTCGTGGTGCGGGTGCCTCCGGAATGGTTGGCGGGCAAATGCTCGATCTGATTGCGGAAGGCCGGTATGAAAATTACCCACGACCTGGCAGCGTGGCAGAACTGGAATTAATTCACCGCTTGAAGACGGGTGCGTTGTTCTCCGTTTGCTGCCAGATGGGTCTGGAAGTGGCAAAAGAGTTTGCTCAACCAGTCCCACCTGCGAAGTACGATGACCTTGTGAAAAATTTCTCACAATCATTTGGACTGGCATTCCAGATTGCAGATGACCTGCTGGATGTGGAAGCTCACGTGGATGTGGTGGGGAAGAAAACTGGCAAAGATGCCGATCGTGGAAAATTAACCTTTCCCACGGTTTTAGGTATCGATGCAAGTCGTGAACGAGCATATACTTTGTATCAACAGTCATTGGAATTGATCAACCAGATGGGTGTGGGCAGTCAGCCACTTGCTGCCTTGGTTCGAATGATCATGGAACGGGATCGTTAATTGACAGCAAAAGAGGAATCATGATGACACCGATTTTACCGAACATCCAATCCCCAATGGACTTACGGCAATTAAACGATGCACAGATGCATCAATTAAGCCAGGAAATCCGCGACGAATTGGTGCGTGTTCTTAAATTGCGTCCCGCCCACTTTGCCAGTAACCTGGGTGTCGTGGAATTAACTCTGGCACTGCACCAGGTGTTTGATTTCCGCACCGATCGGCTGATCTGGGATACCGGCCACCAGATTTACCCACAAAAACTGATCACTGGGCGATACAACCGATTCGATACCATTCGCACAAAAGGTGGGTTGATGGGCTTTCCCAACCCACAGGAAAGCGAATACGATCTCTTTATGACTGGCCACGCAGGCTGCAGTGTATCTACGGCATCCGGCTTGAAAGCTGGCGACGACCTGCTGGGCCATACTGACCGCCACTCCATCGCTGTCATAGGTGACGGTGCCCTGGTTTCCGGTATCGTTTTCGAAGCATTCAATAACATTTCTGGCATGGACCAGAATCTGCTCGTCATTCTAAATGATAACAGAATGTCTATATGCCCACGCACCGGTGGGCTGGCACAGTATTTGGATCAATGCCGAATGACGTCGCTGTACCAGGGGTCGAAAAAGAGCATCAACTACCTGCTCTCAAAAATTCCCCTTCTGGGAGATATGGCCCACTCCGCACTGGAACAGTTGCGGGATGGCCTGAAGGCCGTACTGAAAGAAGGAATGCTCTTCGAGGAAATGGGTTTCCGCTACTTTGGGCCGGTTGATGGTCATGATTTACCCACCCTGACCCGGATTCTGCGTGACCTCAAAGGTCAGAAAGGGCCGATCCTGCTGCACCTGTTCACCGAAAAAGGTCATGGCGTGCCCCAGGCCAGCGAAGACCCGGTGACGTTCCACAGCCCACCCATCTTCACGGATGTGGGACCGGAACGCACCAATATTGTGACCAAAAAAGGCAGCAGCAAGGCTTATACCGACCTCGTCAGCAGTTCCATTGAAAAAGTGATGGAGCAAAATGAGAAAGTTGTCATTTTAACCGCTGCGATGTGCCAGGGGAACAAACTGGAGCAAGTGCGTGAAAAGTTCCCCACCAGGTTCTTTGATGTGGGAATCTGCGAATCCCACGCCGTAGCATTTGCCGCAGGGATGGCAAAAACCGGTATTATCCCAATTGTGGACATCTATTCCACCTTCCTGCAGCGTTCTTTCGACCAGATTTTCCAGGAAGTGGCACTCCAGAACCTTCCGGTTATCTTTACATTGGACCGCGCTGGCCTGGCCGGCCCTGATGGCCCCACGCACCATGGGTGTTTTGATATTCCCTACATGCGGGTATTCCCCAACATGGTGTGCATGGCACCTGGGGATAGTCTGGATGTCGAGCCGATGCTGCAATTCTGTCTCGATGCTGGCAAGCCAATCTCGATGCGTTACCCGAAAGCAAATCTGGAACAGATCGACCGGACAGTATCACCGATTGAACTTGGCAAAGCGGAAGTCATTAGCGAGGGAGATGATGGGCTTTTCCTTGTTTATGGTGCCTTCCTGCCGTCTGTCATGCGTGCCGTCGAAGCACTGCGAGAGGAAGGGTTGGAACTTACCGTTGTCAACGCACGGTTTGTCAAACCGCTGGATCGGCAAACGATTCTGCCACTGATCCAGAAGTTGCCATTCGTGATCACGGTGGAGGAAGGCACCACCGAAGGTGGCTTTGGCAGTGCTGTACTGGAAGCAGCCAACGACGCCCGAATCAGCACCCACCACATACAGCGATTGGGGATTCCTGATCGCTTTATTGAACATGCCGAACGTGGAGAGTTATTGGCTGATCTTGGCCTCGATACTTCCGGTTTTTGCAAAACCGCCCGCCTCGCCCATCAACTGGCGATGGAAAATCAATCACAATCAACCTGATCAGCATTATTCTAAAAGTTACCTCATCGGCATTTCCCACAATTAGCCATTTCCGCCACAATACACGCTGAAAACAGGTCTTTGACAACTTGTTAATCCCAACTCGTCGTCCCGCACCACCTCTATTCTCTCATTTAGGCAAGGCATCTGCAGGCCATCGAAGCGAAGCTGGTAGAGGTATTTCAGCGATTTGCTGCTACATGTGGATGTTTTCATCGTCATTCCCGCGCAGGCGGGAATCCAGAAGAGAACACTTGAAATTGCGATTAAAACTTCTGTTATGAACCGAGGACTTTCGCCGAGGTAGGGTTTCGATTTAAAGCCCTTAGCAACAGCAAGGGAATTTCTTAAAATTCTTAAATGTTATCACACAAAGACGCGAATGGGAACTCATCCAGCAAAGTTCGTAAATCACGCTAGGTGGGAATCCATAGAAGCGAATTCACATTGGTTCATCAGACTTACTTCGTCGTCAACGCACATGTGCTGGCCCTTTCTGAATTCGATATCGATAGGCTGGTTACATAAACCTTGTTTTGAAACAAGAAGATTCGAATATTTTTCTTGAATTAGATAATTATGAAAAACGAGTGGTTCGTTACTGAACAGATTCAATTAGTAGATTGGGTCGCTGATCTTACACAGTTGCTCAGCACACCTGATTTATTAGTGGAATGGTCGTGTGCTGCTTCGGCAATAGCAAGTTCTTGTCTCATGGCAATCCCAGAGGCTGTTCCAGAATACAACCTTTCAATCAATCACCTGCATTCTATTCCGAAGGAAATTCAATTTCGATATCAGACTAAACAAGAGATTGACCTGCTTTCGTACGCTGACCAATCCCTAAATAGTGGAGCTAAAGTAGCCACACAGATTGCCTTTTTAGACAATGGAGTAGTTTCTGAACAAAAAGTGTCAAATGTAGGAGAGCTTCCATTGGGAGTTAGAAACGATCTTTCTAATAAGTATGGCAATATAGTAAATAATTCATCAAGATTCTTTTCTATTGGGGGTCACTTGATTCGATCTTTAGATCATTTGACATTAATTAAAGAATACTACAATAATAATTCATATAATGAGGATTGTTTCTCGGTAGTGTTTTCCCTACACTCTGATATATGGCTGCCATGGATTGATAACCAAAAAATTGATAATCGTATGTTAGCACGTATTCATACATCTAGGCTGAATGCTTTTCTTGACCAAATGCGGCAACTCACTCTCAGACTAGGTGGAGAGTGGGCTTTTGAAGCGTGTGCTTTCACGGAATTTATCCACGAGACAGGTGTGTACATTGCAAGTTAGTCATAAGTGGAATAAGTATTGCAAATTGTTGAATCTCCCGCACTTAAAACCCTTACTTGCATTCCCGAGTACACTAAATTTCCAGACGATTGCTGTTGACAGGAAGTATTGATATACTACATAGAATAATTTTTTTGAGGAAAAAAGATGCGGGCGATCATTGCTTTGTTACGAATATTTTGGAATGTGATTACATTAAAAGAAACAGGCTTGGCGAATCCGAATCACATCGACATTGTTGCTGAAGATATAGCTGCAAAGAAACTAGTATTGATTATGACCGAACATCGCAAGTGGGATGGCGATAATATGCGTAGACAGTTTCTTGAAAAAGTGAAAGCCTATACAAATTATGTCTTGAGTAATAAATTCGCTGATGACTGGAAAAAATATCGGATTTCTGATGTGATTTTCAAACTCGACTCTGCACACAAACCCGATAATGAGACAATTTCTCTATTTGATAAGGTGAATGCCGACTTATCCGAACATGGGATTGAATTTTGTTATGAAGTCTGTTAAGTATTTCTTGAAAGTTTGAAAGTTGTTCATTTCCTTGCAAAGACCATCCTAGCAATTTTTTGGGGCATTTTAATAAATTATACGTGTTTACATACGGGTTTGAATTTTCCGGCCATCACGGGTTTCCCGCACAATGCGGGCACGTTCGATGATGCCTTTCCGAAAAGTTGGGCATCGATCATCCGGGAGATTTCACAATCATCCGTTCCATAAAGGCCTTGTTGCTGGGCGATTTTTCCATTTGCTTCAGCAGCGATTCCATCGCCTGAGTAGGGGGCATATCAATCAAGTGACGTCTTAACAGATGAACTCTCTTCAGTATATCAGGATCCAGCAACCGCTCTTCTTTTCGAGTACCAGATTCCGCGAGATTCACAGCCGGGAAAATACGACGATCTGCCAGTTTGCGATCCAGCACCAATTCCATGTTTCCAGTGCCTTTGAATTCCTCAAAAATCACATCGTCCATCCTGCTGCCGGTCTCAACAAGGCAGGTACCAATCACGGTAATTGATCCCCCTTCCTCAAAACAACGTGCAGTACCAAAAAGGCGTTTCGGAATTTCCAGTGCTTTCGAATCAACACCACCGCTCATAGTGCGGCCACTGTTGCCAGCAGTTTTGTTATAGGCTCGCGCCAACCGTGTCAGGCTATCCAACAATACAAACACCTGTTGCCCCTGCTGGGCCAGGCGTTTTGCACGTTCCATCACCAGTTGGGCAATCCGGACATGGTTACCAGCATCAAAATCGCTGGAACTGGCAATCACTTCCCCACGAATTTTCCGCTTCATGTCGGTTACTTCTTCGGGTCGCTCATCTACCAGCAGCACCATCAGGTACATTTCCGGGTGGTTGGCCAGCACTCCTTCGGCGATCTGGGATAGCAGCACTGTTTTCCCGGTCCGTGGTGGAGCCACAATCAGGCCACGCTGTCCTTTCCCGATCGGGCAAAACAGATCAATCATTCGCGTGCTTAACGGCCCACCCGGAGTTTCCAGGACAATCTGTTCGCCGGGGTCAATCGCAGTTAAATCGTCCCAATCACGCAGAAAATAATCGGCCGTAGGCTTTCCTTCAATACGATCAATGCTGACGACACGTGGACCACTGGAGTTGGTGCCGGGAGCTGCCAGGCCTTCCACAAACAAACCTTCCTGTAACTTGTGCTGTTGGATTGTCTGCGGGCTGACATAGGCATCGTTGCTGTTGGGCTTGTAATGCTTATCCGCATTACGTAAAAAGCCAAACCGCTTCGGGTTCAGTTCCAGGACACCACTGACCGGTGTGCAGTCTTCCGGTGAGTATGCAACTTCCTGAGGTATGTTGTGGGTTTGCGTACGCGAATGATGTTGCGTGCGCGAAGCAGATGATCTCTTCGTCATGTTCAAATCATTGAATCGGAAAAAAGTTATTGCTGTGTCTTCCGTCAGGTCAGCAATGTCGAATAAAACTAGTCTACGCTTAAGATCGAGTGGGCGAAACGAGCCAATCTGGGACAGCCCTGATGCTTCGGGGATTGCCTGCTGCTATTTGAATAGATTGCCCACACAAATGCAACATTAATCTATGGTTTTGCAGAAAATTGTCGATCCAACCAGTCTGCAACTGCTTTCTCATTCGATTCCTGGGCACGGATTTCTGTTCGGCTTACTTTTTTACCCGCAATTTGCTGCTGCAGTTTTTTGATTTCGCTGTCAGTCAACACCACATTATGACCATCAAGCGGGCGTTCCATTCGCAATGAAATCTTCTCAGGCCAGTTATTCAGGCGATAATTCAGAACATCCCATTGCCCTGCACCAGGCACAGCCATGCTGAATGGTAACTGGATCGAATTCGTGTTGAGTGGGGCATCAAAACCAAGAACTCCCCCACGAGCAAGTACCGCGCGAACGTTGGTGAGTTTGTCTGCCAACAACATTGCCATTGCAGCACCATCGGGACTGCCGATGGTGGGCTCTTTCGCGATTGCATAAGGAGCCACCGCAGCTTTGGCAGATTCATTGGCTGGTTGGGTCGACTCCCCAAAGATCGCCCAGGGCAACTTGCTGCCGACCAGCTCTTCTTTAGTCCGCAACCACTGGTGCAGTGCGGCAGCCTGGTTCATCCGCATGCCAAAGATCGTTTCACCAAACATCAGTTCGGTGGCACCGCGGCCGGTGAGGGTACTGGAACGGCCCAAACTGGTGCCGGTGGTGCTTTCCCCAGCGTGCAGCAGATCGGGCACTACCAAAATGAGTTGTTTACGGATGCATTCCTCGATCAGTGGGGCGTTTTTCGTCACAAATGCTTCTTTTCCGGTGCCACAAAGACAGTACACGACGCCGTTAGCGGCTCCCTTCGGCTGAAAAATGACCACAGGAGTGGTAGTAACGTCGCGAAAATCCACTTCAAGTCTGATCAGCTTGCCACCAGAAATTGGCGTTTCTGAAGTTTTCACACTACCCACCTCAAACGGTGTGGGAGAACGAAACACCAAGTTTGACACAAAATGTGCTAGCTGATCATTTCTTAAAAAACTCTCAGATCTTGCAATTTTTTCTTGCTTGAGTATTTCGAGAAAACTGGCAGGTTTTAATTTTTGGCGGGCCTCCTCTGTCCAGCAGAGCAGATCTTTCGATTCAAGCCGATCCTGCACTTCAACTGCATTAATCTGGAACCAGGCATTTAATTTGGGAAGCAGCATTTTGCGGTGCACCGCACCAATGTTGTTGCAGTGGGTCGATTCCGGGGCGGAGCCACGCACCGAACCACTGCCATGAACCGCTGAGATGTTGTCTGGTTGTTCATACCACTGCCAGATTTTGCCAAAGCGGTGCCAGACCGGGTCGTTTTCTGCCGACCAGGCAAATTCGTGGGCATAACCCAGATAACGTGGGGCAACGCTCCCCACGATAACCCACGGCAAAAAGCCATCTTTGGCAGAAAAAGCGATGTTTCGTGTGGATTCCCAACTACCGCCCCCCATGAAATTGAACGTCTGCACCGCATTTTTGGGCAGAGGATAGGGCGTTTCTGGTTGTGGCCCGCCAAAATTGAACGGCACCACGCAGGTAATTCGTGGGTCGAGTGCGGCGGTAACAGCAACCGGGTCGCCCCCACCTGCCACCGAACCAAGCAACGCAATACGTTTTGGGTCACATTCGTATTTTGTCAGTAACAGGTCGGTGCCTCGCATCATATCCCAAGCCATCCAGCCAATCAGGGTATCACCCAGCAGGCTCAGACGGTATCCCGTGTCATACCGAAAGTAATAATCCTGTCGTGACGACCGAAATTCCTGTGGGTAATCCTCCGGCCTGGTGAAAGGATGCGTTCGACGTTCTCCATGGCCCAGTTGATCGGGAATCAGTACGCAGCACCCTGCCCTGGCCCACAGCACACCCATATCCTGTAATTCGCTTTGCGTTTTAGGATTATGGTGACTGTGGCAAATTTGTATCCCGGGCGAATTTTTCTGTAACTTTTTTGGGCGGTACAGATTCGCACTGACCCAGAAGTTTTCCCGAGTTTGAAAAAGCAAATTTTCCACCACGTGGGAACCACGATCGATGGTTTTTGTTATTTCCATGCGAAGTGGCACCGGATTTTCTGGAAAATAGCCCAGCTTCGCCTTCAATGCCGCAATTTTACCGTCACGAAACTTCTCCCATGTGGGCAGATCTTTCAGTGCGTTCCATTCAGCAGTGGATCGCTGATTCGCTGCTTCTTTAAGCTTGCGAAAGCGGTCGCTGGTTTGTTCCTGAATCAACTTTTTGCTGGCACTGCTCCCCTGGATCAACTCCCACGCCTGGGGAGAAAAGTCTGCCGCTTGAATGGTGAGTGCCGATAAGCCAATTTGCAGTGCCACAAAAAGTTTGAACATGGTGAAAGCTCGGAGAGATTATCGCAATATTAAAATATCGTTAGATGAAAATGAAGCAGAAACTGCGATATTGCAAAATTACTATAAAATGATGTTGCAATATTGCTATTTAATCATCAAGTCGGCAGGTTTCACATTTGGGACAAACTTGTTGTTGCCAAACGGTGTGGCTTTGAATTCACCCACGATTGATACATTCAGGTCTGGCTTAATTGTTTCGTCCATTCCCAACGACCAGAATGTGGCGTTCACCAACAAACGTCGCAAGCCAACGCTCAGTAAATCTTCCGACGCACCCATGGTGGTGGTGAAGACTTTCCCTTTCTTGCCAGGCACCACTTCATAGGATTTGGTCCAGGCAATTGGCATCATGGGTGAATTTTTCGGTCCATCCACCGCAGGATCGGTAATTTTCATTCCGGTTAATACCTGCCCGAGCACCAGTGGGGTGCTGTCTCCTGGCAGTGGCAGATTTACACGATAGACATCGGTGGGGCCAAAAATTTCCTCACCTTTCACCCCACGCAGGATGGGGTGGTCTTTCTGCTCAGCCACCAGAACACCTTTAGTGGCTTCTCGCCCATGGTTGCCATGGTGCGCCACCCAGGTTTCTCCGAGAATTGCTTTACCGAAACCACCTTCCCAGCCTTTTGCTTTCGATTGCCAGTGAAAGTTCGCAAATTCCTTACTGGGTGTATTAAAGGCGTGTGTGGCCGTTCGCAAGCCAATGATCGGCTTTCCAGTTTTCAGATAATCATCGAAGTACTTTAACTGATCATCCGGCAATCTGCGGAAGCGGGTGAACAGAATCATTAGATCGGCTTTTTCCAATTGGGAAAGTCCCGGAATATTGTTCGTCACATTGGGGTTAATCGTGTTCGTCTTCGGATCAATCGCGTAAAGAACCACGCAATCAAAGCCGTGGTGCTGTGACAGAATCTTAGCCAGTTGGGTCAGCACTTCTTCGGAGCGATATTCTTCATCACCACTGACAAGTACCACTTTTTTCCCTTTCCCTGGGCCTTCTTTGCCAGGGAATGTCGCCCACAATGCCTCATCAGCAAACGAAGACGATGTGAAAACGAACGCACAAACCAGTATCAGCCGTTGCATGGAAAGGAACCTCTCAAAAAGTACAGTTTAACCAAAGGCTTCAGACAGAATCCAGCAAATTTTTCTGTCTTTCAGGCATTTCTGGTTTTGTTGGCAAATCGAGAAGCCTAACGAACAACTATTGTGGGCGATTACCTGCACCATGCACGTAAAATGATCTGATCGAAATTGCCTGGAAGAAAATAACGATGTTCCCACCTAAGCGAATTGCGACCAATCTGATTACTGGCTTTTTGGGTGTCGGAAAAACCACCACCATTTTGCAACTGATGGCCCAACGGCCTGAAAACGAACAGTGGGCAGTGATTGTTAATGAATATGGTGATATTGGCATTGATGGTGCCATCCTGGAGAGTGCCGGCGAACAGATCGAGGTGCGGGAAATCACAGGTGGTTGTGTCTGTTGCACTTCAGCGGTCTATTTTCAATTTGCGTTGGTTCAACTATTGGAAAAACAACGCTTTGATCGACTGATCATTGAAACCTCGGGTATCGTTCATCCTGCCCAATTGCTGAAGGAATTAGCCAAACCTGTATTTCTGGATCGCCTGAATCTGCAAGCAGTTGTGGGAATTATCTCGCCCCACGACTGGCTGAACGCCGAAATGCGCTCAACTCCACTCTTTCAGGAAGCAATTGCCATTGCCGATGTGCTGGTGCTTAACCGTGCCGATGAGGTGGCTGCGAATGTGGCGCAAGATTTTCGCACATGGGCATCGCAGCTACCCCAGCCACCAATACAGACGGTGGTGGTACAACATGGTCAGATCGATGCATATATTCTGAATATCCCCCACCGAAACATGGGGGGAATTCTCTCAGAAAATACACAGGCCAGCCAGGAATCGGCCCCTGCAACGAAACAGCCCTTGCTGATTTCCACCCCAAGTCCCGGTTTCCCGATTCGCAAAACAGCCCGCACGCCAGGTGGGCATTCGTGTGGCTGGATCTTTTCCGTGCATGATCGATTTTGTGAAGAAAAACTAATGAATTTTGTCACATCTTTGGTGCGGCACCACCTGGGGATTCCATCTGGTATTCGCTTGAAAGGTTACTTTCATCTGGAAAATGGCTGGATCCAGTTGCAATTTGCTCAGGAAAGGCTCATCAGCATCCCTGCAGCACCCCGAAGCGACAGCAGATTAGAAATTTTACTTGTAGGCGCCCCACCCGACTGCAAGTGGGTGGAAGAACAATTTCTGAAGTGCTTACTGAGTAAAGTTTGAAAACTACTATCTTGGGCGAGCCACAGGCTAAAACTTTCGCGGAACCGAAGACCTACAATCACTCTGGCAGCATATCGGCGATGGCGCTACGTTCTTCCAGAAGTTCTTTCAATGTTGCCTGGAACTTTTCCTGCCCATAAGTGTCCAGGTGCAGGTCGGGCACAATCGTCAGATTCCCCTTTCCATCACTTCGCACAGGATATCCAAAGACAATCCCCTTCGGAATGCCATATTCGCCATTGGAAACCAGTGCTGCACTCGTCCAGTCCCCTTCTGGGGTGGGCTTCAGCAGTGCCTTCACATGGTCGAGCGCACCATTCGCTGCCGAAAATGCACTGGAAAGTCCCCGCTTGGCAATCACTGCTTTGCCACGTTCCTGGCATTGTGGCACAAACGTTTCTTCAAACCACGCACGATCGGGAATTACCGTAGTGGCTGGTTTCCCACCAATTTTGGCATTGGTAAAATCAGGAAACTGGGTATTCGAATGGTTTCCCCAGATGGTCATGCAGGTAACATCTTCATTTGCAACACCTGCTTTAATCGCTAATGCTCCCACAGCACGGTTGTGATCGAGGCGGGTCATTGCTGCCCACCGATTTGCGGGGATTTCCTTACCGTTGCGGTAAGCGATGAGGCAGTTAGTATTGCAGGGGTTGCCCACAATCAGAATACGCACATCCGATGCGGCGTTTGCTGCCAGACTGCGGCCCTGCTTCTGGAAAATTTCGGCATTTTTCATCAGCAGATCTTTGCGTTCCATGCCCGGCCCACGTGGGGCAGCGCCCACCAGCAGTGCGTAGTTACAATCCTTGAAAGCGACCGCTTCATCGTCTGTTACAATTACACTCTTCAAGGTGGGGAAGCCGCAATCTTCCAGTTCCATCGCACACCCTTCCAACATATCCATCGGCTTCGGGGTGATTGAGCGAGGAATTTCCAGCAACTGCAGAATTACTTTGGTATCCGGTCCAAAAATTTCACCCGAGGCCAATCGTGGCAACATGGTATAAGCCACTTGACCAGCTGCACCTGTCACTGCCACACGAACCACATTTGCCATCTTACTGCACCCTCAAATAAGTGTTGGAGGATCCTTCCAAATACATACTGCATTTTCATTCAATTACTTGTCATCATACAATTTGAAGAGCAAATGTGCGGTGGGAACAGACGCTGTTCTGCTGAATGAGCGGAAAAAGTTCGGATTACCGCAATCAAACTAGCGAAAAAGGTCCCTTCATGTGGCAGCGGCAACAGATTGCTCAGATACCGTGCGACGTGCTCAATTACCCTGGGAACGGGCGTACCATCGTTTTTCTGGATGATCCCACAATTGAGCAACTGGTGCCAACCAGCCTTCAATGGCCTGCCACGTGGGCTGCAGGCACCAGTTGGGTGGTGCCAGATTTGGCCCATACCTGCTGGATCCCCGATTTGACAACCTCAGGCGGGGTAACCCTCGAAGACCATTTCATTAATGAGTTTCTTTCAGAATTACAAACTTCTGTTACTTCATCAACGCAAGTACTTATCCTGTCGGGAGTTGGAATCGGTGGTCAGGCAGCGATTCGGCTGAGCAATGCCCAGCCAACCAGACAGTTCGACACCTATACAATCAACCCGGCATTAGACCTTCATTTGTGGTATGGGCTGGAAACCACCCTGGATGAACGTTACCCCAATCCGGAAGCAGTGCGACAAGCAAGCATGACAGTACAATTTCGAGTCCATGCCCGGTTACCGAAAATCTGGTTCTGCACCACCGAAGAAGAGTACTACCTAGTGAGTGCGACTCGTTTTTGCGAAAAATTGACCGCACTTGGCGTTCCGCACCACTGGGAACGGATTTCAGGCACCTTTGAGGAGAACTATTTTTTGGCTGTACAAAAAATGCTGGTCGTAATGGGTTCGCAGACCCGCCTCCCACTACAAACATGAAAACTCTTTCATAATCTGCCACTTCCATCACCTTTCAACCAGTGGAAAACTCCTACAATGAGTGGTTTCTATAGGCAATGATTTTTAGCGCAGGACTCTCCAACGTATGGCAAAAGCTCGACTATTTACCCCCGGACCGACACCAGTACCGGAAGAAACACTACTCGAACTGGCAAAACCAGTGACCAACCACCGCACACCAGAGCAAAAAGAGGCCCTGGCTGCGGTAATTGAAGATTTGAAGTATGTCTTCCAAACCACCAACGATGTCATCGTTCTGACTTCCTCAGGCACGGGTGGGATGGAAGCAGCCGTTAGTAACGTGCTGTCACGCGGAAAAAAAGCGATTTTGTGCTCCGCAGGTCGCTGGGGCGAGCGTTGGAAAGGAATTTTGAAAGCATTTGGGGCAGAACTGGTGTTGGTAGAAGGTGCTTATGGCGAGGCCATCTCACCGGAACGACTTGCAGAAGCACTGAAAACCCATCCCGATACGGTGGCAGTTTACACCACGCTCAGTGAAACTTCGACTGGCGTGGGGCATGATGTTGAAGGATATGGCAAGGTGGTGGCTGGCACCAGTGCATTGCTTTGTGTGGATGGCATCAGTGGCCTGGGTGCAATGGAATGCCGCACAGACGACTGGAAAATTGATATCTGTGTCAGTGGCTCTCAGAAAGCTTTAATGATGCCCCCTGGCCTGGCATATGTGTCGGTCAGTCCCAAAGCCTGGAACGTGATTGAGCAGAACAAAGAATCAACTACATTCTACTTTGATTTGAAGCGATATCGGGCAAAACTGGCCGATTTCGACACACCGTTTACCCCCGCGAACACCCTGATTAAAGCCCAGCGACGTAGTTTGCAGATGATCCGACAGGAAGGAATCGAAAAACTGTGGGCTCGCCATGAAAAAATGGCATTAGCCACCCGGGCTGCGGTTGCGGCAATGGGTTTGGAAAACTTTGCCCAACGACCGAACACCGCACTAACGGTGGTGAAAGTACCGGAAGGAATCGATGGCAGTGGCACGCTGAAAAAACTCGAGAAAAAATACGGCTACAAACTGGCTGATGGTCAGGACAACATGAAAGGGACGATCTGGCGGATCTCCCACATGGGCTACACCGATGCCTTTGATGTATTGGGAGCCTTATCCGCCCTGGAATTGATTTTGCTGGAACAAGGCTTTCCTTGCCAGCCCGGGGCCTCACTGGCCGCCTTTCAACAATCGCTTGCCGCGAGTACTGTTTAGCGTCTTGGATATGTACTCTGAATCAGGATCGCTAAACCCTCTGAGCCAGGTTCTTCACCTGTATTATCAAACAATTCCATCCGAATGATAGAAAAGCGTTGACGCAGTGAAGTTTCGTCTATTGTCACACCGGCATGTCTTAACGGAAGACAAAGTTCTTTCCCAACAGCGATAGCAGTCTCGACAAACATATCAGCTAACTCATACGGAAGAGTTGCGAACAAATACTTAAGGCGTATAGTATCCCATTTTCCCTCGTCAAAACCAAAAACCTCCTTTCCATTGAAAAGAATCTCTATTTCGACAACTGACGAATGTTGCCATGGTAGCACTCGTACCGGCCTATCAAGACTGACAACGTCATCGTGAAAAGTAAATCCCAGCTTTCTAAAAATCGGCAGAAGCTCGGAAATTGGCCGAGCATCTGATACACATAGTTCTACTTCCTCTAATTCATGTAGATATTCGTAGTTCACCACCTTATCCCTCTGTTAGGTTCAATTCCCTACACACGGCGGAAAGGATCTACTTCAGCGTGCTGCTAAAGGCTATCGATCTTCATAATTGCGTATTTTGCCACCAATCCAATTGATGCCGCGTTCACCGAATGCCGCACCGAAAATGACTGCAAGCAATACGATAACTCCTAAAATAAGGAATCTTGTCAACTTCGGTCCGACTGGGATTTTAGAGATAACTAACATCCCAATCAAAAACACCAGCAGCCCACTGCCAAAGCCATAAACTCCCCGTTCGATGACAAAATCAAGCAAGTTGAAGCACTTGGAATTGCCGTTGTTCCGCTTGGGAACGCGAATGGTATGTTCGCAGCCACAGCGAATCGTTTCACCGATGCGATCTTCACTGACCAGAAAATTGCGGTGGCAGCACCAGCACTGAAAACGGATCATGGGGAATCCTGTGGTAACAAACTACATCATTATGGCTTATTTTGGTTTGCGAATCCGTTTGCCAAGAATTCGACTTAATTCCTGCACCGGTGATTCATGATCATCCACACGCAGATCGATGTACCGATCGTTGAAGCCTGCGTAGCCAGCTTTATCTTTGACAACCAGAATTGCAGCTGATTGTTTCCCACGTTTATCCCCACCTGCTGCTTCCGCTGCTTCCAGTGCTGCCAGCAAACGCCAAGCAAACGCACCTTTGGTGGTTTCAAAAGCGGTTGCCATTTTGTTGACAACCTCTTCACCTGCCAGAATATTTCCTTGACAAGTATAGTTTTTGCCCGATTTCGCACCTGCCCAAGCCAGGCATTTGTTGCCGGTAAAGTTGGCCACATTGCCTTTGGCATCGATAATCCCCACCTGGCGGATTTCGCGGCCTTCATCTTCAGCCAACAATGCCTTCAACGTCTCTTCGGCTGATTTCCCTTTAGCCAGCATTTCCAGTCCTTTGGGACCAAATGTTACATTCGCATAACTTTGGGTAGCAATCGCCCCCACGTCCGCTTTGGCAAATGGCACAACAGCTCCCACGGCAAGCACTTTGGAAGCAACTGCAACGCCCCATTCTTTGGTTTCTGGGTCCCACGCAACAATCGAAAAGGTATTTGCGGGCTCCTTGTAGACTTCCTGTGCCACCCCACCGTGGGCGAAAAGGGTGCCTGCCACAAACAAACATGAAAAAATTCTCATTATCCCACCTGTTCTGTTTTCTCTGGAAACTTCCTACCAACATTGTTACCTGATGGTGCGTGCTGGTACAACATAGAATGAGATAGTATTTTGGCTTCAGGTGGGTGCTGATGGATCACAAATTTCAAATTAATTTGCGTGGAATCATCGATTTGCTTTCCGAGCACCTCTACAGTGGGCCGGATGTCTATGTACGCGAATTGTTACAAAACGCTGTCGATGCCATTACAGCCCGCCGACAGGTCGAGCCGGACTACGATGGCGAGATTCAACTGGAAATCCACCAGCCCAAAGGAAAGCCGCCCAGTATCGTCATCATCGATAATGGTCTGGGGCTGACACCGGATGAAGTGCATCAGTTTCTGGCCACCATCGGCCACAGTTCAAAACGGAAGCTGGATGGCACCCGCACGGGGGGCTTTATTGGCCAGTTTGGCATTGGAATTCTTTCCTGCTTTGTGGTCAGAGAAGAGATTGTGGTGATTTCCAAATCTTTGAAGTCAGAACAGACGCAACCCGTTGAATGGCGGGCACTTGCGGATGGCACATACCAGTTAAAAGAACTGGATCACGACCTGGCCGTGGGTACGCAGGTGTGGCTGACTGCCAAAGAAGGGATGGAGGCCTATTTTCAACCTGAAAAAGTAATGCAGCTTTGCCGGCACTATGGTGGCTTGCTGCCCTACCCGATTGACCTGGTCGTGGGGAATCGAAAAGAGCAGATCAACGCAGAACCAGTGCCATGGCGGCGAAAATTTGCGACAGAACAGGAACAGACGAAAGCTCTGTTGAAGTTCGGCGAAGAGGTGTTTGATACCCGCTTTTTCGATGCGATCCCGATCAGCACCAAGTCGGGGAAAGTCGATGGTGTCGCCTATATTCTGGCTCATGCACCCGCGATTGCAGCCAAGAAGCAGCACCGGGTGTATTTGAAAAATATGTTTCTGTCTGATGCCATTGAAAATCTGCTGCCAGACTGGGCATTTTTCATTCGCGCAATCGTCAATGCGGATGACCTCCGCCCCACTGCATCGCGGGAATCATTTTACGAAGATAAAAAACTGCAGAAGGCACGCACAGAAATAGCGGCAGCACTGCGGAATTATCTGGTAACGATGGCAGAACATCGACCGGAAAAACTGGAAAAATTCGTGGCCCTGCATCAGCGAGCGCTGAAAGCCCTTGCCGTGGACGATGACGAATTTTACGAAGTCATCATCAATTACCTTCCTTTTGAAACCAACATGGGTCGGGTTTCATTTGGCGATTATCGCCAGCAAAACGATCACATTCGCTTTATGACCAGTGATGATACCTTCCGCCAGGTGGCACCGTTTTACAATGCGGAAGGAATCTGGGTGGTGAATGCGGGCTTTACTTACGATGCGGAATTGCTGATGAAATATTCCCGCATCGACCCACAAGTGCGAATTGTGGCACTTGAGCCACAGGAAGTGGTCAACCAGTTTGATGATCTGAATGAAGATGAACAATCTGCCGTTGATGCTTTTCAAATGCTTGCAGATAAACTCCTTCGGCCATTTCGTTGCATCAGTGATTTTCGAAAATTCCAGCCAGCCGATGTCCCGTGCATGTACATCACCAGCAAAGAAGGTCGATTTTTCCGATCACTGGACCAGACCGCCGAAATGGCAAACCCCTTGTGGCAAGGCGTCCTGGGTCAATTGAGTGCCAGTGGTTCGGCACGTGTTCCGGAAGCCCACCTTTGTTTTAACTACAGTAATAAACTGATCCAAAGGCTGATTGAAAATAAAAATAGTACTTCGACTGCAAATGCGATTAAAATGCTTTATGTACAGTCGCTGTTACTTGGGCACCACCCACTCGCGGGTGCGGAAATCCAACTATTAAACGATAGTATGATTGGACTGATCGAAAGTTCCATCAGTGCGGAGTAAATCATGTCGAAATCGAGAAGATTACTGGATGACCTGTTGGATAGCCTCGAAAATCATCCCCCGGGTGGCAAACGACTGCCAATCCTTCAGGAAGCGGCGAACCTGGCTGATGAACTGGCTGAAGACTTTGAAGCATTTCAAATTCGCCAGCAAATGATGAACGAATCGATCATCGCTGGACGTGGGGATGTCCTTGCGGTAGCCTTTGCATGGTGCCTGAATCGCTACGATGAAGATCCGGAAGAATATCCCAACTTCAACATCATGTGGGCCTATCGATGGGTCATTGATGAACTATCTGGCTTTCTGAATGTCACCAAAAAACAGATTACCGATCTGATACAGGACATGAAAGAACGCTACGAACGGGTGGGAGCATCGTTACGCCCCTGTTACATGCTGGAAATGAATGTTTACCCACTGCTGGGAGATATTGGCGCTGCAGTCGAAGCGTTCGAACGGTGGGAAACTTCCTATCGCGATGAACTGGCAGATGATCGCGATTCCGAATTAGCATTCCAGGTCAGCTTTCTGGTGGGCTGTGGCGAAATCGAAAAAGCCCGCAAGCTCGCAGACCCACTGATCAAAAGACGGCGTGGGGGCGAACATGAAATTGGTGCTGCCTGCAGTCGATTGCTGCTGCCCATGTGGGCGGCAGGTGAATTGGACGATGCCGAACAACTTCAACGCCTGGGCGTGGAAATGAATCTCAAAGACCCACGCCATGTGGGGCGGATGGGAAACCATGTTGCTTATCTGGCACTGACCAGTCAGTTCAAACAGGCACAGGGACTATTCTGCCACGTGCTACCCGATGCACTCAGTTCTGTGAAACCGTTCAATCGCCTGATTTACTACATGAAATCGAGCATTCTCGGTTCTTGTTTGCAGCAAGCTGGACTGTCTAAGGTGACTCTGACCTTACCAGAAGAATTGCCAATTTTTGAATCAGGTGGGGAATATTCGACGAGTACTTTCACCCGCTGGTTACAAAGCGAATCTGGTACATATGCAAAAGAGTTTGATGCACGGAACGGCACACGGCACTTCTTTAATGTCATTAAGCAGCACCAGGAATACCTGAAGAAGTATCAACCGAAGTAACACGCAAATTATATAACAACTTGAAAATATAGCGAAGTGCAAATATAGCCATTTCGTTCTACTTTTCTGGCTGGGACACCAGATAGACCGCAAACGATGCCAGCCAATGTTCTCCAGCATAATCCCCACTGGTCACGTGGGGCAGAGCATCTGCCGTATGTTCTTTTGCAGCAAGGGTTAGTGACTTTACGGCAGGGTGGTCGCCTGGGAGTGCAGCGAGAATTTCCTTCA
This sequence comes from Zavarzinella sp., assembly GCA_041399155.1. Taxonomy (NCBI): domain Bacteria; kingdom Pseudomonadati; phylum Planctomycetota; class Planctomycetia; order Gemmatales; family Gemmataceae; genus Zavarzinella; species Zavarzinella sp. Next base: position 2,262,937 of record JAWKTI010000001.1, read on the forward strand.
TGCACCACGCCCGACTGAGATTCAGCCCATCCAGGTGCACAATCTGCAAATCATTTCGATCTGAAACCACTGCTGGCTTCAGCCACCGTGCATATTCCGGTCGATCCCACTTGGGCAGAAACTGGTCAAACCATTTCACAAACGCCTTTTGATCCAGAACGCGTGCCATCAGGCTGGCTTCCATTAACGTGGCGGAGAAAAAATCATTCCCACCGGGTTCCCACGCTATCGGTGCGTCAACATCCTCGCCAAAATAATCAGACGATCGCATTGCTATCAGATCAAGTAATACCTTATTGTTGGTGGTTTTCGCATAATCGTAAGCAAACACCAGTCCAAATGCAGTATTAGGATGCACCCCTGTGCGGATGGGATAAGTTTGTTTTGGCAGGAATTTGGTATAACCTGCAATGATCACATCCACCAGTGGCTTCAGATTGGCTAGCCATCCTTTCGCGTCGGGATCATCCCACGTGGAGAGTTCTTCAGCTAATTTCAACAGCCATGCCCAGCCATAAGTGCGTTCGAACGTGGGGTGATCTACAAAGTATTTTGCCTCCATCGCAATATTCTGCTTGCTGAGATGGCTGGAAATTACTTTTCGAATTTCAGCGGATTTCTCTAATGAGTGAGAGGACTTTAACAATTTAACCAGCATCCAGTGACTGTGCACCGCAGAGTGCCAATCGTAGCACCCATAAAAGGCGGGGTGCAGCCCACGTGGGGTTTTGGCGTCCTCGGGCCCATTCAGAACATGCCCGGGTTTATTGGGGTATTCCTGCTGAATCCCTTTCAGGGCAATGCCAGCCCACTGATTAATGGTGCGAGAATCGATCGCTTTCATGGTAGTTTTGGGTGCCTGTCCCGCACCCACTGAGGTTGTTAATGCGGCCAACAGAACTGTAAAAAATAGACGGTTCATGATGTTTGATGTCGAAGCGGTTTTCAGTAACTAAGTTATGCTGAAACCCGAAAAAGCCCAACAATTTACCACCAGCAGTGCGGGCGTGTCCAACCCCCAACCCCTGGAACTTGCGATTGCCAATATGGTGGATACAGACATCCTTTGCGACCAGCAATTAAAAATCCAACTCCTGATTAATCGCCTTTGGGAAACCAAGGTTCTCTTCGTAGCGAACAATCCGCAGGCGATCGTTTTGGGTCAGGGAGCAGTTTCATTCGTTTTCTCTTCATAGCCCGAAGAGTAGCAAGGGTTTGGGCAGTGATACCCTTGCTCACGCTTCGGGATATGAGGCAATTTGCAAGCAAGGCCCGGTGTAGCGCCACTGATTATGGCGGGATAGAATACTGGTCAACTCCTTACACGTGCGTTCCACATCAGTAAACCAAAAGACGAAATGAAAATTTACCAAAACTACTACCACATAAACCCTTGTCGCAGATGGTATAGAATAGTCAAGATGGCAGCACAAAACTATTGGATCCACCATCCCTCAGCGTCAATATTGGAAAATAATTGCTTAAATTGACTGGGTGTTAACATAAACTCTGGACCTACATTGCGCACAAAGGTCCAAATACCTTTAACTTGAATTTGTTGATAATAGTCTTCAATATTGTTGATCCTAGAGTGAATTATATGATCTGGATTTAGTGACAAATAATGCAGATATTGTTCAGGATGATTCGCCCGCAAAGACATATGAAAGTAGTCAAGTACTTCTAGATAATACTCTGACTGAGTATCACTAACAGTTTTCCAAGGGAGTTGAAGATGATAAAGATCAAAGTAATCATCACGATATGTTCGCAAGAGTGTGGTAACATATTTGCAAAAAAATCTCACTTTGTCATATGGATCCAACAGAGGACCCAAAGGGCCAATGAAAGTCGCAAATTCATCGCGTACACTTATAATTGATGGTAGAGTCATATTATTATTCCCTTTCTATTTTCCATCCCAACGAGAAATTGTCCAGTCATATAATGCTCGAGTGATGTTGGATCCAGCCATATATCCTAAGCCACCAGATACAATGTTGCCAAGCCCAGGTTTTGGCACTGCTGCACAGCTATTTCTTGGTGCGATTGCAGGAATCGCTGGCTAATTTGTTATCAGGGACGTTGAAGAGTTACACCTGGTAATTGTTTGTTCTTCTGGATCTCCATTTCCTCAAATGTAGGAGCTTTCCACCACTCCATGAGTGCATCGATCCTGCCATTCAAATCGGCACTTTGGTACGAGGAACTAAAACTCTGGCGAATCTGTTCTTTTTCACCTTTTGAAAGGTACCAGGAAAGTGCAGCGCGGCCAGGGAATTCAAAATTGACCACCGTAAAGTACCGATGTTTGTGGGCCAATTTTCCTGAAGGTGGCTCATTCTTCTGTTTTTCGAAAAATGTACTCAGCAGTTCCAGCAAACCATCATTTCGGAAAGAACAGGTGCCCACCCGACCGGTATTTAACCCTTCAATTGGCGAAGTTAACTCCTCCAGAGATCGAGACAGGAGATTTCCGAGGCCTTTTTGTCGCGTCAAACCATCAGGTACTGCGTGAAGTCGACGCTCATCGTCACTCTGGCCATCGCGGATCTGAAGAACCACAATTTTTGAGACATTTTCATCAAACCACTGCATGTTTTTCTTGCTGAAGAGGTACGATGCTGCCAGACTGACACCGTAATTGTCGTAATAGCCCGCATCCACTACTCTTCTACGGGGGATAGTGGGCAACGAAACAGCAGGACTGAAATAGGGGAAGCTGGCACTTAAGCGCACTGCGGTGGCGATGGAAAATCGTTCCTGGGCGTGCGGGAACATTCGAAATAACTCAAATGCTTCGTGCGAAAAGTTACGATTCTGATCAACCAGTGCCGCGGGACGCTCAATCGAATCCAGTAAATGGCCGTCGTTACTGGCGGGATAGCGCATATCCATGTTACTGATAATCAGGCGACGCCCACCTTCGACCATCATGGGTGAAAAGACCAATGATGGACACCAACCTTCCCTTTCCTGTTGTGCTAACTGGGAAAAGGTCATGTCCAGTTCGCCCGTGCGTACGCCATTTTTTTCAACAAACAGCTTTTTGGACCATTCTTCCTCCAGTGCAATCCCACGATCAGTGGGGGTAGCAAACGGCGAAAAGAAGCTGGGGATATCGTTGGTAATCATCCGTTCGACGATCGGTGTCAGCCAGTCCTGTGTCAGCAGTTCGTATCGATTCACCATTTCCGCTGTGCGATCTGACCCCCAATCCATCTCTTTGGGGTTTTTCAGGCTTCGCACGTAATAGGCACCACCAAACATACCACCAGACGCTCCCGTGATCATCCGGATGTGGTAAGGAAAAGGAATGCCTTCTGCAGCAAAGCGGCGTTCCAGTTCGCCAAGTACCAGAAAGGTCCAGGCGGCAGATCGTACTCCCCCACCGCTGGCGACCACAATCACCATTGGCTTTTTCTCTGGTTTGGTGCTGGCAGGTGCCTGCAATTCCTTCAACGTGGGGCCAACTTCCTTAAACGGAATCTGGTTTAACATCATTAATTGTTGTGTTTCCAGACTGGTTGCCCGTTTATACGGTCGCAAATCTTTTCCAGGCAGAATCCGATTTTCATTTTCGATTGTTGCCCACAATCGATCCACTTCTCGGACAGGTCCAGAATCATTCAAGCCCACAAAGACTGCTGGATTCTGCAAATCTTTATTGACCGCTTCGTCAAATTTCTGTTGTCGCTGAAGATCTTCCCAAGTGACTGCTTCCAGGTCGAGCAGGTGGTTGCGTCCTTTGGCATCCACACCTTCATAAGCCAGTCCGGGTAACTTCATTTTGTACTGCGGCAAGCCAGACAAAATGATGCAGATTGCCATTGCAGGCACCACAAACGGCAGGGCATCGTCAATGAGGTAGGCAAACACCGCATATAACGCCACCCCCATAAAGATTAAAAATGTCACCAGGATCACTGGCGAGCGGACCGATTCGAACCAGGACGGAAAACCAAACAGGACCAGACCGCCAAACAGGAAGAGGATTACCGTGACCACGTGAAAGGGATAGCGATCCCGCAACTCTTTTGCAATCAGCCGGTTGCTCAGAACATTCAACCACGCCGCAGTGGGGCCTGGAAAGGCATAACGAATCCCGATCGGCAGGCAGATCAGACAGCTAATCAGCAACACAAAAGAAACCGGCCAGCCACACCACGGACGCGTTCCTAACCAATTCAGCACAAAATAGGTCAGGCACGCAAGTAGGAAAAGGAAAATTTGAAACACTCTGGGGTGGGACAACCAGCGTGCCCGTGTCAGCAGCGAAACACCCACAATGCCAGCGACTAATGAGGCTGAAAATGACAAATTGGTTAATTCCCATATTGCAATAAACACCACACCTAAGCCAAGAAAGACCATATGCCCCAGAATCCCTGCCCAGATTTTGCCACGTAATTCTTCCTGGCTGCCCGCCTGCCAGAGTGCATTGATCAGACTGCCCTTCAATTCGCGTGGTGCTGTGGTGGGATAGGTTGCTGCATTACGCACCCACTGAATGGCACGATCCAGAAATGTCTGGTGGTTCGAATGTGCCCGCCACAAGACGATTAATTTTGTGATAAACCCGCCAAGAAAAATGAAAGCCGTCGCCATTAAGGCACCTAATGGCAGCCACCAGGTATAGTTCAACGGCGGTGGCAGGACGGAATTGGCATCTTCTATCGGTGCGACCGCAAGGTTTGGCTGATCGCCATGGGAGACTGCATCAATCACCTGCACCAACAGCACTAACAGGCCCACGATAATGCCTATCGCCAGAAACTGACCCAGAATCCAGCCACTGTAGCTTGCAAAGCGTTTGGGGGAAATCCAATCGACCAGTGCGGGATTCTGTCGAAACCGTTCCGGTCGACCAGCTTTTTTCGCCCACAGCAGAAAACCGACTAGCAGACACTGCCAGACAAGAATGGCCAGCCCGAAACCCACCCAGAACTGTTTGGTCACATCATCGTGCCACACGAGATACGGAATGCCGTATTCTCCACCGAAATTTCCGGTTACCAGTGCGACAACAAACAGCAGCACCGTGGGCAAAACGAAGTGCAGGCAGAAGGTGGGCATGTACCCAGGGGTGTCGGGCACAGATTTTTGTCGTTCATTCATCAGGGCCGACTCCTTGGCCAGTTCCAGTCAATTACGCACCAAACGTGGGCAGTTGGTGGCACTTATTCAAACAAGTGGCAATAGTTTACCTGATATATCAGAAAATTGCCTAGTACAGTTTTCTGGCAAAGAAATTGAATAAAGTGGGAAAAATAGAGCAGCTAGATAAGTACCGCAAATGAAAATATTAATGAGAATTCATTAAAGAATTTCTTTCAGTGGTTGCCAATCATCAACGAGATACTGAGGACGACCAGTGTAATCGTTAATGGTTACTTTGCGGGGATCAATCCCAAAGTGGTGGTATAACGTGGCGTGAACTTCCCCAAAATGGACCGGTCTAGTGCGAATTGCCGCACCGTCGCGATCAGTAGAACCAATGACCTGACCCGTTTTGAAGCCCCCACCTGCAATCAGGGCACCACCAACCTGTGGCCAGTGGTCGCGGCCAGCATCCTTATTAATACGTGGGGTACGACCAAACTCGCCCCAGGCCACCACCGCAACGTCTTTATCCAGTCCTCGCTGGTGCAGATCGGTAATTAAAGCATGGATCCCTTGATCGAAATACGGGAAGTGGGTGTTTTTGCAGCCTTTGAAGTTATCGGAGTGGAAATCCCAACGACCAAAGTTCAGAGTGACGACGCGTGCTCCCGCTTCTACAAGTCGGCGAGCCATCAAAAAATGCTCCAGGTTCCGAGGGGCACCATCGCCAAAGTTTTTTGCGTCCCCTTTGCCGTACAATTCCCGCACCATGGGAGATTCTTTCGAAATATCCAACGCATCTGCCATTTTGCTGGAAGTCAGAATGTCCATCGCCTGTTGGTGCAGAGCATCCATACCATCCAACGTACCCGAATTGTCCAGGTTTCGTCGCATCGTATCGAACTGAGACAGCAACTGTTTCCGGTTACCAAGCTGGGCAGCGTTCAGTTCGGTTAATTCCATATCGTTCCGCACGGGGCCAGAGGGCCTGAAAGCAGCATGGGCCACACCCAGAAAGCCCGGATGGCCAGGCGAACCATATGGCGGGTGCCCGGCATTGGGTGCCAAACCAAAAAACGGCGAAACATCCCCATTCACCGGCCCAAGCACCTTGGAAATCGTGGAACCGATCGAAGGCCAGCCCCCAGGAGGTTGCTTGGTAAACGAACGGCCTGTGTAACATATGAAAGAATCATGAGAGCCGTTGGGCGACCCATAAACCGAACGAATTGGGATACATTTATCCATAATCGAAGCGATTTTTGGTAAATATTCGCACACCTGAATGCCGGAAACTGGCGTGTTTACTGGTTTGAACTCTCCACGGATTTCTGCAGGTGCATCCATCTTCAGGTCGTACATATCCTGATGCGGTGGTGCCCCCACCATGTAAATCATGATCACCGCTTTATGAGATTTACTGACACCGGATTCGGCTTCCGCACGTAACAGATTCGGCAGCGTCAGCCCACCAAGTCCGAGTGCTCCAACTTTCAGAATTTCCCGACGTTGAAAGTGCTTTTGTCGAAAATCATTGCAGCCAGTGGAAATTGGCTTCGGCATGTTCGCTCCTGGTTCAGACAGTTTCAGCAGTAATGTACGGGCGGGAGAGTATAGTTATCCTAACCTAAGTTTGCAGCCAGAACAAGAACAATCTGGTTTTCTTGCCACAATTCACCTTGGGAATGTGGTACGCTTTCCCTATCAAAAATTGCAGTATCGAGTACAGAATCGCAACCGATGACAAGCACCACGATCGCACCAGAAAATCTGACCTTACAGGATCTCCAGGCTGAAGCAGAAGAATTGCGGCACCGAATTAATCTGTTCCGCACATCCCTGGGCCGGTTTCTCATCAACAAACAGCCAATTATTGACCTGATGGTCGTGGCGGCAGTAGCCCAGGAACCCCTGCTTCTGGTGGGACCGCCCGGTACAGCCAAATCCGATATTGTCCTGAAATTCAAAGATGCCCTGAATCTGGACGATTCCGACTACTTCGAATACATGTTGACGCGGTTTACTGAGCCTTCGGAGATTATTGGCGCCATCGACATCTCCAAACTTCGCGATGGTGCGTACATTCGCCGTAAAGAAGGAAAGTTACCCACTGCGAAGCTGGCCTTTCTGGATGAAATCTTCAAGTCGAACAGTGCTATTCTGAATATTTTATTAACAATTATTAATGAGAAAAAGTTCTACCAGGATGGGATGCCGGAACCAGTCCCTTTGCGGATTCTGTTCGCTGCCACCAACGAAATCCCGGAACAAGGTGAATTAGCCGCACTGAAAGACCGTTTTGTGCTGAAAATTCTCAGTAGTTCGGTTTCGGATGAATATTTTACCGAACTGATTGATGCAGGCTTGCAGAACGAAGCATACAAAAACCTGAACCAGAAACCGTGGAAAGAAAACCACTGTACTCTGGACGATTTTTTGAAGGCAAACCGATACCTTACCCTACTCTTCGCACGTCGACTTGGCAACGCAGGTGGGGACCAGCAGACAGATCGGAATCTGTTTTTTCCAGATGATGTGTTCCGCGAGTTTCAACGGCTCGTCAAAACTTTGGTGCGTGAAGACCACATTTTTATCAGCGATCGTAAGCTGGTGAAACTCTACAAGCTATTCCGTGTGCGTGCGTGGCTCTTTTCTGGTGGAACTGTCTCGCGAGATGATCTTCGCCTGCTGGCCTACCTGGGGGAGACAATTGGTGAAATTGAGCATCTCCAGGAAAAAGTCCCCACCCTGCTGGGCGATAATTAATCGAAATTTTCCATAAACTCTTACAGCATAACACGTTACTTCTTGCGATCAAACCAGGTAAAAACCAATAGGACCAGGCCAACGCACAAGACACCGGCAATTATCAGGCCAAGCGTTCCAAACTCGACTTCGATATACTTGTAAGCCTGTTTGGGATAAGACAAAATTGCGTTCATATTTCTCCCCACGTATGACTGGGTATGTAAATATAGAACAGAAATTCCTGTCTACAAAGAAATTTGCGGTTCACTGGATCCAGTTTGGCGATAGATTCAAGGGATAAGTTTCGCTTTCAATTCGCTAATCCGCCGATCCAATTCATCAATGGATTTCTGCTGAAATTCTTCTGCGGAATTGAGTGGCAGACCGAGAACTTCCTGTAAAAGTTGAATCTGTCCGATTCGCAAACCAAGTACTTTACCTTCATCTCGGCCCACTTTAATACCTTCATCTCGGCCCCGTTCTTCGCCGATTTTAATCCCTTCTTCTTTCGCAATTCTTTCAAAAGATGTAACGTATGGCATTTGGTTCTCCGTCAATAATTCAAATCGGACTTTGTTAAAATCTATTTCAAGTTCATCTGGTAATTTTAGCAGCCAATCGAATCGAGTAAATTTCAGGAAAACACCAAAACAACCACTTTTTATCGTGTTTTGTAGCCTTTTCGCAGCGGTACACCATGCCGTAATCATTCCAGATTTTATCAGATTTTCCACAAAATAGTGCCTTTTCTGTACCAGATTCTGTTCCAAAACTGGTTATTGGGTCATTTGTCTTTTCGAAACCAATATCGCAGTAGACTCCCCCAAAAACCTACTTTCGAAATATTTGTTGCAATATCATTGGTTGAAGCTGGATTTGCTTGATGAATTAGTGGCTTTTCGTAATATCCTAGCTTAACTTCTGTCTCACGTATCTGAGCCATTGCAATTTGTTCATCCGTCCAAGGAGATGCAACAATAATTCTCCCTCGATCTATAATGTAGTGCGACCGACATCGTAAGTTCCAATTGCCGATGGATGGCACCAAGGAGATCGATTCACCATTGTATATCATCTTCCAACTAACCGGCGAAAACGGGGTGACAACTTCCTCTCCACATCCACAGCAGCAAAGATGCGAGGCAGTCATATATTCAAGTGAAATGTATAGTATACCCGGTTCCAGTGTTTCAGGTATCAAATGGACGAATCGGTGCTCGAGTGAAAGCATCATACTTCATCCCCATTAATAAGGAGGTTGCCGTCAGTTGTGTAGGTGCAGTGGTGTTCGTTTACCACATCGCGATAGAATCCCAGGATTTTCTTCCATTTGACGACCGCCAACGTCGCGTTAAGCGAGTTCAGGTCGGCGACCTGAATGTTCGAAGAATACAGATCTTCTGCCCCGCCGCCAGTGAATGCAATACGACCTCCATGGACATGCTCTCGCTTTTGTGGCGTACTAGCCGTTACCCGTAGGATTCCGCCGAGGGAGCCGTCGTTTAGCTGAAGGCCCATCCCGACATCGACGAACGATGCTCCGATATCTTCGAGTTTTTTGATACTGACCTTCTTGTCTTCCCCGGCGTCCATGCACAAGAAAGCGAACGTAACACCATCAAGGAAGTGAAGGTTTTCCGCCCGAAGATAGTTTGGATAGGTGACGATGTTCCGATGCATCTGCGAGTAGATGTTTTTGAAATAGTCAACTTTAAGCGGTGCTTCCCGCAATTGGTTCAAGGATGGTGCACCGGGAGCGCGGAAAGCGTTGTGTTGCAGAAATTCATCTCCGTCAAACAACCTGATCTCCTGCACCGGCACTTTCGCCACCAAGTCCAAGACGTATGAACCACTGCCGCCTAAGCCATCAATAGCCACAGTTTCTTCGGAAAGTCGCTCGCTGAGTGTCCCGATTCCGGCTCGGTAGGAAGCAGTGTCAATGTAGTTGAAGACCCCGTCACCTTCATCTTCCGCTTGTCGATAAACTCGCGGAGTGGCTCCAGTTTCAAGCACTGCTGCTGGACCAGATATGACGCCAGCGTACGTCGTCAACTTATGGTAGTAGTCAGTATACCCGCCCTCTGGTTTGCTGGAAAAACGGTATTTGGCACTTACGCCACTCCCAAGTTTAAAGTTGTTAGTCTCGTTGGAAATCGCCTTGATCGGGTTTCCATCTGGGAAGCAAGGATAATCCCCATCGAACCAAACTTGGTGGTCGGGTTTTTTGGTTCTGTTGCCCGCCAAGGCGAGCTCCGAAATAAGCGTGCCACGCCGCACGATTTGATTGGAATCGACATAGGGCACTTCCCGGACCAGGAGGAGTCCTCCCTGAATCTGGGCGAAGTACCCCTCATCGCGGAGCCGCTTGAGATCAAGGTTAAGATTGAACAGTTCGCGTAACATTGAATACGGTTCCTTTTTTGATTTTGATTGAGCCAGTTGGTCCCAGTTGTCCAACAGGTGGCTGGGCAGCAGCCTTCTGATAAGTCACGTCGAAACCGACGCAGCTGTCGTGTGCACCCGGAAACGCAAGTTGGACGATTTGGTCGAACGTCACAATGTTGCCAGTTACAGTGCGGAGCCTTCCATTGACGATGATTTCGTAGGTCTGTGGCGGATGCGGTGCGGTGTAAAGCCGCTCGACGCCGATGTCGGCCAGTTCAACCGCATCGCAAGGTTCGATGAGCCGGTGCTGTCCCCCACGGACATCAAGGAAGATGGCCTCTTCATCAGAAGGCTTGGCGAGAGCATAGAGGGCCGATCCGGGAATGGTCGAAAAACCCCAGCGAATCTCGCGGTCGTTCAGGGTGAGCCGGAAGCTGCGGTCGGAGCGAAAAGCCACGAATCGCTCGACACCTTTCCCGCGAATGTCAAACGGCTCATCAAGCCGCACATCCTCGAAGTCGCCCGAAGGTAGGATCGCAAAGAGGCTGTACTCACGAAGTGGCTCGTATCCTGCCACTGAGAGAATTTGACGTCCCAAGGGCACCGGGTCGTCGAGAGTACTGGGATGAAATTCGAGGGACTCGTTGCTCACAAGGATGCGAAACGATCGGTTCCCATGGAGAGGAACTTCAGGTTCGGTCTCTCCAGTTTGCGTTACTTCAGTCATCAAAACACCTCCATAAAAGGATTACGGAGGGTTAATCGCAGCCAGTGAACGCAACCGGTAAGCTCAACCGGAGATTTTTTTTACCAGCGGACCTGAAGGGAGTCGCCCGCAGACGAAGAAGGCGGGGCAACGCGGGCAGGCCGTCCCCTCTTCCAGCGGAAAGTGGCCTGCCCGAATGTTTTCGGATATCGTCGTTACGGTCGCCTGACGATTGCGAAGGACTGTTGCCGACATTTGGATAGGCGTAACTTCAGCGTCACTGAGGTGGACGAGTTCCACCTTGCATCCGGGCGTATGTGCCGTTGCCGCGAGATGAAAGACCGCAGCAGCAATACCGTCGTTTTCCTTGTCCGAACGGTGCCCGGTTCGCACTTTACGCATTATAACCTGGCCACTTGGGTGACTCACCACTTGATCCGGGGTGATGACGACCTCTCCTCCACAGCCCCCGGACACGGGAAGCCGCAATTGAGGTGAGGGTTGGACCTTGTAGCCCTTGGTGGATTCCTCCAGGTAGCGAATTAGACCTAACGCAATCTGCTTGTATTCCTTAGAGTAGCCGTGATCGGCGGGGCCGTGGCTGACCCAAGCCTCTTCAAAGGCAGCGTCGAACTTCTCGCGGGAAAACTCTCCATCCTCCGCAACCGTGGCAACGTCGATCACCTTCTGAACCGCATCGTGCATTTTCATAAATGATGTTTCTGATCGACGGCCGCCGATTTCAAGAACGTGGGTGTAGAAGAAACGCCTGGGACATCGTTGGTATAGAGCCAACTGGCTATCACGCAGGGCCATTCCCGCTTCCAGCTTCAGCGATACGGTAAGGCTGATGTCACTGGGTGGGAGCCGCGTTTTCGGAGAGATGTTGCTTGAGGTGATGCAACTCCCCAGACGATCCAGGAAAGTGGATCGAGGCCAATTGCTGCCGTTCGATTTCTGAGTAGGAGAGTAAAGCAGCAATCGGTCCTTGCGCGGGAGAGAGCGACAAAGAACAGACATTCATGTTCTTCGCTTATCGAGGTCAACAGCACATCAAGGCTCTTGCCGCTTACCCCTTCGATCAGTCCATCGGGCGGGATAATGCTTCTTGCCAGATCGCTTCTTGGCGAACGAGGAAGACTCCCATTCACCATACCTGGAATATGGACGACGCCGAACTCTAGACCCTTGCTTCCATGCATGGTCATCAGACGCACAGCGTCGATTCCTTGGGCCGAAGTTGGAAGTTGTCGCAAATCCTTTTCATCGCCGTGGAGGACCATTCGCCGAATCCGTTCGAGCAAGCGCATAATTGGCAGGCCCTTTCCCGGTGGCTGGGTGCGGATGAAACTCATCAACTGCCAGATGGCGATAGCTTGTGTCCGTGCGTTGACGGCCGAAGACCCTGCGAATTCAGCAGCAACCCGCGAACGGTCAAGGAGCACTGAGGCCAAAACGTCCCAAGGATTCGCGTTGATACTAAAGCCTGCGGCGAGTGCAGCGATCCTGCGAAGTCCTTCCCTGCCTTCTGCACTTATGCCTGGCACACCATCAAGTGCTTCGACCCAAGCGAGAGGCAGACAATCCTGGTCCTTGAGATGCCACAGGAGGCTCGCCACATCCCCAAGCGGAACGGCCCATCGGTCTGCGGCAGCAACTCTCACAAGGCCCATTGCTCGACGGTCAACGACGAGTAACAAGACCGAAAGCAATTCCTTGATCTCGTCCCGCTCGAACAAGCTCCCTAAGTAAAGCACGGGGATGCCCAGTCGCTCTAATCCTTCGGCGAAGCGCCCAAGACGGTCATTCCCTGAACTCAAAATTGCTTGATCTCGATACGAGTAGCCTTCTTTGCGAAGCTCTTCGATGGCTTCCGCAACAGCGGCAACTTCGTCATCCGATCGCACAACGGCACGGTATTCCGGAAGACGACCACAAGCCCCCCGATTTGCCGTCAAACCGATGTTCGCTCCCCGAACGCTTGTGATTTCCTCGGCGAACTTGAGATAAGCGGAAATGACTTCCTCATGGCTCCGGTAGTTGATCGTTAAGCGACCCCGTTTCGCGCCGGGAAAGTCCTCATTCCCGAAGCGTCCCATGTTGTAAGCGGAGGCTCCCCGGAAACGGTAGATCGACTGCTTGGCATCGCCAACCACCCAGAGATTCTTACCATCACCGGCAATGGCCTTGAGCAACCGCACACTGGCCCGGTTCACGTCCTGGTACTCATCCACCAGGATGTGTTCGTAAGTTGCAGCCAAGTGCTGTTTGATGTCAGGGTGCGATTCACAGAGCCGTACCGGAAGTGCGACCAAATCACCGAAATCGACGCAGCCACTTTCCGTCTTGAGTCGCTCGTAAGCCGCAAAAGCGGTTGCCACTTCCCGGCATTTTTCGGCGACTTCTCGTTCCTCGGCGGTCGTGGCTGCCGCGTACATCTTCTCAGCACAAGAACGGTATTCAGCTGCGTCCACGACCTCATCGTTCGCCCGCGAAATCGCAGACAGAATTTTGCCCAGGGTATCGGACGGGTCCCAAAGGTTTTTGAAATGAGTTAGGTTTAGTTTGGGGTATTCGCGCTCTAAAAGTTCGATGGCATCGGATCGGTCGAGAAGGCGCGGACTGACGGGCAGTTTTAATCGGTCATGAAAACGGCGAATGATGTCGAGTCCAAAACCGTGAAAAGTTCCAGCCCAAATCTTGGCTGCAGCCTCGGGATATTTGTTGCCGATTCGCTCAGTTAGTTCGCTTGCCGCTTTATTCGAAAAGGTCAGAATCAGAATTTTTTCAGGATCTACACCTCGAGAAAGCAGGTGCTCGATTCGTCCCACCAAAGTTTGGGTTTTGCCAGTGCCCGGTCCGGCTTCAAGTAAGTAGGGGCTTCCTTCATGGGAAGCGGCTGGGGCTTGGTCGGGAGCAAGGGGTCTTTCGGGAGTCGCTTCCTTGGCAACGTTTTCAACACGTGGCAATAACAGGGCATCGAGAAGTTGCTGGGCGACCACAGCAAAAGGTGCTGACGTAAAGGTTGCAATCTCGGATGCGGTCATCCCTTCCGAGATATGGAGTTTACGCAGCCAGGGGCGAGGCAAGAGAAACTCTCTGGCAAACAGGTCCATCTGCACTTCGCGCCGCTGGCGACGGCTGTAGTCGACGACCCGTTCCACACTAATCGGCACTGCCTCCGCAGCCCGAAGCGGATCCGTATCCATAATGGCCATCGGTTCCGATTGCCCGCCGAGATCAATGTGACCAAGCTCGTGTGCAATGAGAAAAGCATTGAGAAAAGCATCGCCTGTTTCCTCATGGAGGATCAATAGGGCATCTGGGTCGTACAACGCCCGACCACCGTAAAGTCGAATATCCCCCTTGGGAACGCGTTCGACCTCGATCAGCAGTTTTTCGACCTGGGCCCGAATAAATTCATAAGGATTTCTCGGGTTGTGCCTGGCCGCGACAGCATCGACATGTAGCTGCTCCGCTCGCTGCCTAGCTGCTTCAAGGGAGTTCATGTTCTTCGCACTCCCGAAGGAGATGAAGTCGCTGAGACTCACTCATTTCGGTACTCTCGATAAGTTGGCGGAATGTTATCTGCCCTTGCTTCGAAGGCTTGTGATCCGATTTGAATTCCAGGCTTAGGGGCGTCTGACTCTCTTGTGCCATGTACGTTCTGGCTATTTCGATTGTGGTGTTGGTCGCCTCGGCGAGGCGGCGAACAAAGCCGCCGGGAACGGACGAAGGAACAACGAGCCGGTCCCGAACCGCAGTCAGAATGGAACGTGGAAGGTCCAATTTTCCGGCAAGTACCGCAAATGCTGCTCCCTTGAACTGAGCAAAAGGGTCCACAGTTGCCGATGCCATCCCAGCTTTCCGGAAGTTCTCCCAAGCGGTGTTACGCTTCGGATCACTGATAACGCCTGTCTCTGTATTCGCAAAACCCGCGCTGAACCGAAGTTCGGATGCGAGATCAATCAATTCTTCGGCAAGGTCCGGGTATTCTCGTACGTAACGATCCAAAGTACTGCGATCATGTAGGGATTCTGCCGCAAACGCATCGAGGACGGCATCTTTGTCGATTGGCATCATCATGCGTTCTCCTCTTTCAAAAGCTCTGCAAGCATAGCGAAAGCACGTTTCAGCCGGTTCCGCACTGTTTTCTCGCAACAGTAGAGAATCTTAACCATTGTCATTGTGTCCTGGTCCTTCGAGTCAATCGGGAAGCCCTCAAGGAACAACTCGACCACCCGCCGTTCATCAAGTGGCAAGGAGCTAATCGCAGCATGTATCTTCGACCGGTAAAGAAAATCGTTACTGGGGCTGTCGAACGACTCCATGACGCTGAAAAGTGCTGCTTTGACCTCCTTGCCCGGTTCGTTTGTCTCATTCTCAGAGATCAAGGGCTCGTAATGGGCTGCTTTGGTGCTGACATCGCGACGTGCTGTTGCTCTCAAACGGGCCACAGCCGCATTAAAACGGCACTCGAAAAAATCGAGGCGTTCCTGGTACTCGTTTCGATCCTTACAAAGTAGTTCCTGGAACTTGTCTAAAACAGCATCTCGGATGTCTAAATCGACAGATTTTTCGGCCACTTGTGACTTCCCAGAGATATGCCGTCCAGGAACCGGAACCGCTTTAAGAACACGCTGCCGAATCGCTGTGAATATCTCACCTTGCACTTCATCATCGCCGTTAAAGAGTGGTCGGCGCAAAAAATAAAGGAGGCATTCAGAAGGGATAGAGTTAACCGTATCATTGGCCTTGACTCGCTTGACAAACTCATTCTTCGTAAGCCGAGACATATCCGAGATGACTACCTCGATTTCGGGAGGACGTGTGTAAATTTGTCCATCCCTCTGCTTTTTTAGTGGCACTAAGTTTATGGAAGTTGTAAGGAGTTTGTTATCTTCAGACTCAGAATTCACTCATGCTCCAATACCCAAATCGAATAATTCTTGCGAATCACTCTCTAATGAAAATTTATGGGCTATTCTAGTTTTCAATAATGTAAAGCAGATTTTTACTTAGTTATAGGATTGAAACTCATTACTTCAAGATAATATCGACATTATTGAAAAATATGAATTCTTTCCAGAGTTTGGCTTAGATATGTTTTTTACGTTTCCATTCTTTGAGCGTGCTGAGTTGATATCTGTTATTCAGATTGCACTTTCTTTATGCAAGGTGGATTCGTTGCTAGTCTGAAGTTCAGAATACTGGGAGAATCCCCCACGGTGGCAAGGCTTCCTTCGGCTCCGGGACACGGTTTCCTCCCCATCTTCCGCGCTTCCATCCATGGTCGCTTGTGCAGACAGGTCCCCTCCGTTGTCCCTGCGGCCATTGACCACCGTTCCCCCCTTTCCGGTCTGCCTCGAATTCGAGCAAGCGCGGGCGCTTGCCCGACATTTTCGTTACTGGGGAGGCAGGTCATGCACACTGCAAAGAAGGATCATTACCAACTGATTACCAGCCGGATCGTCGAACAACTGGAAACCGGTGTTCGACCCTGGCACCAACCATGGAACGCGAAGCATGCAGCGGGTTCCATCACTCGCCCATTACGGTTTAACGGTCAGAAATACCACGGCATTAATGTGGTCGTACTCTGGCTTTCCGGCCTGGAAGGTGGGTTTTCCTGCCCGATCTGGATGACTTTTCAGCAGGCGAAGGAACTCGGAGCCTTTGTCAAGAAAGGCCAGAAAGGCACCACGGTGGTATATGCGAACCAGATTGAAAAGAGTGAAACCGACCCCGAAACCGGAGAGGAAACCACGCAAAGAATCCCTTTCCTGAAGTCGTACACGGTCTTTAATGTGGACCAGATTGAAGGCCTGCCCGCCCACTACTACGCCCGCGAGAAGCAGGAAACCAACGACCAGGACCGACTGAACCACGTGGAGGAGTTTTTCCGCCAGACCCAGGCCACGGTGCAGCACGGTGGCGAGCGGGCTTTCTATCACCCTCGAGCAGATTACATTCAGTTGCCGGAATATGCCACGTTTGACAACCGGGAGCGATATTACAGCACCTTCGCCCATGAAGCCGTGCACTGGACCGGACACGAACGCCGGTTAAATCGCCAGTTGGACAAGAACCGTTTTGGCGATGCAGCGTACAGTATCGAAGAGCTCATTGCGGAACTGGGTGCCGCTTTCCTCTGTGCCGACCTGCAGATTACCCCTGAAGTGATGCCGGAACATGCCAGCTATCTGCAATCCTGGCTTCGCGTACTGAAGGACGATACCCGAGCCATTTTCACGGCAGCCGCCCAAGCAGAAAAAGCCGTTGATTTTCTGCACCAGTTGCAGCCAAGTGCGGAATAATTCCCCCTTTCAGCCCGTTCCTGCCCTTTCCGAACATCGTTGTGGGTTTCTTGTGTTTCTTCAACTGATTTTTCATCCGGTTAATCGGTGCTGGCCGGACACCTCGGCCTAGTGATGGGCACGCTTAAAACCGCCGCCGTGCCGGATCAAGGGGAAAATCGGTTCCCCCTGAGGGTCCCCCCAATTTTCCCCTTGACCGGTGCGCTACGCCACGGACTGAAGCGGTTTTTTGTCGCTGCCATCAGGCCGCGGTGGTCGCGGCCCGTCACTCAACTAAGGAGAAAAAACATGTCTCAAGCAACCAATGATAAATCCCCCAGCATGATTGCCTATCAGGTACGTGACCGTGGCACGGAGAAAGGGATCTGGACCCGCATCGGCAGTGCCTGGTCCCACAAAGATGGCAAAGGCTTCAGCATTCAGCTCGATTCGGTGCCCCTTGATGGCCGCATCACCTTACGTAGTGCTAGCGAAGCCAAAGCATAAGCAATTGTTCCAGCAACATTTTTCAGGAGAATCATCATGAACCACATCGATTTTCATCACATCCAATCCCGCCTTTATGACCTCGCTGTCGAACTGGCCGCAGGCTGCGACCAGGAGTTCGATGCCACCTATGACGAACTGGAACGGCAGTTCGATGAAATCCGCTTTTCCCTGCAACATGCTGAATAAGGAGGTTCCCATGCACTATCGTCTGTTTGTCACCGCAACATTTCCACTGAACGAATCTTCTGAATCGGTGCGGGAACAAGTTTACGACCAGCTCGTCAACGATGAGAGCTTCTGTGGCAGTGGGGGCCGGTTCGGCACCCCACTCTGCGACTGGTTCGTTATCGGTGGTCGCTGGAGTGGCCTGTTCTCCCCGAAACCGGAGTACGAAGCCTACCGCACCGCCGTGCGGAAACTGATCCCCAGTCTGCCCGCAGATCGCTGGTCAGAAAAGGAGATTTTGCAGCACCGCGATACCCTGGAGCAGGTTTGGAAGGATCTGGGTGGGCAGGATTGTTCCCCCTACTTCCGCAACAGCACCTGTCTGATTGGTTACGATGATGATGCCTTTGTGCTGGATCAGTCAACCATGGACCGCTGGCTGGAACCGTATTTGGGTATGGAAATCTACCGGGATGCCAATCACTGCGAGTTCGTCGACCTCGATGGCCACCTGTTGTTACGCCATTCGGTGGGTCAGAAATGGCTCATTATCATCGATTACCACAACTAAGGAGAATGCCATGAAAATCACCATTCAAGAGATTGCCCGTCATCGCAATGGCATCAGTGGAACACCGTTCCACGTGGTCCGCTTCGCTGACCCCACGGAAGGTGACATGCTGGGGATTGTTTTTCCTCAGCCCCACCATGTGGCGGTGCTGCACCTGGGACTGCTCGCCAAGGGGAATATTGCCTTTGGCAGCAATTCCTGGCGTGGCGACAACTACGAACCAGTGCTGCGACACGCCATCGAGCAGTGGGAAAGAATCGAATTTGTAACCCTTTTCGCAGGAGAATAACCATGCAATCCAACATCATTGTCAATCCGTTCTACTCTGCTCGAACTGGCAACCAGTACGAGCCACAGCTAAGGGGTGTCATCGACCATTTGGAAAGGAGGGACCAATGACCCAGGCACACCAAATTGCCATTGTCTGGCAGATCGACGATGTGCGGGAAGTTCGCCCCGATCTTAGCAATGACCAATGCTGGCAGGTGTTACAAGCCTGCAAACGGAACCATGATGCTACGGTGGGCATCAATTGGGACGTAATCCGTATCACTGCCAACCATCTGTTTGAACCCCAATCAGGAGAATAACCATGCAATCCAATATCATTGTCAATCCGTTCTATGCCGCCCGTACCGGTGACCAACCCACTCCCAGTGTGCGGTATGCCAAACTGCCAGCCGCTCCGCTAAATGGTAGTCCTGTGCCCCACTTAACAAGTCTCTACCACTGGCACCGAGCGGGAGAGTATGGTGACCGACGCTACCCGGGCAATTGTGGTGGCAATCTGATCAAAGACCTGCTGAACTATTTTCAGCCCCGAAAGGTGCTCGACCCGATGCGGGGATCGGGCACCTGTGCCGATGTCTGCCGGGAATTGCAGATTCCCTATCTGGAATTCGACATTCACCTCGGCTTTGATGCCTGTGATCCCACTCATTTTGCCAAACTGCCCGAAGTCGATTTCATCTGGAGCCATCCTGCCTATTGGCGCATGAAACTCTACAGCCATGATCCCCGGGACTTGTCACGGGCTGCCACGCTGGAAGAATTTCTCCAACGCTATGGCCAGTTCATCCGTAATTGTGCCAGCAAACTCACCCCCGGGGGCAAGTTGGCCATCCTAATGGGTGACTACCAGGACAAGGAGATTGGCTACGTCCCCCTCACCTATCACACGAAACGACTGGCGTTTGCTGCCGGTTTGCAGCAGCACTGCACCGACATCATCCGCTTTAGCCATGGTGCCAGCAGTAGCCGAAAACGCTACCGCTCGGCATTCATCCCCGGCCTGCACGATACCTGCATGATTTTCCAGAAAGAAAGGACCGCCCAATGACCATCATCACCCTCACTGAAGACCAGTTCGACGACCAGTTTCCGTTACTGGCCAACCACCTGAACAGCATGGCGGGCTGGGCCATTGGCGACTAGTCTGGCTGCATGTTCGAAACCTATGGGCCAGAACTGGTGTTCGTTCGGCAACAGCCTACTGACCGCATCTGGACGCTGGTCGATACCGACCACGGCCTGGTGCTGGTCAGTGGCTTCCACACGGTCAACCGCGTGGGTTACCTGATCAGCACGGTGCCGGTGCCCGCAGGTCAGCAGTACGAAGTTCCACTCGACGAGTAGCACCCAACCGCAAGGAAACACCTCAGAGGTGGGCCATCGGCTCACCTCTTTTTTTGTTCCCACGTGCGGGAAAGCCCTACGAGAATGAGCGAATCTTAATCTGTACGCCCATTCATATATGAGCGATTCCTCAGATTTTGCATGATATTCCAACGATCATGAGAATATTGATAGACCGACGAAGAGAGGACACATAAATGTGTCAGACATCTTCCCTATGCAGGGCATAGGAAGGTTTTCCACTGGAAAACTGGCTTTTGGTGCGGTCAACCTGCCAGACTTTCCACTGGAAAGTTGACAGCAAAACCTGCCAGCCAAATGCACCGCCTGCCATCTGGCTTTCTGGATTGCCAACGTGCTGGCAAGCATGTTGACATGCTGACAAGATTGTTTTTCCAACAACAATTCTACTTGCAAACAACCCAACAAGCCAACAAACTGGCCAGCTTGCCCCGTGGCATTCTGGTCACAGTGCTGGCCATTCCGCTGGCAACGGTGTTTTTCTGCTTGCTGGAAGGACAGTTTCTCGGCAAGCTGCCAGTCATGATTATTGCCATTGCCAATTCAAAAGGTGGGGTAGGGAAAAGCACGCTGGCAGTGCATCTTGCCGCCTGGCTACACACCCAGGGACACAAGGTCATTCTGGCTGACTGCGATACCCAGCAGTCATCTTCGGTCTGGATCAAAGAGGCAGCACCCGAAGTAACCACCATTCGGTTGCAGGATCCGGAAGATATTTTGCAGGAATTACCGCAACTTCGCAATGAAGCCGATTTTGTCATCGCGGATGGGCCGGGAAGCAACACGGAAACCAGTCGGGCATTATTATTACGGGCCGATCTGGCACTCGTACCGTGCAAAGCATCCATGCTCGAAGTGCGGGCACTCGCCAAAGCCACGGAAGTATTACGCACCAGTCAGGATATCCGCCACGGACGACCAGAAGCGATCATTATTCTCAGCATGGTGGGGAAAAATTATCGGCTCACCAAAGATATGCAGGATGCTGCCAGGCCTTAAATCTGCCAGTAGCGAAACAGGCGTTGATTTTACGCCAGGTCTATGCGGATGCCCCGGTCAGGGACACCGTTGTCTGGCAGATGGGGAGCAGAGCAGTAGAGACTTCAAAGAGGTGCAGGCGATCTTCCGAGAAATCCTGCCCCAGGCAATCAAAACCAAAAGGAGGGCATGATGGCTGAACGTCGACCGCTGGTAGAAGGCCTGCAAACCATCGAAGAGGTGGAGAAATCGTTCGTTTATGGTGGGAAGGTCAAAAAAGAAGAAGTGGCTGCTCTGGTGGCCACGCCTGCAGCTACTTCTGCACCGGTACCGGCTCCGGTTTCCATGTATGGTGCGGGACGCATTCCATTGACCACGCGGGTGAAACCGGAATTAGCCAGCAGTCTCAAGCGTATCTCGCTGGAACGCCAACTGGCTGGCATCCAGCCATGTTCGATGCAGGACATCGTGGAAGAGGCCCTTGAACTATGGCTGGTGAGACAAAATCAGGGAAAAATATAAAAGCTGGATAGCATTTCTAGGATAAAAACATGTACTGGTGAAAGCTACAAATAGCAAACTAAGTCTAGAAACTGCGATCTGGTAAACTTTGGGCAATCAAAGATGACAATATATCCAAAAGGGAGGCATCCTGGAGCCGTATGGAAGAAAACTGACTTCCAGATTCACACTCCAAGAGATCCACAATGGTCTGGAAGCCTTCCAATGGCTGGAGGTACCGACCAAGATGAGGCTACCAGACAGGGTTGGATGGATAACTTTATTAAGACCTGTATAGAAAAGGGCCTGCATGCTATTGCAATTACTGACCACCACGATTTCTGCTTTGTCGAATATGCCCAGAAATCTATTGAGAAACTTCCACTGGGCACTGCAAAGCCTTGGTTATTCCCTGGAATCGAGATAACATGCAACGATGCAGTACAGTGTATTATGTTATTTGATTCGACGACAGGGTGGGATGATTGGCTGAGAGTCTATGGAGGCCATCTAAATTCAATAACAAGACCGGATAGAAATGCCCCAACAGCTCCCCAAGCTATGCATTGCGGCAAAGATATTGCACCATTTATTGAAGGCATTGCAAAAGATGCATACCTAAGTAAATGCACCTTGATTTTACCACACGCAAGCAATCATGGTGCTCACAAGAGTATGATGAGGCATGGATTCAGCAAACGATTTCAAGAACTACCATTTGATGGTGTGTATTCTGATAAAGCGTTCAGTCAGCTGGACGAGTCAACAAAAAGAAAAATTTGGGGACTGGACCCTAACTGGGGCTTTAGAAGAAAAGGAATTTTGCCTACTGGCGATAATCGCTCTGCTGGTTATGAAAAACTAGGTGCCCACACATGCTGGGTAAGATTGGGCGAACCTACCACCGAATCTCTTAGACAGGCATTGCTGGCTGATGAAGCCCGTATTACCTACGAAAATCCATCATTGCCATCGCAGCGAGTACTAGAACTTCGAGTTAATTCCACCTTATGTGGTGAAAGCTTTGAGCTGGTAATTAACGATGGTTTTACAGCTCTCATTGGCGGAAGGGGATCAGGAAAGTCTGCTATTTTAGAGTATCTTCGATTTGGATTGGGGCGCAGTGCAATCGATACCGAAACTGACGATGAGGCAGAACGCGAAAGGGAAAAGAGTCTAATTGAGCAGACACTTGCTCATGGATATGTCGAGGTAATACTCGACCGCGATGGTGTCATCGAAACGTGGAAAAGAACCTATGATGAGCGGGAATACATTTTCGTTACCGTCAAAGGGGTAGATCCGGAGCGCATAACGATAGCTACAGCTCAAGAGCGTTTCAGAGCGCGTGCTTTCTATCAAAAACAGCTATCAACCCTAGTCCGCGGAAAAAATGCGGTCGATCAAATTACCGGAATTGCCGCTGCTGAATTCTTGGATGCAAGAAGACAAATAGAGCAGGACTTAGGTGCTGCAAAACGTGAGATAAAAACAGCCCTACAGGAAACCATTAAGTATTGGATTGCCGAATCAGAGTATAATGCGGCAAAAAACAGCGTGGCTGATTTGCGTCGCCGATTGGCTGCCATTATAAAACGGTTGGAAGAGTCCGGTCTAACACCAGCTAATCAGGCAATTCTAGAGAAAGCACCCAGTTATAAAAGCACTACGGCACTGTTCTCCGAATTGGGTGAATTAGTTGAATATGATCTTTCAAGTATTCAAACACTGGAAACTGAATTCCAATCCCTAGATACTTCTCAATGGATTGATGTAGCTCAGTTTGATGAAGCGCAAGCAATGAAAATGTTTGTCGATCAAACTAGGGGCGATGTCACAAAGAAAATTGCGGAAATAAAGGCTTTTCTTGCTACGATTGAAGCCAAACGAAAAGAGCTATCCGGAGCATTTAAGGTAAAAGCTGATGCCTTTGAAACGCAACATAGTTCAGCGATTCAACAGCAAGCAAGCCTGCAAACTTTAATTGCCGAATCTCAGAAATTGAATGCCGAATTACAGCAGGCTGAGGCTAGAGAACGCAAAGCAGAGTCCGCGTTAAAACTGATGGAGAGAAACCTAGAAAAGCTAGTTAAATCACGACATCAGCTACATGATGTTCTGGTAGCAAAAGCTGCTATTCTTAAGCAGGCTGCTGACAAAGTAGCGGCAATGCCTGATAATTTCTTGAGGGCTAAGGCTGTACGGGAAAACCAGCCGCGCGAATTTATTGCTGCCGTACAGCAGATTTGCGAAAATCAGCGAATCAGAGATTTAGAGGATAAATGCCTTTCCCTTATTGAAAACATTTTGAAGTCTGATGAAGAATATGGCTGGAGCCAAATCTGCGACAAAATGCTCGATGTGTATAAGCATAAAATGCTAAGCGGCGAGAATATGGAGCCGGGTGAACATATCATCACAATTATCAAGGAATCTTTTGCTTTCTCAGGATCTGAACTGACACCCTCGCAGTTAGCAGGAATTTATGCAAAAATTGATGATGCAAAAATATCTAATATGCTCACTTCTACACCTGAAGACTATATCATGTTTGAGTATAATGATCGCGGAAGCTTTATCCCATTTAAGCAGGCGTCTGAAGGTCAGCAAGCTGCTGCATTGCTAAACCTTCTTTTAAGACAGGAGGCTGGGACTCTTATTATCGATCAGCCTGAAGACGATTTAGATAACAAAGTTATTATGAGCATTGTCAAACTCCTTCAAACCACAAAGAGGACACGCCAAATTTTCTTAGCAACACATAATCCTAACTTTGTTGTAAACGGCGATGCTGACAAGGTTGTAGCCTTGATTTCGGGAGGTGATCCTGACGTAACGGGAGTTCAGACTTCTAACTCTCGAATCGAGATAGAAATCGATGGAGCGATAGAAACGCCAGAAGTTAGAAGAATCATTACTGAAGTAATGGAAGGTGGTAAGAAAGCATTTGAATTAAGAAGCAGGAAGTATGACTTTAAACTTGTTTAAGTAGTCTATTCAATCAAATTCTTGCAACCTCAATCAACCTGATCACTTTGGGGCACCGCGTTTCTCATACCATTTCCGGCAGAAGCCGATGAACGCTTTATCGGCATGGTGGGGAGGTTCGGTGATCCATTCCCGCCATTGCTGCTCCAGATAGTAAATATCCCAGCCGGGTGCCACAGTGCGGGCATCGTGGTAGGTTTCCGCCTTCAGAGGAGGTACCAGCACCTCAGGAAGCAGTTCTACTTCCTCCACCACGCTGCGGTTCTGAAAGACGACCAGATCGTCCTGTAACAGGACTGCATAATCGGGGATATGTGCGTGCTGCTGGTCTTCCTCAACAATGGTACTGATCAGACGACGGAATTCTTTCAGTGTGGATGAGGAACCGCACTTGATTCGCAGTTTATCCAGCGAAATCCGCCATTCTTTCTGTTTGCCGCAATGTTTGCGGGCTAGTTCGTAGATTCGCCGTTCCAAAGGCTTCCGCAGGCGAAAATAATCACGGTTCAGGGTCAGTACCTCGTGGTGCTTGATGGCATTGAAGACCCAGTCCGAAAGTTTCACCTCGACTTCCTGCATCCGGCCATCACGGGTTTCCCGCACAATGCGGGCACGTTCGATGATGCCGAAGGTTTCAAAAATTTCCTGTCCTCCAGTGACAATGTTGGTGCTGATCCGGGTGCCTGCCAGCCGTTCCAGTGCTGCTTTCAGGGCTTCGTAGCCTTGACCACTCGTCATGCGGTTGGTGGCTTTCAGCAGATCGTAGGCTTTGAAACGGATGACCTGGGCGACCGGTTTCTCATCATTCAGGGAAGCCATCAGTTGCGAGATGCAGTAAATGAGAATATCCCGGTCATGCACCGTGGCCAGGCCATCGGCAGATGGCTTGATTTCGATCACAATGCCATTGTTTTCATAACGACGGATTCGGTGGTCCGGCTTGGTGGAGAGCGAGAAGATCGGGTGTTCCATCGAGGCCATATCCCCTTTCGGAGTGGCATCGAAGATGTCGCACAGGAAAAAGTCGGGCGTGGGATAACGCTCGGGAAGGAGAGGGGAACGATCTTTGGGCAACGACATGCAGGGAGGGTATCGTCATTTCACCCACCCTGTCAAGTCCTTTCGTCATTTCACCCACCATGAGTGGGAGTTTCGACATATTACCCACCCATGGGAAGTTTCGATGGTTTACCCACCGAGTTTCGACAGTTCACCCACTTTCTTTCGATGGTTTGCCCACCGGAGGGCTGAAATTCATCTGTGCTTTCAAATGGTTCTGGCCGATTTTCTCAGCGTAACACATTATCTAACGAAGATATAACTCTCAGCGGGGTTGGGGATAACTTTCAGATCGAGGAGGAGGGGAAGGTTTGCTTGGCAAGGTGGCCAAGGCCAGTAGTGGGGTCTCAGAAAAATCGTTGCATCTCCGAAGTAGTTCCGGTAGTGGAATTGAAGAAGTTCATTTCGAAAGTGCCCACCATGTCTGATGATTATCTTCCCGTAGGACCTGCTCCCGCACAAGAAGACTGCGTTTCCGTGGGAGAGCGGGATTACAACAAAAAGGCTCGCATAGAGTGCCAACAGTACATTCAGGCGATCCGGGCCAAGCTAGGGCAAGAACCAGAAGGTGCCCGGTTGGGGATCAAATCCTTCCCGCACGATTTTGGCAGTTACTTCGAAGTGGTGTGCTACTTTGAAGCCGAAAACCCCAAAGCAGTGGAATATGCCTACCGCTGCGAAGGAGACGCACCCACCACGTGGGAAGAAGTGGGGATGACTGCTCCCACGTTTGGCAAAGACCTGGATATAGGATGAATAAATCCATGGGTTTCCATGGCAATGCATTCTGCTAGAGTAAAAGTGAAAATAGTTGTTGTGACAAACTTTCAAGCAAATAGCTGTTATTTCAGTAATAAGTTTTCATTTGTTCATGCAATGATGACAAAAGTGTTTGATTTGCATCCCATGAATTGCAAAACGCATATATGCTTACGTGACATACCGTTCATATCGGTCCATGAGGAATGTGATGACCACTGATCGTGGGCCCATCATTTTTCTGACCTTTGCAGCAGCCGCTACATTCAATGCACTACTGGGACCGACGGAAATCCCCATTTGGTGTAATCGATCCATCATCTGAAAAACTTCAGCCTCGTCGATTAGCTCTGTGTGCATTCCTGGCATATTTTGCTTATTCGCAAAACCAACTCCATCAGCAACACCAGGGACTTGAGTACTGAACTTGCCATTATTCATTGGCTTGGCGAGTACTGGTAGCACTTCCCTTCCGTGGTCTTTCAGTCCCATATATGTTCCGTATAACGTGCCACCAGTACCTGCACAGCTGACGATAGCATCGATGTCTACAAGAAATTGCTGGTCGATTTCTGATGCAGTTGTTAATCGGTGTGATTCTGGGTTAAGTGGGTTTGTAAATTGATTAATAAACTTGCCATATCCATCCGCTTCCAATGCTTGGGCATATTGAATTGCACCTGCAATTCCTTCGTTTGCTGGTGTCAGAATCACTTCTGCATGTGTGGATTGAATCAGCTTCACTCTGGCAGGATTTGTTGATTCAGGGACTACCGCAGTGAATGGAATTCCCTTGCTGGCAGCAATATCACCTTCTGCAAGTGCAGTGGAACCAGAGCCTGCATCAATCAATCGACCAAATTGAAAATTAAGCATTTCCAGCATCCAGGTCGCGGGACGTTGCTTCGCAGAACCGCTCGGATGAGAATATTCTTCCTTGACATAAATATCCGTGTGGGGATATAAATCAATTCGACGCATGGATGTCTTTTTGATTTTGGGAAAGACTAACTTGTTCATGACTTACCTGCAGTTGTTAGATGCCATGAGAAGAAATACAAATGAATCGATGCGATTTTCGAGGAAAATGCGAAAAATCGAAAAATTAATAAGAATCGGTTAGCATTGATAGCTAAACATATTTATACAGAACATCACTATTTAGGCATTCATTGAAAACTTTCCACGTCCGATTGACTGGCGGTATAATGCCGCATGCTACGGATTACTCAGCAGGCGAATGCGGGGGCAGCCAAAAGCTATTTCTCCCGTTCGGACTATCTGTCGGAAGACCAGGAGCGGCCCGGTATCTGGGGCGGCAAGGGGGCGGAGCGTCTCGGTTTGATGGGGTTGATGCAACGGGCTGATTTTGAGCAGTTGTGCGAGAATCAGACCCCCGATGGTTCTCCATTGACCGTTCGCACGCGGGGAGACCGTACTGTCGGCTATGACTGGACGTTTAATGCCCCGAAATCAGTGTCGTTGCTGTATGGTCTGACTCGGGATGAGCGGATTCTCGAGGCATTTCGGGGTGCGGTGCTGGAAACGATGCAGGAAGCGGAAGGGGAGATGCAGACTCGTGTTCGGCAGCGGGGAGTGGAACAGGACCGCAGCACAGGGAATATGGTGTGGGCGGAATTTGTGCATACCACTTCGAGACCGGTAGCGGGGGTGCCGGATCCCCACCTGCACAGTCATGTTTTTGTGTTCAATGCCACATTTGATGGGGAGGAAAACCGCTGGAAGGCGGGTCAGTTTCGTGGGCTGAAAAGGGATGCCCGCTATTATGAGGCAGGTTTTCATGCCCACTTGGCGGAGGAAATGCAGCGATTGGGCTATGGTGTGGAACGCACCCGCACTGGTTGGGAAGTGGCTGGGATGGGGGATGAGGTGTTGAAGAAATTTTCGCGCCGAACGGCTCAGATTGAGGAGAAGGCGCGGGAGGCAGGGATTACCGATCCGGAACGGAAGGCGGAACTGGGTGCCCAGACACGGGAAGCGAAAAATAAGCAACTGTCGATGTCGGAATTGCGGGAGGATTGGCAGGGGAGGCTGGATGACGGGGAAAAAGCACGTTTGCAGCAGTTGAAACAGGTGACTGGGGTGGACCGTGGGAAGCAGGTGCAGGAGGGGATCGACTTTGCCTGGCAGCATTGTTTCACTTCCAGTGCCGTGGTGCCGGAAAAACTGGTGGTCGCGCAGGCCTTACGACGGGGAATAGGCGGTTTGTTGCCGGAACAGGCACAGAGATTTGTTGCGGAGCGGGGATTGGTAACCCGCCAGCAGCGGGATCGGTTATGGGCAACCACGCCGGAAGTGCTGGCCCAGGAAGGACGGGTGAGCCGCTTTGCTCGAACGGGACGGGGAACGTTGCGGGCTGCCCAGTCGGGATCACACAATTTTCAACGGGAGTGGTTGAATCAGGATCAACGACAGGCGGTGGAGCATGTATTGCAATCACGAGACCGAGTGACGTTGATTCGGGGGATTGCGGGCACCGGCAAGACATCGTTGATGCAGGAAGCGGTCGAGGGTTTGCAGCAGGCGGGTTTGCCGGGGGTAGTGTTAGCACCCACAGCGGAAGCAAGCCGGGATGTTCTGCGGCAGGAAGGCTTTGCAGAAGCCGATACGGTGGCGATGTTTTTGCAGAATTCCCAGTTGCAGGAGAGGGCATGTGGGGGATTTATCTGGGTGGATGAGGCGGGCTTGTTGTCGCTGAACCAGAGCGAAGCATTGTTTGGGCTGGCGGAGCAGTTGGATGCCCGAGTGATTTTCTCAGGGGATCAACGACAGCACCGAAGTGTCGAGCGGGGGGATTTGCTGACCTTGCTGGAACAGGAAGCCGGTCTGCCCACGGTCACCGTGCGGGAGATTCAACGGCAGCGGGGAAGCTACAAGCAGTTGGTAGCGGATTTGGCGGAAGGCCGGATTGGCGGTGCCTTTCAAAAATTACAGAATTTAGGCTGGCTGCGGGAGATTGATGACCCAACGGAACGGTATGCTCAGGTGGCTGCGGAGTATCTGCAGGCGATCCGGACGGGCCGGAAAACACTGGTGGTCTCTCCCACGCACGTGGAGGGGGAGGCGGTCACCGGAACCATTCGGCAGCGGTTACAGCGGGAAGGGGTGTTGCGGGAAGAGCGGAGTTTCACGGTCTGGAAACCAGTGCATTTGACGGAAGCGGAGAAGCAGGACCCGTTGCAATATTCAGCAGGAAGGATGATTCAGTATCACCAGCATGCCCCTGGTCGGGCAGCGGGCAGTCAATGGTTGCTTGATGGAAAAGAGGCACCGGTGCAGCAGAGCCGGAAATTCTCGGTTTTTCGACCGGAAGTGCGGCATTTTGCAGTAGGAGACTGGATCCGGATTACCCACAATGGCAAAACCAAGGATGGCAAACATCGGCTGAATCGGGGGGGATTGTACCAGATAGCTGGATTTGGTGAGCAGGGAGATATCCGCTTGAAGAATGGCTGGGAAATCGATGCTCAGTGGGGGCATCTGGATTGGGGTTATGTGCTGACTTCCCATGCCAGTCAGGGGAAAACGGCGGACCAGGTGCTGGTGGTACAATCGCAGGTGTCTTTGGGAGCCACGACGCCGGAACAGTTTTATGTCTCTGCGTCTCGCGGACGGGAGCGTGTGCTGGTTTTTACTGATGCGGCACAATCATTGCAGGAGAGTTTACAACGGGAGACCGTGCAACCGCACGCCTTGCCTTTTGTGCGCGATGGTCTGCCTCCAGCACCGGTGCGGGAGCGTGATTATGACCGAGTCTGATGAATTATTGCGGAAATTCCAACTGGACCGGCCTCGGCGTGATGATGAGGGGCTGGTGCAGAATCCGGGCTATGGTTTTGTGCGCGGGATTCGGGATCGGGCGATGATGCTCGATTGCCAATGGAAGAGTGGCAACCGGCAGGGATTTTCTTACCATTGGCTCTCACGAGTGGAATTAGATCTGTCTGGGATCGTGCGGCTCAGTTTTGGTCCGATTCGGATTGAACTGCGGGGCACCCATCTCACCACGATTTATCAACTGGCCATTCAACAACGGCTGGTCTGGATTCGGGAACAGGACCCGATTCGGGAACAGGTATCAACTACCGATACGGTCATTGAGCAGATTCTTGTCACGGAATAGCTGCTGACAGATGTGGAGCGTTCAGTTCACAAAACCTACTTTAGGTGAACTATAAATCGGGGCTGATCCGAAGGTGGTTTACTGGCATTCCGGAAATGCTTGACAAGTTCCGCAAAATCTGGCACGGTAGGATTCGTGACAATTTCCCGTGGAAAGTCACTTTCACTTCCTTGATTCCATTTTAAGAAAGAACCTGAAATGTCAGAACAGCCCCGAATCCACCATACCAAGATTGGTCCCGCCCGGCGGATTGTGTTACCCACCAGTTGGTGTCAGGAATTGCAATTACAGCCTGGTGATCCGATCAGCCTCGAATTTGATGAGCATGGTCTGCATATCCGCACCCTGCATGATACGATTGCCGAAATTCAGGCCAGTTTGGCACCGCTCAAAGGCTCGGACAGTATCGTTGATCAATTTATTGCGGAAAAACGGGCCGCAGCGGCACAGGAAGCGGAAGAATGAGCGCGGTTCTGCATTCATCAGCCGTGCTGGCGTTATTGTTTCGGGAACGGGGTGCGGAGGCGGTACAGGATTGGCTCGGAGGTGCATTGATGTGCACGGTCAACTATTCGGAAGTGGCTGGAAAGCTGGTGAAGTTGGGGCAAGCCGTGGAGCAGGTGCAGAGCACGCTGGCCAGATTGCCGATTCGCTGGCAGGAATTCACATTGGAACGGAGCTTGCTTGCGGCCAGTTTGCAGCAATACAACACCCGGGGTGTGTCACTGGGGGATCGGGCCTGTCTGGCATTGGCGATGCAGACCGGTTTGCCACTGATTACCTCCGATCAGCGGTTGGCGGAACTCGAACTGGAGTTGGAGATTCATGTCTTCCGGTAGGGAACTGGCAGGGGTTGCCCCCCTCCCCCTGGCCACTGCAGTGCATAGTTGGCTGCAAAAGTCGACTTCCATGGAAACCCGCAGTAATTATCAGCGGGATTTGCAGCAGTTTTTGCAGTTTGTCGGGTTAGATGCCAGCCAGTTGCCGGAAATTCGGCCACATCATGTCGCCGCCTGGCGTGATGACCTGTTGCAACGGGGGTGTGGCAATAGCACGGTCGTCCGGAAATTATCAGTGTTGCGGTCGTTGTTCCGGTATTTGCAGACATATGGCTATCTGGGAGCCAACCCCGCCCATCGGGATTTTGTCAGTGCCCCAGCAGTACCCAGGGATGGAAAAACCGTCTCTTTGACACCGGAAGAGTGCCGGATTCTGCTGGATGGCTATGCAGGCCATACCCCGGAAGAGGTGCGGAATCGGGCAATGCTCGCGGTGTTGGCTTACACGGGATGCCGAGTGGGAGAGATTACCCAGTTGCGGGTGAATTCGTTACTGAATAGTGGCGGGCATCGGCTCCTGGAGATTTATGGCAAAGGGGGCAAAGAACGTCGGGTTCCACTGCATCCGGAAGCGTATGAACGGCTGGAACAATGGCTGATTTGCAGTGGGATTGCCGGTGATGGGACGGGACCGCTATTTCGACCGGTATCAACCGCACGGGGTGGCGGTAGTGATGGTTTTCTGCGAAAGCCGTTGACTCGGCGGGCGGTGCAGAAAATGATGGAGCGTTCGTTGCGAAAACTGGGGCTGAATCCGCAGGCCAGCACCCATTCTCTGCGAGTGACGGCAATCACCACGGGACGGGAGCGAGGTTCCGATCTGATCGATTTGCAGGATTTTGCAGGCCATGCTGATCCCCGTACTACCCTCACCTATGTTCGCAATCGCAATCGGCTGAATCAGTCCCCATCGTATCTGTTGAAATACTGATGTGCAGATACCTGTTCCTCGGATTTTGGCTGGTATTGGCACCCATGTCTGCATATGGGCAGAGTATCTCGGGACAGGCGGAAGTGATCGATGGTGATACCTTGATCGTTGCTGGGGAGCGGATTCGGCTAATGGGTATCGATGCCCCGGAACGGAAACAGATTTGCTGGGACCTTGTGCAGCAGAGTTATCGCTGTGGAGAGTGGGTAACCGTCCAGTTACAGAGGGGAATTGGGCATTCTCGGGTTATCTGTGAATTGCATGGAAAAGACCGCTACGGACGGCATCTGGGGAGATGTCGCGTAGGTGAGCATGATTTGGGATTCTGGCTGGTTCAACAGGGACTGGCGGTCACTTATCGCACCGAGGATCGGGAATTGCTGGCAGCGGAAAGGGATGCTCGGAGGCAACGGCGGGGATTGTGGTCAGGAGCCTTTCAACAGCCATCGATCTGGCGGAAAAGCAGGCCAGGGCAACCTTGATCCATTCAGATGACTCCTGTTGTGCATTGATCGAAAAGGTAATCAAACTTCTTTGGCATCGTTTGCTTTACAGCAGGGATAGTTTCGTGAAAGAATCGGTGCTTTGGAACTGCGAGACAATATCCAGAGGCAATGAGTGTGCAAGATGAATTGGACAAAAGGATTGTTTAGAATTTGGATCATTGCTTCTGTCGGAATTGTACTTTCCGTGGCGGGATTTTCATACCCAGAAGTGAAAAAAGAATTCGAGACATGGAATTTACTGAAATTGATGCAGGCGAATGACATTCTGATGGTACCAGTCCATTGTGCCGAAGCACGGGGAAGGAAAGAGCAGGACTATTTCCAAGCGCATGCCCGATCAGAACTGACCAGAACAAAGCCCTGTTGGTATGAGTTGCCGAAATTCAGGGAATTGTATCCGGAGTATGCACAACTGACCGAAAAGGAAACTTCTCGAAAGTTCTACGCAAAAGCAGGGATTCCACGGAATGAAATGCAAACACCCTGGGCATTCGTTTTTGTTCGAACGATGATCGCACTTGGATTATCCATCACATTACTGATGGTCGGAGTTTCGATTCGGTGGGCCTGGCGTGGTTTTCGAGAGAACAAATAATGTTCTGCGATCGATAGCGTCGTTACGAGCCTGGCAGCGGAGGTAAATCAGAATCCTGCTGGCGTTCTTCCAGGGCAGCGGTATGGCTTCGGTTCTCGATATGGTTTATCTGGGCTTTTTTCGACTGGATATTGGTCCGAACGTTGTTCACTTCGGCGAAGGTGTACCCCATGTAGTAATTGCCATCCTGACCTGGTTTCTGCTCAACCACGTAGGCGACCTGCTCATCGGTCATGCCGAGGTTGTACAGTTCGAAAATGATATTGGCGATTTTCTTCTCCATATCCCGGCCAGGGCCTTTCATGATGGTCTTGATGATCTCCTGGACCTTTTCCATCAGCTCGAGTCTGGAAGTAAGTGCCGCAAGATCTTCCCGGAGTTGATCGGTGAAGGAGGGCTTTCCAGTTGAGGGAACGCTCGGTTCTTCGGCAGGTTGGGGACTGTTTTTTCGTTTGGCCATGGGCTACCTCGCATCAATGATTACTAAATTAGTAGTGTATATTTTTGGAGAATTCTAACAGTTGGTATTGGCAATGTTAAAGTATTCCGATTATAATGATTGATAGAAATATTTCAATTATGATGATAAGCTATGTGATACATATGTCAATAATTGATACAACCGGATAACTCCCGGATTACAAGCAGTGCTCGAAATGTAGCAATTTACTGCACGGAAATTGATCAATTTTGCCTCAGTTGTCTAATTTTTGCACAGCGCAAATCTGTCAGAATGCGTTTAACTTGAAGAAAACTTTAAATATTTTTGAAAAATCGATTTGCATTCTCTAATCCAATATTTTTTGTAAGTCTTTCAACGGCAAGAGATTGCAATTAGGTATCATTTAGAAAGTTATATCTGGAAATATTTCCTTAGCATTTCAATACGATTCAAGCTGAAACTGACAGTCCGATGGCACTTCTTTTGCTGGATACCCCAAACATCCCAATTTCCCTACAGGTGTTTAATGCATACCGAACAGATGATCCGTCTGCGCGTCGACCAGATTGATGCCAATCCCCACAATCCACGTTTGATTTCCGATTCCGATTTGCTGCATGAGTTTGCTGACAACATTCGCAACCAAGGAGTGATTCAACCAATTCTGGTTCAAGAATCATCCACTCCGGGACGCTATTTTGTAGTCGACGGTCATCGACGATTGGCAGCATGTAAACTCGTCGGACACGTTGAAATCCAATGTATCCTTCAGAACAATTCTTCAAAGCCACACGAGGTCATCGCTCAAATGCTGTCGATCGATCAGCATCGAGAAGACTTTTCTGACTTTGAACGCGGTCGCCAGTTTTCAATTTTGAAGCATGATGGCGGGATGAATCTGCGACAAATTGCAACCCGTTTGGGAATTTCGGAATCAAAAGTGTCCAAATGCATCAAAGTCTTCCATCGCTTGAGTCCACTTTGCCGCCAATGGCATGCAGAAGGAAAGCTGAACGATTCTACGTTGTATTATCTCAGCCAATTAAAAGATCACGAGGATCAGGACAGTTTGGCAACGCTTGCTATTGAGCAGAAATTTTCTGTGCAACAGATTGCCAATGAAGTGGCAATTTTTCGTGCACATAAACGGAAAGAACCAAAGAAAGTCCGTTTCAAGTTAACCGATCAGATCGTGCTGGAATGCCCTGCGGACATGGTTTGCCGTGATGTGATCCGCCAGATTCGTATTGGCATCGAGAAATTAAGACCAGGTGGAGAATACATGATCGATCAGCTCAATGGGATCCAGGAGCAAGCAAAATCGAATGAGCACGAAAACAATTAAGCGCAAATATTTGAAATACTACTTCGGGGGTACACCATGCAAGAACGGAAGCCAACGAGCCTTCGGGATGATGCTGCGGCCAGCTTCAACATCTTTATCTTCGTGATTCTGATGCTTGTATCGTTGCTGGATTCGTTGTTCAAAAAAACAGGAACCTGTGGGGTCAACCATTTTCGTTTGCCTGCCATCCTGATTTTCCCCGTGATTGTGTTGCTGGGCTGTTCCCGGGAGGCGGTCAATGAACAGCCGCAGACTGCAGGGATCGGCACGATGCTGCTGTTACTGGTCTACCTGGTGCGGCTGATTCAGCACCGGGTGATGTCCTCCTGGCGGGAATCACGCGGGGTTTCCGTGCATAGTCGCTGTATTGGCGAATCGATTTTTTACCGTGATCGATTTGGCTTCCGGAGTCTGAAATGGGCGGAAGATTTTTGGGAACCCATGGCCGCTGCGGCGTTGGGCGTCGGCCTGATGCTGCTGAATTATGTGCTGGGGGCGCTGTTGATCTGGGGGTGTTTCAGTTTATGGATCCGCAAAGGAATCATGCAAATGCAGGAGCGCGTGATTCTGCGGGCCTATCAGGATCAGGTGCATGAGGCGCAATATTACGGGCAAATGATGAGACAGAAAGATGACTACTAGAAGAAGCCTTAATCCAGGGTACTGGCTGCAGGCAACCATCTGGTTTCCTGGCATTCTGCTGATGTTGGCAGAATGGGCCAGACAACAATGGGAGAAAATCGATGAGTAAACCGTTTTTGGATTCAGCTGCACGTGCGTGGATTATTACAGGTCTGGAAGAACTCAGACAGGCTGTACATCCGTCTAATGACCAGGTCCGTCAGCCCGATGTCCCAGGAATCTGGGGTAATCCCACAACGGGAGAAGTGACCCACGAGCGTATGCAAACTGAACGGGAACAAGCGGTTGAACGCGAATCCCCTGCTCCCGAAAAACGGCAGCAGGAACCAGAAATCTAAGGGGTAATCATGGGCAACAACCCACAGGGCAGCAGTATCCCCGATCTGCTGGCAAACATCTGTGCCAACAGCATTGTAAAGTCGGTGCAGTTGAAAATTTCGGGACAACAGAAGCAGCATTTGCAGCAATGCATCTACCATGCGGTGCGAGCGATGCTGGGTGAAGTGTTTGAATTTTGTGGACCTTACGGCCCGTCGAGTGGGCCTACAACCAAGGAGAATTAAGATGGATTCGAATTTCTGGATCATTGTGCTGTTGTGCTTACTGGTCTACTGGTGGATCAAAAAGCCACTGAATCAGGCGATTGCCTTTCGGGAGCAGAACCCCCACATTCAGTTGCCGTTCTGGGTGATTTTTCTGCGATTCTGGCGTTTACGGTAATTGGTTGGGAGGCGTTCCATGGGCTGGTTCTCCCGAAAATCGAAGCCGGTCATTGATCTTGACCCGGAAGTGCTGACGCTGGGCAATGCCGACCGGTTGCTGTTTAGCCAGACAGCACAGCACGTTGCCTACAGCGGCATGACCGGTGCGGGCAAAACCACGGCTGTTCGGCACCTGACTGGGTCGCTGTTGCAGATGCAGTGCAGCTTTGTGGTGGCCTGTGTCAAGCCCGATGAAGGGAGTACCTGGGTGGAACATTGCCAGCACCATGGTCGGGGGGCGGATTGCCTGATTCTCGCTCCTGGAAAAACTGCGGTTCGACTCGATCTGGTGGCTTATGAACTGAACCGGCCCGGGGGTTCGGTGGAATCGTTGGTGCAGTTGTTGGTGGCACTGGCGAAAGTGGTCAACCGCAATGGTGGGGATAATGCCCAGAATGAAGCGTTTTGGCAATCGAGCATGGAAACCTTACTGCGACAGGCATTGACTGCATTGCATTACGGTTCCCAGCAACCGCCGATCACAATGGATCTGTATCAGTTGCTGACCTCGTTGCCGGAATCAGCGGAATTTGTCCGCACGGAAGCGTTTTTAAATACGAAGTTAGCTCGATTGCTGGGCTTTGCCGGTCACCAGCAGTTTCCACCCCACATCAAGCAGCAGTTGGGGTTGGCATTTGATTATCTGACCGGCACCTTTGCCCGCTTATCGGATCGGACCCGTTCCGTGATTGAGGCAATGGTCAGGAATACCCTGGAACCTCTGGTCAGTACGGAAGCGGCTGAAGTGTTTGCCAGTGGGGTGGTCAATGAGACCCCCGATTCGATGATGGCTAATCGGAAAGTGGTGATTCTGGATTGGCCGGTATTGGTAGGAAATGAACCAGCACGGGCCTGGAATGCCCTTTGGATTCTGTTGTTCCAGCGTGCTGGTTTGCGGCGACAAATTGGACCGGATAGCCCGCCGCTGGTGGTCTTTCGGGATGAATACCCGCAGATTGCCACGCCCAGCGAAGATGCGAAAGCGACCTTAACGGGACGTTCCCAGAAGGTGCTCAGTGTCATTCTGTTTCAATCGTTGCCCGCTGCCATCAGTGCTCTGGGAGGCACCGATGTGGCCCGGCAGGAATTTTTGACGGTGCTGGGGAATCATGGCGTGAAGTTCATTGGCAACACGACCTGCCCCGAAACCGGCCAGTTTTTCTCCCAGATGTTTGGCAGTGATCGCCGGATGCTGATGAATGGCAGTATCCGGCCCGAAGAATTACACCCTGCTGATCTGTTGTTTGGCACACCGACCAACCAGCAGTTTGGCTTCAGTGAACAGATTCTCCCCCTGGTCCGACCGGAGCAGTTTGCCACTCTTCGGCAGGGAGAGTTCTTTATTCATCGTGCGGGACCTGCATTCCGCAATGGACGACCTTTTAAGCGAATTCAGTTCGCGAAGGAATAGCCAACATGGTGTTGGCAAACCCCGGGTGGGAGGGTTTTCCCACGTTGATTCAAAGGTGCACTGCACTAAAGGATTTCCGATGTTTCACTTTATTCCGTTGGTAGTTGGTATTGGCTCTAAGTTTGCTGCTCGCAAAGTGGCAGACTACTTTCAGAACCGTGCTTCCAGTAAGCCGGATTTTCGGTATGTACCTATTCAAGGTACCGATGTAGTCGGCATCGAACCATCGATGGTACATCAGTTTGCTGCAGAGTATGGTCATCTTTACGTTGGTTTGCGGGATCTGGAAGAGCAGTTGCAGATTGCTCCCGAACAGTTCAAAGACCCAGAAGGGCTCTGGGAGTGGGCACAGGGCTTACGACGCAAATATCGCAGTCTGGCGATTTTCCTCAAGAAATAGCCTCCGTTCATTCGCCCGTTTCCATCAGTAATTGAACGATCTTTCTCCCTGATCCATGAGGGATACGGGGATGTTCTTGCCATCGGATGGCTTTTTTAGAATGAGGTGGAGCGATGGCGAAGAGAGCCGAAGTGACATTGGTCGACCAGTTGTCGATCATCAACGCCCAAACCGTAGTGACCCGAATCCAGGAAACGTCGCTGGTGCTGGATGCCAGTCAACTGGAGATTCTGCGGCAGTGGATTTTCCACAGCACCCAGGTGGTCCTGGAAGAACTGCTGAACTTTCTGGCGGAGCAGAACGCTCGGCAGAAAGTTGATGTTTCCTTGAATTAAGGGTGGAGAGATGTCCTATTCCATCAAAGACCTTGCCCGCTTTCTGGGTGTATCGATGAGCACGGTGTATGGCTGGATTGCCAGGCGGGAATTACCCCATTATCGGCTGGGGGCTGCCGGTCGCCGAGGACGGATTATTGTGCAGCAGGCCGATCTGGATCTTTTTCTGGCCCAGAGACGATTGGAAAGTGAACAACCCCAGGAAACGGAACAGCGACCCGTTCCTCGCGAACCATTGAAGCATCTGCATCTCAGGACGAAGCAGAGTTAATGGCGAAGATTTGTGAAACCCCCACGGCATCCGCTGGATGCTGGCCTCCGGTAGTCTTTGGCTGCCGGAGGTTTTTTCATTTCCAGCAAACGACAGGCTGGCCGTGCTGCATCATTTTACAATGATTCTTTTTTCGATACTTGATCCAGCGTTGTTCGCAGATGTGAATCAGCCTGATTCATGTGGGAATAGGTGCAGGCAACCATGCGTGCATCGGTATGGCCCATTAGGGCAGCGACCGTAACATGGTCCACCCCGGATTCCAATAGCCGCTGGCAGAAGCCATGGCGGAAGTCGTACATGCAGTAGGCAATTCCGGTGGCTTTCTTTAATCGGCAAAACCGGCCATTCACCGCCAGCCGTGTCCAGGGTTTACCAAAAGTGTTGCGAAACAGTTTCCCATCCGGGTATTTCTGCAATAATTCCTCGATTAACTGCTTTGCAGCTTCTGTGAGGTAGATAAACCGCCATTTCTTCTTCCCTTTCGCTTCTGCAGGAGGGATTTCGACCCGACTCAGTTCCAAATTGATATGCCTCGATTCCAGAATGAACAGTTCATTCGGTCGGCAACCAGTTTCCCAGGCGAAAAGCAATAACTGCCGGAATGGCAGATCCTGCACCTGTTCCAGAATGCGGTTGTATTCAGGTGCGGAAAGCGGATTTTCCCGCCGAGGTGCCTGCGGTTTTTTCATCCATTTTACTGGATTGTTTTGCAGGTAGCCGAACTGCTCTCCCCAGTTGTATGCCCGTTGGATTGCCTGCATTGCCCCACGCTGGTGTGCTTTCCCCCAATCCGGATGTTTCTGAACCCAATCCAGCACATGAAAAGGCCGAAGAGAATCGGCAGGCTGCAAACAGGTTGCACCCAAAGAATCGAGAAAACTTTGCTGATAGTAGCGGTAAGCGACATACGTTGCTCTGGAACGGTTCAATTGGCACCATTCCAGGAACTTGTCGAAGACCATCGCAATGCTGATCGTTTTTGCAGGCAGAGGTTGGGATTCCTCGCTCTTTAACATCAGCTCGTGAAACAGCTTGAAGGCCGCTTTTTTGTTCGGCCCTAAATTGTGGCGTTTGCCACGGATGTTCACGAACCAGGCTTTTCGGTCCTGACGGTACCAGGGTTTGGCTGTACGTGCCATGAATAGATTCTCCAGAATGACCATGTAACCCCCACGGCATGCTGAAAAGAATCGCGGACTCACAACCGCTTATTCTGTACCCAAATTCCGTACCATTATACGCAGAGCGGGTTCGGAAAATGCTGGAAAAGCCTGAAAAACAGTGTTTTTCTGAAAAATAATTGGAGTGGTAATTTTAGCAGCCAATCGAGCAGGCGCATGATTTCCCAGACCTCATCGGACGATAATTTTCGCTGGATCATTTGCCGTAACAAACGGCATTTGTCCTGAAAGCGTAATTGCGCGTTACCGTGGGTGATCAAACTGTGAATGCTGGCAGCAACAATCAGCCCCACAGGACTACGGTGGGCGGTTAACTCATCCAGTCGATCAGCGTAGTCGAGCAATTTGACCAGATTGAACTCAAAGTACGAACGGGTTCCACATACTGAAACGTCATAAGGTTCAGAACGCCAACGTGGGTCATCGTCGGCCAGAATGGCAAAACTGCAAACGTTTTTCCCATATTTTTGGCGTATTCGGCAGTAGTAGTCGAACATTCGCTCCGGAAACCGGTCGTCCCGCTGTGCCTGGACTTCAAAGTGAATGAAAAGCACAACCGGTTCCGTGGGTGATAAAAGGCTTCCCACTTCGAAGAGGGCATCGGCACGCACCATGCCTACATCGGAATCGGGCAGCAATGTGCGTAATTCGGTATCGAGCGAACGAAAACCCGCATCCCAGTCGAACGTGGGATACCATTGTGGGAAGAGAATCTCAAAAATATCCGGCAAGAAGTTTTCCAGCGTCTCTTTCCAGGGAGAATCAAATTCGCGGGACATTACATAGCCTCTGGGACAATAACCACCGACAATCTATCTGCATTCAAGTTAATGCAGGTTTCTGAGAAAGGGTAATCAGGCGATTTTTTGAAAGCGCTGATGAAACTACTTTCTGATCTTACGCAGAAAAATGGCGCGGGCACTTTCCACCGTAGCTGGCGTGGGATCTTCCACAATAATCTGCTCCCATTCGGTGCTCCCCTGCAATTTTTTAATCAATTCTTCATGTCTTGAAGTTTCCACTACAACCAGATTAGCACCCCACTCATCCAGAAGATTTAATGAGTTTTCTTCCCCAAACTTCACTTCCAGACACTTTTGCCAGTGTGCAGTTGAAAATACGTGGGCATGGGTAAACATCAGAGTTGGAAACTGCTCACCTAAATGCCAGACGAAAAACTCCCCTTGGGTCTCGCTGGCGAAAATCGGTCCGTAATATTTACCGTTGGGGTAATATCTTGCCACCGCCTGGCCTAATTCAGGAAAGAAACTGCTACCAGGGTACTTCTGCAATCCCAATGCAATCAGCACTGGTGTACCCGCTGAGTAGCTAGGGCTGGGAACAATATATCGTTTTACCGGATACCAGGTAACTAACGAGGCGATCAACAGACCAATCCCGATGTTGCGGTAAATCCAGGAAGGCGATCCTTCCCCCCATTGTGGCAACGTTGGAAATCGCAAAGCCAAACCCGGACATACTTGAACCAGCAGCCAAAGGACAGCCACCCACCACCAGACAATTGTGCGGAATTGCAGCCATGGCCAAATGGCTAATGGCAAAA
The DNA here is from genome assembly GCA_041399155.1 of Zavarzinella sp. Classification (NCBI taxonomy): domain Bacteria; kingdom Pseudomonadati; phylum Planctomycetota; class Planctomycetia; order Gemmatales; family Gemmataceae; genus Zavarzinella; species Zavarzinella sp. The sequence continues at coordinate 2,304,732 of JAWKTI010000001.1, forward strand.
TCATCAACAAATGGCCCCAGCGTGGGCGTTGCCGACCCAGAAGCATCACCACCACAATCAACAGGATACTGGCCAAATACGACCAGTGGGCGCTTTGTGAATGCCACTCCCACTTCATTGGCAGCCACTCACTGAGTGTTTTCAGATTGGGGTGGCCAGAAAAAGTGGCAATTTTCTCATAAATCCAAGGCCCGTGCGGGTTTAGCCATGTTGCCAGAAAAGCAAGCGCACCCAGACCAGCCAGGGGAAGTATCTGCCGAATCGAAAATCGGACTTCAAAAAATCGCCCCAAAATAAACAGAGCGAGTACCCCCAGGCCAATTGGAAATGTGCCATGACAATTCGCCCACAGGGCAAAAATGGCTGGAAGGATCAGAAATTGAGATCGCTTGAGCGAGGTTGCGGACAGATTCCAGATCAGCATGATGAAAAACAGAAAACCGAGTGATTGCGGACGTTGGATCACGGTAGCGTGGTGCAGAGCCAGCACGTACAAGCCAAGACTGATCAACGGCCAGACACTTCCAGGCGTGCCAATCCTGCGCACAGCTAGCCAGAAGAATGTGGTCTGCAACAACCAGATCAATTGGTGCCAGGCGAGTATGGTCCCAGCACCGCATTGAACCCGATCCAACGGATGTTCCGTGAAGGGCCAGTTTCCCACCTCATAAAGCTTCGCGTATGTTATTTGTGTCAGCCATGACCAATGTCCCAGTTCGATTGTTGGATCGGTGTATGGCGATAACGGATCGGTTTTTGGAAAAGAATCATTTTCGAGGATATGGCGACCATAAGCAGCATGCACCCACACATCGGTATGCCACAGTGGAGCTTGGTTTGCCCAACAAAAGCCTGCTGCGATAATCAGACAGGCGGCAACGGAGTGCCTTGTCCACGATGAGTCATTCATTTCGGAAGCCTTGGATGCCTGCGAACCGCTAAAAAATACCCTTTCTGCCACGCAGATTCTACAACCACCCATTCTGGGGCAATCCGCACCCGTCTGATTAATTCATCATGCCCCAGGGTGGGGGTAACAATCATATTGGTTTGATGGCGATCAGTAATTTCCCACCAGTTGAAATTGCCAGCCAGTACTTGCTCGAATTCTGTCCAATACGCGGGATCGAATGTTTGCGGTCGGTTATATAACGAAAGTGGCATATCAGAGCGAAAACCCAGCTTCATGGTCATGAAAGAGCCAATCTCAGGCGTGCAGAGAATCATACCACGGTATTTCCCACCTGTTTCCTGATAATATTGCGTCAACAATGTGCGGAACTCGGGCAAAGTGCTGGCATCTGCCTGCCCCTGCAACTCCAGTACGAGTGCTACAGGCATTGCAGGGCGGTATACTTGTTCTGCAGTTCTTTTCTGTAAAACTACCAGATGCCACCATGTGGGATGAGCCAGCACCAGCAATAGAATTGTTGCAACACAATACTTTAACTCACTCGAGAAAGTCGAGTGTTCGTTTTTCTCCGTGCGACAACAGGCACACAATAAAGGCCCTGTGTGAATGGCAATCAATGCTGCAGCAAGTGGCCACCAGTAATTCAAGCCACGAAACTGCACCAAAGGCCAAATCCCAAAAGTGCAGATGATTAGTAAAGAGAATATCCGAAAACCAGATTTTGCGATCACTTGAATTGCAATCAATAGGCCGATTGTTGCCAGAAAAATCCATGGCCAGGCTCCTGGATCGCTGAAGTTGAGTGGTTTTCCGATGGGTGAATGCCAGAAGGCGCTGTTCCGGGCTGTTAGAAATGGCTCCAGGATGAACGCAGGCCCATACGGGGAGAGCCAGTGCATCAGGTAACAAGGAATCAGTATCAGCCAGTAGCGCAATACAGGTTCTCGTTCAGCGACGGGCATTTGAAAACGCTCAATCGTTTTTGCGAGACAAAACAGCAGATAAAACAACAGGCCAGTTAATCCGGGCCCTGTCCAATTGGCCCACAGCAAAAACAGTGGTGGGAGTAACATCAGTCGCAAACCTGATATTTTCGCAGGCGCCAACACCCACAAAAGAATTGCGAAAAACAATATCCCAAAATCATTCGGGTGGGGAACATAACCCGGTAACACTGCGGGCAAAGTGCATAAAAGCACCAGTAAACTGCCAAAGCACCTACTGCCACTCAGCGTGCGAAATGCCAGCCAGAGAAAGAGGATTCTACCAATCATCCCCACTGCAAACAGCGTGCGGATCAGATCCGCCTGCAGCAGCAACTGCTTTTCAGGTGCTTTGGGCAAGTGGTTATGCAATCGAGCCAGCGTGAAATCAAAAAGCCATTCAGAAAAATACTGCTTTTTTTGGCTATCGACGAAGACATTTAATGTATCTTCCGTTGGTGGCAGCATCCATTGGGTTTCCATCCCACGATTTACGTGGTGCCCCACATAGCGAAGATCAGTGGGCTGCCAGCAGATCCAGGCAAACACCAGCACCATGATCGCAATCGGGGAATTCACTACGACAGCAACGATGAAATTGCGAAGATACTTCATCAAATTCTAATCATCCGGAAAAAGACATGGTTCTGGTTTAGCGTTTCTACCAGCCGATTGGAATAGATGGGGCATGGAATGGTGGCAAACATTCTAATGAAAGTGCGAATGGCAACCACGTTTGGTGGAAAAAAGTGGGATTCGGCGGAAAATGGCGAGGAATGGCGAATCACTGTCATGTCAATTAATGATCCGTCAACGAATCTTCATGCCGCAGCTTTTTTCGGTCGGGCAATGTCGAACAAGCCGAATATCTCGTCTTCCGTCATACCCAGCACCGGTGGGGCTTCTTTTTGCTGCAGCATCTCCTGAAACAGCGCCCGCTTTTTCTCCAGCACCTCGGCAATACGGTATTCAATGGTATTTTCGCTTAAAAATCGTGTTACCGTTACCTGGTGCTTCTGACCAATTCGGTGGGCACGATTAATCGCCTGATCTTCAATTGCTGGATTCCACCAGCGGTCAAAAAGAAACACATAATTGGTAAACTGCAGATTCAAACCCACACTCCCACAGCCGTAACTCATCAACAGCACATGTTTGGTGGGGTCTTCGCGGAACTGATCGATTATTCCGGGACGCATCTTGGACGGGATTTTGCCGTGAAACTGCATCGGATTGTATTCCTGCAGTGCTGCAGCGATCGACTCCAGTGGTTCCACCCACTGCGAAAAGACGATTGCTTTGCGGCCGTTTGCGGCAACTTCTTCCATATCCGCTACCAATTGTTCCAGTTTGGAACTTTCATTGGTTAATGGATCAAAGTTGCAAATTTGTTTCAACCGCATCACCAGTTGAAAAACGTGCTGCACGGTGATGGTGTCACCCATATCATTCAGGCGAACAATCCCTTCTTTTTCAGCCAGATCGTACGATTCCCGCTGTGCATCCGTCAATTCGACCGTCAGATCCTTGATGATTTTTGCAGGCATATCGCTCTGAACCAGATCTTTGGTTCGGCGCAGAATACAGTCCGATGTCAATTCCGGAATCTGTCGTGGGGGTGTATTGGGCGGAATACGACCCGGGTCCACAAATGCAAATATATTCACAAGGTCGTCAGAACGATTTTCGATTGGCGTGCCAGATATCGCCCAACTGCGTTGCCGTTTGATTGATCGTACCACCTTGGCGGTGCGGGAATCGTGATTTTTAATCCGTTGAGCTTCGTCTATGATCACCAGGTCAAAATCAACAGTGGGTTCATCCAGAAACTCTGTGTCGCGTGTCAAAATCTCGTAATTGATCAGTTTGACAGGACAATTTGACACCAACCAGGTCGCTCTGCGGGTGGAATAATCTCCCTGAATCACCTCAAAAGGCAGATCGGGGGCCCACAATTTCAATTCCCTGGCCCAGTTGTAAACCAGTGGCTTCGGGCAGACGATCAGTGCTTTTCTGATCCACCCAAACTGAATCAACAAGCGTATTGACAGGATTGTCTGTGCGGTCTTCCCCAGCCCCATCTCATCTGCCAGCAATGCATGGTGCCTGGACATTAGAAATGCAATCCCTTCCATCTGATACGGAAAGGGTTGAAATGGCACTTCGACCTGCTTTTCTTTCCCACCAATCAAATGGTCGATTGGTGGTTGCAGCAGATAGAGCAAGCGGTCTTTGAACAACAGCGTGTCCTGCGACGGCATCAACCGCACTGGCTTCGGTTTTGCGGCACCCGGTGCGCACTGGTCAGGCAGATCAGGTTCCTTAACCTCTTCCGCAGCAGGAGTTTCAGGCGATGCCGTTTCTGGCCTATCAGCATCTTCTTTCGGAGCAGTTTTTGCCACCTCCATCGGTGGGGCAGGAAATTTCCAGCCATTGGTCTGCACTTTGATTTCCAATGCGCCCATCGTGCGTGCCCACGGAGCAGCATCCAGTAATCGAGTCGCTTTCACCTGAAAGTTCGGATGAACTTCCCATTCCGTCGTCGGTGCTTCATCTAAGAGTGGGAAAGGCAAAACATCGAATTCTTCTAACGCATTTTCATCAACGGGCATCGATGAATCTTGTGCCATGGTGGGAAATGGTATTGTTCCAGCTCCCACATCTTCGTCCCACTTAGGCAGGTATTGGATCTCCGATTGATCGATTTGTTTGCCCTGCTCTTGCGGCTCTTGTTCAGGCAGCACGATTGTTGACCCCCAACTTGCGTGCTTCCTGCATCGCTTCACGAATTCTGGTGAATGGTTCCTGCAATTCCAGAGCCGCATCGAGACGGTTCATGATAGCGATGATGGTTTCAAGGTTAGTGGTTTGAGAATGATCGACAGCCAATTCATCGGCGGCACGTGCGTGCTGGAAACGTGTCAGTTCGGTCTCGACAGCAGCACCACCTTGCATGATTGCTACGGTGGGAATGCCAGTATGTCTTGCAATGCCAAGCGAATCGGGATGGTCCACGACAACCAGATCCACTCGCTGCTGCGATTTTTCAATCAGTGTCTTGCCGATTACTTCAGAATGCAGGTATTCCTGAATCGAACTGCCGTACAGTATTTGCTGGACCTTGTTAGGTTGGATTGCGGTGGTGAGGCGAAATTCAATTGGTCGCCCCCATAAGTTGGTGATGAGATAACCACCGACATAACCTGCACCTTCTTGGAAAACGGTTAAGAATCCGATGTGATCGAATGATGTCATCTCCGCCATCTTTGCAATCGCCTCGTCAATGAAGTTACTGTGCATCCTGGCAGGTTGTTAATCATCGTTGAGAACGGAACAACCCACTGAATTGAAGTTAGCCGATTACCAGCCATTCCCCAAGACAGGACTCTGCAGTTGGATGCAAAAAGGTACTCGATGCCATCGCATCATCGTTGTGTCCTGAATCGCCGATCTCAAACGACATGAAGGGCACAACTGTTACGACCGAACTGGCTTAAAGAATCGGATCACAGATTCCGACCCAGAAATTGATTGGTTCGGGAAAACACTTTACTCGGTGGGAAGTTGACGTTCTGTCCAGCCACGCCAGCCACCATCCATGCTGATCACGTTGGTGTAACCCATTTTCTGTAGGTTATCTGCAGCAAGGGCAGATCGAAAGCCACCCCCACAATACAGCACCAGTGGGGTATCCAGATCGGGAATTTTCGTTTCCACATCCCGTTCGATCACCCCTTTCCCCAGATGAATCGCCCCTGGGATATGGCCGGCAGCAAATTCACTCTCTTCCCTCACATCCACCAAAAGTGGCTTCTCACCGTTTTCTAATTTTTTCAGATATTCTTCGATGGTACACTCCTGCACGCGTGTTTTGGCATCCTGCACGATCTTCAAAAATCCGGGTGCGTGTTGCTTCCCCATTTCATTTCCTCCTGTGAACAATCAAAAACCATCAGTTCGATTTACATAACTACTTATCTGGAAAGCACTTAGCCAATGTAGCGATTGAAAAGATTTTCCAGATACTCCTGTCTACCCGACTGATTGGCCGTTGGGTTACCTTTTTGCAGCATGTATTTTTCCAGCGACTCGAACGATTCTTTACCTGCTTCGATGCTGGCACCGATCCCTTCATCCCACGTGGCATAGCGATTTTTCACAAACTCATCAAAAAGACCGTCCTTCCGAATCGCGGCGGCTGTTTTCAGTCCATACGCAAATGCATCCATAGAACCGATGTGTGCATGAAACAGATCCACCGGTTCAAAACTTTCACGACGAACTTTGGCATCGAAGTTCAGGCCGCCACTGCCCAGGCCACCCTGCTCCAGCACAACCAGCATCACCTGGGTGGTCAGATACAGATCGGTGGGGAACTGATCGGTATCCCAGCCCAGCAGAGGGTCACCACGGTTCGCATCGATGCTGCCCAGCATACCCAGCGCACTGGCATAGCGCAGCTCGTGATACATGGTGTGCTTCGCCAATGTGGCGTGGTTGGTTTCCACATTAAATTTGAAATGTTTATCCAGACCGTAATTCTTCAAAAATGCGGTCGAATTGGCACAATCGAAGTCGTACTGGTGGGAGGTTGGCTCGTGTGGCTTCGGTTCAATCAGAAATTGCCCACCAAAGCCGATTTTCTGCTTGTAATCGACTGCCAGGTGAAAAAACTTCGCCAAATGGTCCAGTTCACGCTTCAAATCGGTGTTCATCAGATTGACGTAACCTTCACGCCCACCCCAGAAAACGTAATTTTCCCCACCAAGATAGTGGGTGGCTTCCAATGCTTTTTTCACCTGTGCTGCCGAATAAGCAAACACATCGGCATTACAACTTGTTGCTGCACCGTGCATGAATCGTGGGTTGCTGAACAGGTTCGCCGTGCCCCACAAGAGCTTGATGCCAGTTTTATTCTGAGAATCTTTTAATTTTTCGATGACTTTGTCAAAAATAGCATTGGTTTCGGCCAGATTTTTCCCTTCTGGTGCCACATCTCGGTCGTGGAAGCAGTAGTAAGGTACGCCCAGCTTTTCCATAAACTCGAACGCCACATCCACCCGCTTTAATGCCATATCAACACTATCGGTGCCATCTTCCCAGGGTCGCAAGGCAGTTCCTGGGCCAAACGGATCTGATCCCGTCCCACGGAATGTGTGCCAGTAACATACGGCGAAACGTAAATGATCCCGCATCGTCTTTCCTTCGACGATTTCATCGGGATTGTAATGGCGATAAGCCAGCGGATTGGTGCTGTGAGGGCCTTCGAAGGCGATTTTTGGTACATCCGGAAAAAAAGACATTGTGCGTCCTGTTGTGAGAGAGTTTGAACGATTTTCACTTACTTGAAGCTGTTATATGACCGTATCGGCGTCTGAATTGGCATTTGAGAATTGAGCAAATGCGAGTTTATTTTCGTAAGATAACGATCTTAATTGTTAATGGGATTTTTTCATGATTTTGGTGATTCGACCTGGGGCAACAAAAGAACAAATCGAGCACATTCTTTCCCACATCAGCTCGCTGGGCTACACCCCCCACGTATCGGAAGGCCAGGAACGCACCATCATTGGGGTGATTGGTGATGAACGGAAACCGCAGGCGGAGACGATGTCTGCCCTGCCCGGTGTGGAGCAAGTTCTGACAGTCTTAAAACCATTCAAGCTTGCTAGCCGCGATTTTCGCAATGAACCCACCGTCGTCACGGTGGGACACGTGCGGATTGGTGGGGGACACCTGGCCATGATCGCTGGCCCGTGTGCCATTGAGTCAGCAGAAGGATTAGATCGAATTGCTGGTGAAGTTGCCCGCGCAGGTGCCAATATTCTGCGTGGCGGTGCCTTCAAACCACGCACCAGCCCCTACAGTTTCCAGGGAATGGGTGAAGACGGCCTGAAAATTCTGCAGGATGTTGGGCAGAAACATGGTATGGCCACCGTTACTGAAGTGATGGACCCACGCCAGGTCGGCCTCGTCGAAAAATACGCAGACATGTTTCAACTGGGTGCCAGAAACATGCAGAATTTCGACCTGTTGAAAGAGATCGGCCAGACCCGCAAACCTGTCCTCCTGAAACGTGGGATGAGTGCCACAGTCAAGGATTTACTGATGTCCGCAGAATACATCCTTGCTGGCGGCAACTCGCAGGTTGTACTGTGCGAACGTGGCGTACGAAGTTTTGAAGATTCCACCCGCAACATGCTGGACATGGCTGCGGTCCCAAACGTCAAAGGTTTGAGCCACTTACCCATCATTGTCGATCCCAGCCATGCCACTGGGCGGCCAGATTTGATTCCGGCATTATCGTTGGCGTCGATTGCTGCCGGCGCCGATGGGGTACACGTTGAAGTACATGATTGTCCAGAAAAGGCTCTTTCTGATGGTCCGCAAGCCCTGTTGCCACCACAATATGTAGAATTAATGGACAATATTCGCAAATTGGCAACAATGTTCAACGTGACCAGTGACGCACCACGTGCGTAAGTGACTGCAGCACGCAAAATAACATTTGATTTATATAGCCCAGGAGCTATCTATGGGTCTCGAAAAAACAATTTCTGGCGACACCTCAAAGTTAATCTGGGAGAAATTTGTGGAATCACTGGCCACTGCTGGTATTCCTTACGCGATGAGGATGATTGATCGGATGCCTGCATTTCCAGACGAACTCCCACCTGAAAACTGGGTAGAAATCCGTTTTTCGTGCGACGATGGCATGCTCACGGTGCGTCGCACCACAGATGCAATTAGTGTTGTTGTGTGGGGTAATGCGGATCAGAAACTTCAGGATCGCATGCAGCAAGTCACTGGCATTTTGCAATCAATGGTCGCTTGACCACGTTTTCCGTTCGAATTTTCCTGTATCAGCATATAATTGGGTTGTAGCGGAAGCGGAAGCGTTCTATGCTACTGTGGACTCGACACTACTGAACAAGATTAGGCCGATTTAGCAATGCCAACTCCTGCAAATATCGAAGATTTGTTAGGCTTGATCCGCAAGAGCGGAATGATAGACGAATCGCGTTTGTCGCTTTACCTTTCTCAATTGCAATCACTGGGGCAATTACCCAACGATGTGCGGAAGTTGGCAGGTGCGATGGTGCGTGACGGTCTATTGACCTATTTTCAGGCCGAACAATTCCTGTTAGGCAAATGGCGTGGTTTCACCATCGGCAAGTACAAATTGATGGAACGGATTGGTTTTGGTGGGATGGGCCAGGTTTTCTTATGTGAACATATGTATATGAGAAGACGGGTTGCGATTAAGGTTCTCCCTCCTGCAAAAGCAGAAGAGCCTGCCGCTTTGGGCCGATTTTATCGCGAAGCACGTGCCGCAGCCGCACTTGATCATCCGAATATCGTCCGCACCCACGATATTGACCAGGACGGCAACTTACACTTTCTAGTCATGGAATATGTGGATGGCTCCAGTTTATTAGAAATTGTTAAGAAACGTGGCTACCTCGACCCCACCCGCAGTGCCCATTATATCTGGCAGTCGGTGCAGGGTTTGGACCATGCCTACCACGTGGGGGTGATTCACCGAGATATCAAACCCGGAAACATTCTAGTAGACCGCTACGGAATTTCAAAAATTCTGGACATGGGACTGGCACGGTTCTACCACAGCGACGATGACATGCTGACCAAGAAATACGACGAAAAAAGTGTTCTTGGTACCGCAGACTATGTTGCACCAGAACAGACAGTGAATAGCCACGATGTCGATATCCGTGCGGATATTTATTCGCTGGGTGCGACTTTTTACTTCATTCTGACTGGACAACCCCCCTTCCCGGAAGGTTCCATTTCGCAAAAATTGATCGCCCACCAGACGAGAGAACCGAAACCAGTTCGGGAATTGCGCCCCGAAATACCGGTGGAAATGGAAGCTGTTTTGAAGAAAATGATGGCAAAGTCTGTCGAGGAACGCTATCAGACTCCATTGGAAGTGTACGAAGCACTGCTGCCTTTTGTGCAGGAACCAGTAGCCCCACCACCCGAAGATGAGATGCCACTGCTCAGTCCGGCAGCTCGGGAACAGATTTCCTCCCATGGTGGTGCACAAACCGGCTCTTACAGCTTCCGCCAGGATTCCGCTATTTTACGTGCAGAATTAATGCAACGATCCGGTTCGATGAGCAAACCCGGTTCCTCTTCTGGATTACGCCGACCAGGAAGTGGGTCGATGGCCCCACCTGCTGCCACAGCTACAGGATCTTCATCAAACATTCAACCTGCCTACTTTGAACCACCTGGGCGTTCACCATTAGGGTCTGCTGCGAATCCGCCAGTGCCAAACCCCACACGGCCAGTGAATGAAACAGAAAAGATGGCTCAAACGAGCACATCACCACGCAACCCTCAGATCCCACAGGTGGGAGACCCCCGCCTGCAACAACGAAGTGCTGGCAACTCCAACGATCCCGCACCTAACCGGGGTGGCCTGCTGAAGAACACAACGGTTCGGATTCTTTTGGAAGCCGTAATTGTCATGGCCATTTGTGTCGTTGGGTACTTCCTGTTCACCAAGTTCTTTTCGTAATTTCACCCAAAGCCACATTATTTATGTGATTTCAGTGAATCTGATTCCAGCATGCAGATTTCATGGGTTTTTTCTGGACTTGGTACAAGAATATTGTAAGAATTACAATTCGGTTATATTTGAGCTCCCTACCCATCTGAGATTACTTTCATGAACCGTTCCAAGTTATTTTCTCTTACCCTGGTAGCAATTGGTGCTGCCGTCGGCTGGTTAGCAGCTTCGGGTCGATTCAGTGTCGAACCAACTGCATCAGCTTCTAACCTATCGGCAACTGCTCCATCATCAGCTGCAGTGAAACCAAACTGTGAAGCGGGAATTAACCCTGCCGAATTGGCCCTGATTGCAGCACATAATCAGAAAGTGTCCACCAATCTTCAAAAAGATGGCAAGAAACCAAATATTTGCATCATCTGGGGTGATGACATCGGCCAATCGAACATCAGTGCCTACACAATGGGGTTAATGGGGGTAAAAACTCCGAATATTGACCGTGTTGCCAAAGAAGGGATGATCTTCACCGATTACTATGGTGAGCAAAGCTGCACCGCTGGTCGTGCCTCGTTCATTACAGGACAGCATGGAATGCGGACTGGTTTGACCAAAGTAGGTCTGCCAGGTGCCAAGGCAGGTATGCAAAAAGAAGACCCAACTATTCCTCTGTTGCTGAAAGAACATGGTTACGCAACGGGACACTTCGGTAAAAATCACTTGGGTGACCGCAATGAGTACCTTCCAACGATGCATGGAATGGACGAATTTTATGGCAACCTTTACCATCTGAATGCTGAAGAAGAACCAGAAAATGTTGACTACCCCAAAGATCCTGCGTTCCGTGCAAAATTTGGACCACGCGGCGTACTCGACTGTAAGGCATCAGACAAAGATGATGAGACTGTGGATCCTCGTTTTGGCAAAATCGGAAAACAAACTATCAAGGATACTGGCCCCCTGACCAAGAAGCGAATGGAAACAATCGATGATGATATCGCAGAGCGTGCAGCTGATTTCATCAAACGACAGGCCAGTGCAGGCAAACCTTTCTTTGTTTGGGTAAACTTTACTCATATGCACTTCCGCACGCACCCGAAACCTGAAAGCAAAGGACAGGCTGGTCGCTGGATGAGTGAGTATGCTGATGTAATGATCGACCACGACAAGAATGTTGGTAGCGTTTTGAAAGCACTTGATGATACAGGTGTCGCGGACAATACTTTTGTGATGTACAGTACGGACAACGGCCCACACATGAATTCATGGCCAGACTCTGCAATGACACCATTTCGAAATGAAAAGAACTCCAACTGGGAAGGTGCCTATCGAGTTCCCTGTATGGTAAAGTGGCCAGGCAAAATCAAACCAGGTAGCATCGCAAACGAGATCGTATCTCATTTGGATTGGTTACCCACTCTTCTGGCGATTGCTGGCGACAGTGATGTAACACAGAAACTGCTCAAAGGCCATCAGATCGGCGAGATGGTTTACAAAGTTCATCTCGACGGGTACAACATGCTACCTTATCTCACCGGAGAAGTTGAAAAATCACCGCGGGAATCTTTTATCTATTGCACTGATGAACAACAAGTGACTGGACTACGATATGACAATTGGAAACTCGTCTTTATGGAACAGCGTGCAACTGGAACGCTGAGAGTCTGGGCGGAACCATTTACGAGCTTAAGAGTACCAAAAATCTATAATTTACGTCTTGATCCGTACGAACGGGCTGATGTGACATCCAACACTTATTACGATTGGTTAATGGACCGCGCTTTCTTGCTCGTTCCAGCACAGGCATACGTGGGCGAATTTCTGAAGACTTTCAAGGATTATCCACCGAGACAGAAAGCAGATAGCTTCAACCTGGAAGGCGTAATGAAGAAACTATTGGAAAGCGGTGGAAGTAAATAGTCTATTCCAAGCTATCACAATTTGTTTTCCATTTTTTCAGTGAGCAACTTGTTACATGTCCAGGAAAAGTCAACCGAATAATAATACGGGATCACGCACTGGAAATACTCAATCAAGTAACAAGTGGCTTTACTGGCTTTTCTATTTCGGATTAGCAGCAATTGCATTTTGTGTTACTTACTTAATCACGAAAAATGCAAATCAACAACCACCCGAAAATATGGTTCTAATTCCCCCTGGTGAATTCCTGATGGGGCAGGCTGACGAATCCACCAATAAAAACGAACAACCAGCTCACAAAGTTCAAATTGCTGCATTCTATATGGATGAAACGGAAGTTACGAATGCTCAATTTCAGAAATTCGTAGATTCTACTGGCTACATTACCACTGCAGAAAAAAAACCGAACTGGGAGGAGATGAGCAAGCAATTGCCTCCCAATACACCAAAACCACCCGATGATCAACTTGTACCTGGCTCATTAGTTTTTTCCCCACCCACTACCGCTATCCCCACAGATAATGTTGCCAGATGGTGGCAGTGGGTCCCAGGTGCCTGTTGGAAACACCCAGAAGGTCCGGATAGCACGATTATGGGAAGAGAATTACACCCCGTGGTTCATGTCTCATGGGATGATGCAAACGCATACGCAACATGGGCTGGCAAACGATTACCGACTGAGGCAGAATGGGAATATGCCGCTCGAGGTGGTTTAGAGGGCAAACGTTTCGGCTGGGGAGACGAATACCCCAATGACAGCACAGCGGACAAAGCAAATATCTGGCAGGGCGACTTTCCACACAACAATCTCAAGGTCGATGGTTGGGATCGGACTGCTCCAGTAAAAAGTTATCCTGCGAACGGATATGGGCTTTACGACACCGCGGGCAACGTTTGGGAATGGTGCTCAGACTGGTATCGTGCAGATGCATATGTGAATCGCCAGGGCACAACAGTCAACCCCACTGGACCAGCAAGCTACTGGGATCCCAGAGAACCCTTGGTTCCCAAACGTGTCACTCGTGGAGGCTCATTTCTGTGTCACGTATCGTACTGTGAAAGTTATCGCCCTGCCGCACGTCGGGGCACATCGATTGATACTGGCATGTCTCATCTGGGTTTTCGCTGTGTAATTTCTCTATCCGACTGGGCGAAGATAAAATGATCAATTTGTTCCGATCTGCGATGTTTTTGGTATGCTTCAACCTGTTTGTTGTGTCAACTGCATCATCGCAGGAAACAAAACCATTGACAATTTTGCCATCCTGGAACACAGGTGGATCGAAAAATGCGATAGTGGAATACGTTACAAAAACAACAACCAAAGGCTCAATTAACTACATTCCAGTTTCAGAACGCATTGCAGTTTTTGATAATGATGGCACCTTGTGGCCTGAAAATCCGATCCCTTTTCAACTTGCCTATGCGCTGGATAACTTGAAAGTACAGGTGATGAAAAAGCCAGCCTTGAAAGATGATGATGCGGTCAAAGCTGCTTTAAGTGGCGATTTACCTGCACTTCTTGCAGATAGCCACAAAGGCCTCCTGCGCGTGATGGCGTTAACTCACTCGGGAATGACAACAACAGAATTTAATACAAGTGTCGCTGAGTGGATTTCCAAAACAAAACACCCGAAGTTTAAAAAGCCATACTACGAATGTGTCTATCAACCAATGCTGGAAGTATTGACCTATCTGCGGGCAAACAACTTCAAGACATTCATTGTCTCTGGTGGAGGTGCAGATTTTATGCGTGTCTGGAGTGAACGGGTATATGGGATTCCTCCAGAACAGGTCATTGGTTCAAATGCACGTACACGCTTTGAATTTCGGGATGGGAAACCAGTACTTCTCAAAACACTGGACCACTTTTTTATTGATGATAAAGAAGGGAAACCAGTTGGGATCCACCAGCACATTGGCAGGCGGCCAGTGATCTGCATCGGTAATAGCGATGGCGATAAAGCAATGATGGAATACACGACGATCGGCAATCCGCGGCTTAGTTTGGGGGTGATTATCCATCATACGGATGCCGAGCGTGAATATGCATATGATGCCAAACCAGCGAGCAGTGGCAAACTTGTCGATGCGCTTGCAGATGCTCCGAAGCAAAGCTGGCTGGTGGTGGACATGAAAAAAGAATGGAAGCGTGTATTTCCATTTGAAAAATGAGCCTGTATCTAACGGCCTACTGTCAGCGTCAGTGCTGGTGCTCCCCCACCTCCCGGTATATCCCGCTTGAGATCAAGACGCCACATTTGCAGCATCAGCATAAATGTGGTCTTGCTTGTCAGATCACTATCAACGATGTAATACCAGTAACCGCGGTATTCGATTGCGATGTATGCATTTTCGGGTCTTTTCTTTCCACAACAAGATTGAACTTGCAGCAGACCAGCAGTGAGTTGCGGATTCGAATCTTCTTGAGCAGTTTTGGGCACCAGACCAGCAGCAAGATGTTCCGGGGGTACAGCGACAGCATTTGTGAGAAAATAGTAGACCTGAAGCGGTGAACGTGTATTCCATTTCAAGACTTTTGCTGGCTCTGAAGACCTTACTGCCGGATCAGTAACGCCATTTTTAACAGTATCGATTTCGTACCTGGACAATCCTGGCTTTAAATTCAGTATACTGCTCAATTCCGTAAAAATAGGATGTTTTTCTGTCCCTGGAACTATTTCAAGCACGATCTGTCTCTCTGGCCGTACAAGACCCCACAATCTTCCATCACCCCTTGGAGCATATTCCAGCCCATTCTTGACAGCTTCAATATTCGCTGCTGCAGTAATCGATTCTTTGGGAATCCCTCCACCAATTTCTTCATAGCGTTTTTCAAACTTTGTGACGATCATTTGGGCATCTGCTGCTGCCTGCAACAGATCAACTGCACGGTTAAATCGACCGGAATCCACAATTTGTCCCGCCCCAGGACCGCTGATCCGCGTACCGTTCGGAACTCCATTCAATTGATCGACCCACAATCGCAGGACGGTAGAAAGTTGCCATCCAGATTGAATGAAATAGAGAAGCGTTTCGGTATTCGCTGGAGTTAATAATCGTCGAATCGCCATGCCATCATCGTCAGGACGATATGTAATTGTCGGGCGATTTGAACCACCAATAGAAAAGCTTGGAAGAGTTGCTGTAGAAGTTTGTAGTGCACCACCAACACTTTCTGTGCTGAAGAAAGGATTGTAACCACCACTGTAATTCATTTCATATTGAGCAGCAATGTTTGATACATCGATATTGCGAGGACTTTCAGAATACCTTAAACGCACAATATTTCTGAGGAGTTGCTCTTCATCAACGCGCAGCAATGCTTCTGCATAACGACCATGAGTAGCTTCAACAGCCTTGGGTCCCAGTGCGCAGCCACAGGGAATGATTGCCAATAGAGCCATACAAACCACAAAAAGGCGCTTCATTACCCTTCCTCGTTAACAATCAATACTGAATGCGGAACCCGCATTCAAAACCCCACTCACGATTATTCAAATCAGGAGCAATACCTACACCAGGTTTGACATAAATCACTGTCCCTTTTCTGCTATAGCCAATTTCCGGTGCCACATAAATATCATTGTCACCGTTGAGGAAGTTAGTAAGAATTTGCAGTTCTGGCAAAACATATAAGCCGCTTTCCCATGCATACATACCAAAGAATCTGAATTTCCCACGGCTGATTTTCGGTCGCAGATCATTCCCAAATACTGATGCTTCATAAAATATAATGGAGCGATAATCGCATTTGGACTAATCGCATAAACCAATCCAATCCCAGGGCCAAGAACATACTTCCCTGTTCCAAGGTTAAAAGCGGTAATCGTATTTCCTGTCTGACCTCGTGCTGCGATTGCATTATCAGCCGTTGGCAGAAACGCTTCAAATAGATTGATTACTGTTATTTTCTTATCATCAGATGTCCAGGTATTAAAACTAGTTTGGATCCTGATGTCTCCTAGCCCCCCAATTTGAGGCAGAGCTGGGGAGGAAGCAGTAAAGTCATAATAAACAAAAGGGATTTCAAACAGTAATGCACCTCGCTTATCATACCAGGGATATTCTAACCGTGCATAGGTGGTATTAATCTGATTTCCGCCCTGGAGATAGTAATACTCATTACTGAGAATAAAGGTAGTAGCATTCTGGGCAGGATTTGTGCCGTTATCGTTACCACCATTACCTTGGTTTGCATTTGATTGAGATGCCGGCGGTGCCAGTGCACCCGTGGCGGCGTTATTCAGTATCGATTCGGCCTCACTGGGCTGATCGACAAGCAACGGACGAGGTTCGCTAACACCAGATTCGATAGGCAGTAAGGGGACAAAATTTTCCTGTGCCAGTGTAGCACTGATTATCACAAGCTGTAAGCCCAGCGCTATGTATAGTACTTTCGACATGATAACTCCGAAATACAGCTATTGCATACTATCTGTATCGGTTGTGGGATCTGTACAGGTTAATCTGATTTTAGAATGTGATTAGAATAGCATCTGAAACCGAATTCCTGGGATTACAGTTGTACCCAGCCCTACTGTACTCGGTCTTGCGATTTCGATATCGAATGTCAACCTTGCCCAAGGTGTAATCGCATAGTTATAGAATACTTCCACCCCGTATTCATCCTGTTGTGGATTGAATGGTCTTGCAAGTGCTTTCGCGTTATTGCTAAGGCCAAGATAGAAATAACCTATGCCAAATGTGTCCAGTGTTCTTCCAGGTAGCATGCTTCTTCCACCAATCCCGCCATTCGCAACAAAGCGAATTGGATTCGGGTTTCCATCGGATATACCGAACTGACCGAATACACCCCAAGTTCGTTTTTCATCACAGGGATCCATCCATAATGACTGATAAAAGTTCGTATATACTGACCAGGAGCCATCTTCGACAGGCGGGGTGGCATTTGCGGCTGGATTTCCTCTCAGTACCTGATTAATCACTCGCAAATAAGCAGCAGGATCAAACGAGCGGTATTCCGCATTACTCCAGGTACCTCCGATATTTAATATCGCAGGTAAACCAAAAGGTTTGCCTCGCAGGATTAAATCGGGAACCAGGACAACTCCCGTTTCATAGATGTTTTCAAATCCTTTCGTTGCTCGTTCTTCAGGATCGAACACAGTAAAAGTAAACAAAGGCTCACCTTCACTTAATATCGCTGCACCTACAGCTGCTGTCGAATATGGAATAGTTCGTGCTGCGATAGGATTAAATACCAGACTGGTATTCATGAATCCTTCTAAACCGGGCTTGTTGGTGCCAAGCCCCGGGCTGTACCGCAGAGGGTATTCATCCAGTGTGTTGATTTTCCCAAGATAGAGGGCAAAATTTTCAGACAGTGCCTGAGTAATTTTGAATCCTGTTAGTGAAGTGATGTTTTCATCTGCTTCGGGAAAGTTTAATGGGATATTACCGGGAGCCAGCAAGCCATCGATCTCGTTGATTGATCGACCATATCTGGTTTCACCATGCAGATTGATAAACAATCCTTGCATGATGCCCAATTTCCCGGCATCTACATTAAACAAGTAGTCTAGTTTGCCACCATATTCCCAAGTCTGCTCCTGACCTCCACTCGTGATTCCCTGGTAAAACTGTGTTGCAAACAGATCAAATGTCAGGCCTTGATCAGCCAATGCCGACCGTTGGCCCCACCAGTCTCCTGTCAATCTTGAACGATTGAACAATTCGCCTATGTACGGATTTTCTGCTGGTAATTCAGTAGTTTCTGTCGGAGGCAGCGGGAGTACTTGTTCCTTGTTCGATTCGGGTTCCAGAGTGATACGTGGCATTTGCTGTACATCTGCGGGTGTATTGACCGGGGGCTGAGCAGAAACGACAAAGCAAACGGATAAATTGATTACGATGGCTGTATAACGAACGATCGACCATCTGTGAGCAAACATGACCACTCCCACCTAGAACTAATCGAACTGGTTCAACGAATAGTTCTGGTGGGAATTGGTTCATTCAAATTCACCAGGTTACCTATTCTGCACAATCACCAACTTCTGCGCATGACGCAGATGTGGAATTTATCGGTGAGATCGTACTGAATAATTCAAAAAAATCTTATTTGAGATTTTGCTGGCAGAGAAACAATCCTATAGCAATGACCGCTACAGCACCCAGAATCGACAGTGCTTGAGAGAATCTTTCCCATCCCAGATGCTTGCCGACCATCTGATTGCTTTTGCGGGCAGTCCACACGACTAACAGGCCAATAAACACCAACACCATCGCCAGACCAAGGCTGAATGAGAGAACAGTCCAGAGTGCCAGACCGTATCGGTGGGCAGTGACGCAATACAGAACCCACAGAATTGCCCCCCAGCAAGGGATCAGTCCGCCTGAAATACCCAAAAAGATCAGACGAATCCAACTTACCCGCCCAAATTGCTCCGGCGTAATCCCGTGGGAGTGTCCGTGGCCAGAATCATCCCCAGCGTGGGAGTGGCTGTGGCTGGCAAATCCATGCACATGATCCGATTTTCCCGCAACGCGGTGCAGAAAGAGCCAGACGCCAATCATTGCGACCAACAGCCCCCCGCCAACACCTAACACCTGCTGTACCGTTTGTGGTGGGACGTCTTTCAACGCAAACTTCAGCAATAAAGCCACTCCAATGGCGGTGCTGGTGTGGGTAATTGTGGTGACAATCCCCAGCGCCAGTGCGTGCTTCGGTGTGCCTTTTTCACCCACCAAGTACGCAGCAACCATTGTTTTGCCATGCCCCGGTGAGATCGAATGCAGGCAGCCGTGCAGAAATGCCACCCCCAGAATCAGCCACAAGCCAATTCGGGAATCGAACAGCAATTGCAGGTTATCGGTGCGGTTCACTTCCCGCAATAGCTGCCAGAACGTGGCCTGATCCGCCTGAAAGGTGGAAGGTGGCGCTGGTTCCTGAAGTTCATCCGTTGATACCACTTTGGCAGCCAACGGGATCGAGACGCGACACATGAATTTTTTCTCATTTTCGCGATCCATCCCGGTGAGCTGGATTTCACCGGGCTCCTGCACTTCGACTACCTCGACCTGATCGGCATAGTCGCTTTTCAGCACATAGCGACCTTTGCAGTCTGAAAAA
This sequence comes from Zavarzinella sp., assembly GCA_041399155.1. Lineage (NCBI taxonomy): Bacteria > Pseudomonadati > Planctomycetota > Planctomycetia > Gemmatales > Gemmataceae > Zavarzinella > Zavarzinella sp. Next base: position 2,324,177 of record JAWKTI010000001.1, read on the forward strand.
GTGGTATCCCAAATCTGAATTTGATTTTTTTCGGCTGTTACTTTGAAATCGGCAGCAAATTCAAAATAAAACTGGGCCGAATCGAGGTATTCAACGCGGCTCGTTTTCAAAGAAAGTGGCAACTCTTTCCCATTCAACTGAACGATCAATTGATCTGCAATCACTTGATTCATTTTCTGCAAAAAGGCATCGCCAAACTCTTTCCGGCCAACAACTTGCGAAAAATCAAGTGGGAACTTGTTCTTGGGATCTCCCACCAGTTCCACCAGGGTCAGCTCATCGATTTCCAGGCGGTAACGGATGCGAAGTGACGTGGGGCGAACATCAACTGTGATATTCCGATCATATTCTGAACGTGGAACGCGGTGGGCATACAAGCTGCACTCAGAAATCATGCAGCAGACAATCGTCAGGGCCACCAGCGTTTTCATTGAAACCTCTCGCTGCGAATATTACCTATTCTAGCGAGTTCATTTCAGTTGGCTCAAGGTCATTAACACATAACCGGTCACCAGTGCAGGATCGCCTTCCATCCAGCGATCGGTCTCGTTGATCCAGCTACCATCCATTTTCTGGCGTTTTTTCAATGCTGTCAGTAGCTCTTTTTTCCATTCATGCTTCACGCCTTTGTCATCCACTACCACATCGGTTTCCATCAATGCCAATGCTTTCGACATGGTGTGATAGTAGTAGTACAGCCCACGTTGAGACAGTGCTGGTGGCATACCGGGATTGGCATCCACGGTATAGTTTTTCGCAATCCATTCGGCTGCTTTCAAATAACGAGGGTCTTTTTTGCTGACTCCACAGTAAATCATGCTCTTGATTCCAGCGTAAGTCATGCTGCCGTAACCAGTTAAGTCGCCACCTGGGGTGTCGGAGGTTTTGGTTTGCCCCCCACCTGCGGCGGAATAAATGAAACTGCCATCATTAATTTTTCCAGCCCATGGCATCGTGTTAAACTCGCTTTTCAAATTCTGACAACGACTGACAAAGATCAGCGCCTGCAGTAAAGAAGGATCATCCGATGGCACCCCCGCTTCGCGCAACGCTTCAATAAAGAATTGCGTATTTGAAAGATCGGGGCGGGATTTACTGTCGTACCCTGCCCCACCAAAGAAGTCATCGGTGGGCTTTTTCCCTTCACCCTCGTTCCACTGCAGTCCTTTCAGGAATTTTACGGCATCGTCAATGATTTTCTGGTACTTGTCCGGTTGATTGGCCTTTTTCAGTGCCATTACATTCACAGAAGTGACGTAATTATGCAGCTGAATCACCGCATCGTTCCCGGCAAGGTGGCCTTCTTTGGCATTAGTAAGATTCACGATATATTTCAGTGCCTTCGCCACCATCGGATCATCCACCGTCACACTGCCGGTGCTCAGCAATCCGGTTACCACAATACCCGTAACGCCTCGGCTGCGTGGCTCGGTGCCCCAACTTCCATTGGCATTTTGCGATTTCCGCAGGAATTCAATCCCACCATTGACAGTGGTTGTCCAGTCGTCCGCACGTGCAATGATCGGCACCAGGCAGATACACCAAATTGTCAAGCAGGTTTTACGCATGTTGTCCTCCAGGTTTATGCTGGTATCTTACTGCAAAAGCAATGCCATTGCCAAAACGTGCGTGAAATGGAGGTAAGCCAAAGCAAAATGGAACATTTTTGGCCAAACATGGTCAAAAATTGGCCAAGACGGCTCAAAAGGATGAGCCAGGATCCCAGCTTTCACGCTTGCCATTGAGTGCCACAATGATGCAATCCGAACAGGTTTCTTCACCCAGTGAACTGGAATTGATGGTGAGGTCATACGCACAGATGTCGCTCAAACGCTCACCGAATTGTTCTGATAAATATTTCTTCCGTTGTTGGTCTTTCTGCAAAACCTGATCTTCTGCCTGCTGTGGGGTCAGGCGTAGCCAGTCCTGCATATGCTGAACCCGATCGGCAAGATTAGCAATAATCCGCACATGCAGACAATTGAGCGGGGGCAAATAAAATCCAGCACCCCGCCCCACAAAAATTGCCTGGCCACGTGCCGTCAAACCATAGATCACGCGTGCTAACGACAGGCTTCCAGGCGAATTACTTGCTCCCCCACGTTGTTGGAGTGCCTGCAGTTGGTTTTGTTGCCAAACGAGTGCTTCGGGACTCAGTTCGCTTTGCAACTCCGCCTGAGCAGCATCGTTTCCGGCAAGATATTCCAGATTTTCCTGATTGTAAACGGTCCAGGTGAGGCGATCAGCAACACGCTTTGCAATACTCCCCACGTGCACCCGTCTGGCGGGTAACCGCAATGGCGATTGGAAACAACGTGGGCAAACCATGATGGTCACCACGATCACCGTGATGTGGGCCAAGATCGAGCATCGGATCCATGAAATTTTTCGCAAGTTAACAAATAATTATCGTAGGAAACCAGCACCACATTCTGCAAGCCAATCATTCTTACAGTCGTATGAGTGTTGAAAATGTTCCACGTGGAACACTGTCATCTGTACGAATGTCATTGTGTCAATGTGGTTACAATCCAATATCCGACACTTGTTTGACCTTCTTCCCACGCAGTTAGGAAACCAGATCTACAAACTTTCTGTTCATCCACCCAGCTAAGTTCTACCAGAAAGGTACCCGTTCAGTGAACGACTGTTCTGATTTCATACATCCGTGAGTTGAGTTTCTCACAACTTGCAGAGCTCGTTGAGATTTCGCAATTGTTTAGAATCGGGTAGATGGATTCAGGATGGTGTGGGATTGTTGTTGTCGAATTGTTGAGGTTTCCAGGCTGCAGGGGATAGCTCGCTCAGGCGATCCTTGGGCCAGGTGGGCAGTTTTGCCAGGATATCGGTCAGGTAGGCCTGCGGCTCCACACCCGCGTGCAGGCACGATTGCACGATGCTGTAGATGATGGCTGCATTGCGACCGCCTTGTTCACTGCCTGCAAACAGCCAGTTCTTGCGTCCCAGGGCAATCACTCGCAATGCCCGCTCCGCGGCATTATTATCAATATTCAAATACCCCTGCTCGGTATATCGGTGCAGGGCCTGCCAATGGCGCAACGCATAGTTCACCGCTTTGGCAATCGGGCTTTTGGGCAACAACTTTGGTGCCTCCGCATGCAGCCAATCGTGCAATTCTTTCAACACGGGAATTGCTTTTTCCTGGCGAATCTGCACTCGAGACGCTTCCTGCACAGACAATTCCCAGGACTGCTCAGCCAGATCCTTCTTAATCTCCTTTTCAATCCGATACAGTTTGCTGATCAGCACCATGGCCCGCGCAGCCTGCAGCGGTGCCGTAATCTGGGCCTCATGAAACTTGCGCCGCGCATGTGCCCAGCACGCCACCTCGGTCATATTTTGCCGGGTGTACAACTGGTCGTACAAGTTGGCTGCATCCGCATGCAAGTAGCCGTTGTAATCATTCAGCAGTGCTTCTGGCCCTGCGTGCTTTGCTCAGTGTGAAGTCATAAATCAGATGCGGATGCAGTGCATCACCAATCGCTACCCACATGCGGGCGGGATGCAACTGACGCTGATTATCTTTTTTCTGCAGTGGCAAACTGGTTTCATCGATATGAATTACCCGGGATTGCAAGAGATCCGCCAGCATCCAGCAATAAAGTGGCTCCAGCAATTGCGCGACATCGCCCAGCCAACTGCACATTGTAGAGCGAGATAACTTCAGAGCGGCTCGCTGAAACAATCGTTCGAGCCGGTGCAGCGGCAGATGATCAACAAACTTACTGACCAGAATAAAAGCCAGTAACCCAGGTCCAGCATTTCCCTTGGGAATCGGATTTGCAGGTGGTTCTGCCACGCGGATCAAGTCATTGACGGGTACAGGGTTGTTATCCGCAGGCCGGCGATCAAGGCAACGTTGACAGGCATATTTCTGACGGGCAAACTCCATCACAAATATTGAAGCAGGTTTGTATTCGTAACGACTACTGATCACTTCGCCAATTCTTGTCAGCGGCTGGTGACAGCAGGAGCAGGTTTTCTGTTCCGGCTCAAGATCAATCACTACCCGCTGCCGAGGCAAATCTGTCAGTGGCCGCTTGCGTCCATGACCTTTGCGACGAGTTGGCGATTCTGGCTCGATAACTGGTTCAGGTTCGAGTTCGATAACAGGCTCTGGTTCCGGTTCCGGCTCTTCAAATAACTCCCCTTGGCCCGGGTCAAAATATTCCCGTTTCTGATTCCGACCAGATCGCATCAGGTTGTTGATCTGGTTCTGAAGGGATTCAATCAGTGCTTGTTGCTGCAGATACTTTTCGGAAATTGTCCGAATTATTTCATGACACTGACCGAGGTCAACGGGTAGAGAAGGATCGTGATCAGCCGATGACTCGCTCATACTATTAAGACGCGAGGTAGCAAAAACTATCAATCAATCATGGAGAATTTTGATATTTTTTCTGAAATCAATTGAGAACTGATTTGCCAGTGAAATCTTCAGTCGGCTGGTCGCTGATAACGATGCTGACGTTGAACCTTACTCAGATCGATCCCTGCAGAATCAGTTGCAGATCAATGCCGGTCAACGTCAGAACGGCACTGGGATCTTTCGGAAACAGAAAGTTGCCTTGTTCCAGGCGTTTGTACCAGATGGCCAGGCCATCACGATCCCACCAGAGCAATTTCAAGCAGTCGCCACGGCGATTGCGGAAGACAAACAGATCACCAGACAACGGATCCTGACCCAAATATTGCTGAACCAGGAAACACAAGCCATCAAAACTTCGCCGCATATCCACGGGATGCGTGGCCACGAATACACGCACGCTGTCGGGCAGATTCAGCATGATGATTCTCCCAGCAGGTGAACGATTTCTGCTAGTAATTGCCGATCGCATCCCGCCCGTACGCGGATCGTTTGTTGACCAGACAGAATAATCTCGATCGGCGTATCGCTATATTGTGGAACCTTGAGATGTTGAAAAACGACCGGGATGAACGCGGGCGGTTCTGCTTCCTTGCTTGTTGGTGCACCGGGCTGATGGTTGACTGGTGCTGATGCCTGGGCAGTTTCACCCGCTGCCACCTTTGGTGCCACCTGTCGTTTACCAGCGGAAGATTTTGACGGCATTGGTTCTGCTTTACCAGCAAACGACTTGGGCTGTATCGAAATAATCTCCTGTTCTCGCTGCATAATGGTTCGTTTCCAAAAATAAAATTGAATCGCACTCAAACTCTGCTGACGACAGTATTCCGCAATCGAAAACCCACTTGTCAATTGCTGCTGCAAATGCACTCGCCAAGATTGTTCCAGTTCTAAATTGCGACGATTCTTCAGCATCACTGATCTCCTTGAAACAAGAAACCAGCAGCTTACCACGCTACACAAGACAGTCGTTCACCGAACGGATACCCAGAAACCGTCATTCCCGTCTGCGCGGGAATCCCGGGCTTCCCACTCGTAGTAGATTCAAGAAGTCTTGTAATCCCCCACTATCTCAGCTACTCTGAAGGTAAATTTCTGTCCACGGTGCCCATATGTCGCATCCCATCCACGATGCCACTGGCAACAGCACGATGGCGGTTATGCCACCGGGTTAGCCAATCAGATCACTACCGATGGCACCTGGACATACAGCTACGATGATTCTGGCAATCGTACCAAGAAATCCCTCGGCAGCAGCGCCGAAACCTGGACCTACGAATACGACCACAACAACCATCTCATCCGGGTGGAGCAGCGGTCGGCTGATGGCGGCACGCTGCTGGTGCGGATCGATTACACCTACGATGTCTTCGGCAATCGGCTGAGCCGAATGGAGTACGATGGCACTTTAACCCTTGTGTCGACCGAGCAGTACGGTTATGATGGCTGGAAGACGGTAGACGGCGGCTACAATTTCATCGGCAACGAAAACTTCGATGTTTACATTGATCTGGACGGTTCCAATGATGTGGTTGCTCGGCGGATCTTTGGCAACTCGGTAGACAATCTGCAGGCACGCATCACTCCGGACGGCATGACCGATGAGGTGCACTGGTACATCACTGATCGCCAGGGGTCGGTGCGTGGCCTGCTCGATGATACTGGCACACCCATCGCAACGCTCACCTACGATGGCTTTGGCAATACCACCAGCAATTCCAACAGTTCAGCGACCGATCGCTACTCCTACACGGGCCGAGAACTCGACCCCACCGCGGATCATCTGCTGCATGTCCGAGACCGTGTTCTGGCTCTCGACCTGGGCAAATTCCTCACCCGCGACCGCCTCGGCTTCCAGGCCGGGGATGTCAATCTGACAAGATATGTTGAAAATGGATTTTCGAATGCAACAGATCCGAGCGGGATGAAACCGCCTCCTCCACCGTTCGAGCTATCAATTGATGTTATGCAATTACCCGTCCCTTTTGATGCAAAGAGAGAGAAAATCTACATTGATCAAATCAAAATTGCGCAAAAAGAATTTAGCGATGATATTGTAGATTTACGAATCCTCGGAATCACAGATGCAGATTTAGGATTAGGGTTCGTACAGCTCCGATGGGAATTTTACCGTGAAAAATATAATAAGCTACGTTCTGATGCAGGTCAAACAGAACTAGATATCAATGATCGAATGTTAAATCATCGCAGTGAAAAATTCGCTGAGCATCGGCTCGAAGGAGCAGTGATGTATGTTCTAGAAAATTATCCCGAAGGGTTCAAGTTAGTTTCAAGAATGGAGCTACTGCAATTAAACCTAGTTGCATCGAATGACTGGACATGGCTTCCTTGGAATTCTTATAGTGCTGACTATAAGAATCGAACTGTTGAAATTGATACGAGAAACAACCGCTTAGATACTGTCGGTGGTCGACTTCATACAGCTTTAAAAGATTTAGTCGATGATAAATGGTACACACAACAATTGTCTGGCATCGGTGGAATGTTCACCGATAGAATTATGCGACAATTAGATTCCGACCCTATTTACGAAGATCTATCTAAAGACTACAAAACAGCTGTCGATCTTTGGCAAGCTGAATTGATTTTCGGCATGTCAGCAATGGAAAGTCACCTTAAAGGCGTGGCTACTGACATGCTAATGAATGCTACAGGAGTAGCAAGTTTAAAGATTGCCCAAATCAGCTATCAAAAGCTAAAAGTTCGCGCGATTATCAATGCATGCTCTTGCAAACGAATCAGCAATGCATGCTTTGCGTTAGGTACTCCAATATTAACTGAAAGTGGCTACAAAAACATTGAAGACATTACGATAGGAGATAGGGTTCTTTCCGTACATGAAGACAATCCCGAAGGCGAATTAACGTATCAACCCGTATTGCAGACAATAAGAAACGTTTCAACAACTGTTTCATTTAGTGTAATGGGCTTGTTGATTCATGTAACTAATGGCCACCCGATTTACACAAGAGAACACGGGTGGAAGCCAGCAAGTCTACTTCGCCAGGGTGAACATGTCCTAACTGCTAATAAGACTTGGGTTTCGATCGACCAAGTAGATAAATCTGAATCTCCGAATGAGGTCTGCAATTTTGAAGTGTCTGAAAATCACACCTTTTTTGTTGGCACTCTGGTTGAAAATGCAATTCTTGTACATAACGTTTTGCTTAGGTGCCTTAATAAAGAACTTGCTGCAATAGATAGACAGTTAGGTAAAATTACCGACCCTGAAGCAATTAAAGCACTGAAAGCCCGTAAAGTAAACGTAAAGGCGCAAATAGGTAAAATCGAAAATGGTGAACTCGTAGATAATTATGATTTTGGAACTCACTTGAAAGAACTCATTGGCGATCCTCCCGAGGGCATGAAGAACCATCACGCACATCACATATTATTCAAAAAGGGCTTACGCAAAAACCAACAAGAACTAGTTGAGGAAGGACAGTCAATCTTACGAAAAGTAGGTATTGATCCCATTTACGGTAAAGAGAATTTGGTCTGGGCGCCAAACATTACAGGTCAGCATGATATTCAATCATTAAGAAAAGTTGTAGATAAACTACGCGAGCTTGACAAAGCAGGTGCTGATAGAGATGAAATAGTTGAAGCTTTGCGTGAATTGGGTAGCATAGCTGCTCAAAAAGGAAAATAATATGATTGCTAATGAGACACTTATGAAAATTCATCGAGCTATTAAACAAGGTCAGCTCGATATTGTTGAACAATTAATCGGTGATAATCCTAGTGCCTTACATATCTGCACACCATTTGGAACTTGGCTGCAAGATGCTGCATCATGTGGCCAGATATCAATTTTACGATGGCTTGTTAATAAAGGTTTAGATGTGAATTTTTTTAATGATTCGAATGAGTATCCACCGCTTTGCAAGGCATGCGCAAAAGGGCACTTCGAAGTAGTCAAGACTTTGATAGATCTAGGGGCGGCAATGGATGTCTCTGATTCTATCCGAAATCCACTATTTACTACAATTGTAGGCACCTTTGATTATACGCCATCACATACTGCTATTGCTAGATTTCTTGTTGGTTGTGGCATAGACATCAAAGTTAGGTATTCTAATTTAGGCAACATGGATGCATTGGAGTTTGCAAGAGAATGGGGTCGTAAAGATATTGCAGATTTCTTAGAGACTCAACTAAGGGCGTGCTGACGAGTCAGTTTTTCCCCTAAACTCTTTCAGCGTTTTTGCGGAAGTTATTGCAATTCCGCAAGATTGAATTAAATGGCTTTACTTACCTGAAAATCAGTAAGTCTACTGAGAATAACTGCTTTAAACATTTTGCATGAGTCTTGGCAGAGCAATTTGATTATAAGCCATCGCTACTTCATTAGTTATTTCTCATTTTCCTTTAAGATAGTCATAGTGTTAATGTTTGTTGCAAATTGTTTACAAGTTACAAGCCACAAGTCTTAATATGTATTATTTCATCATCTGGAGAATCTAATTTTGAACTCCCACATGGAAATCAAAAACGTTATCCACTTACTGCACTGGCGGTTGCATACCTTACTCGCCGAATTGACCGGCGAACTGCACCACTATTACGAAGCGGTGCGGCATCTCCCCGAATCGTCAGCCAGCAAGGCATCACTTGGCTGTGCCCTGGCTCGTGCGGGTCATCTGCATTCTGCCGTGAATATTTGCAGATTGCTGTTACGGAGATGCCTTTCGACCAGCAGGCCGCCAGGGCTTACTACCAGGTGTTGCACGATGTTGGCATGCGGATCGAAGCACGCTGTTTTGCCAAAGAACGGAAGGTATTACAAGCAGCACACCCCGAGCGGTTGCCTGTGGAAGCCTGGTTTGTCGATGTGGAACGGACTGGTACGGAGTTGACCAGCATTCTGATCCCCTGCCATAACCAGTGGCACTATACAGAAGCCTGTCTGCAAGAAATTGAAAACTGGACTAATCTGCCCTACGAAATCATCCTGATTGATAATGGTTCTACCGATGAAACCCGTACTTTGACCGAAACCGAACACATGCGGATTGTCCGCAATGTTGAAAACCGTGGATTCCCAACAGCGATTAATCAGGGGCTGGCTGCGGCGAAGGGCGAATATCTGGTTCTGCTCAATAACGATACGTTGGTGACCCCATACTGGCTAGAAGGGCTTGTCAATTGGCTTGTATTACCCAAAGTGGGCATGGTGGGGCCGATGAGCAACGAAACCGCACCCCCACAGCAGTTAGCAGCAGGCTACCAGAAACTAGAAGAACTGCCGTTATTTGCGATGCAGGTGCTGAAGCAACACAATCAGCAGGCACTGAACGTCGAACGACTGAAAGGTTTCTGTCTGGCTCTGCGACGTGATGTGGTGCAGCAGATCGGCCCGATGGATGAGCAGTTTGGCACCGGCTTTTTTGAGGATGATGATTGGAGCGTGCGGGCATTGCAAGCAGGTTTCCAATTGCTGGTGGCCAAGGATGTGTACATTCACCATTTTGGCAACCGAACTTTTCAGGGCATGGGGCTGGACACACCCTCTCTGCTGGCCGCCAATTTCCAGCGTTTTCACCAGAAATGGGGCAGTGATTATTCCAAAGGTTATGTGCAGCAAACTGTCCCGAAAACAGAAACCGCATTAGCCAAAGTTTCGCTGTGCATGATTGTGCGGGATGAGGAACACCACCTGCCCGAGGTGCTACGCGATTTGCAGGGGCTGTTTGCCGAAATGATTGTCGTGGATACTGGTTCGCAAGATCGCACACGGGAGATTGCCCGGTCTGCGGGTGCGAAGGTGTTTGAATTCCCCTGGATTGATGATTTCGCAGCGGCACGTAATGTCTGTCTGGAGCATGCGACCGGTGATTGGATTTTCTGGCTGGATGCAGATGATCGGTTGCCTGCTGCGGAACGGGCAAAGTTGCGGCAACTCTTCGCGAAATTGCCCGATGTAAATGTGGCTTATGTGATGAAGTGCGTCTGCACGAACCATCAGGGGAATGCCCCCACCGTGGTGGACCATATTCGGCTGTTTCGGCGAGCAGATTCGCACCGCTGGAAGTACCGCGTGCATGAACAGATTCTGCCTGCCCTGCGGCAAACGGGGGTGCAGGTGGTCTGGTCGGATGTGCGGATTACCCACGTGGGCTATTCGGACAAAGAGGTGCGACAGCGAAAGTTGCAACGGGATCTGCGGATTCTGCAACTGGAGTTGGATGATCAGCCGAACGATCCGTTTACGTTGTTTAATCTGGCATCGATCTATCAGGAGTTGCAGCAACCCAGCGAGATTCTGGAGTATGCAGGCCGGAGTTTGGCATTATCTCACCCCAGCGATTCGATTGTGCGGAAGCTGTATGCCTTGTTAGTCCAGGCCCACAGGTCTTTGCAACAACCCACCGAGGCACTTGCACGATGCGAAGCGGGTTTGCAGGTATACCCCAAAGATGTGGAACTGCTGTTCTTATATGGTTTGCTATTGAAGGACTGCCAGCGGTTCACACGGATTCGCGATGAGATCACAAACACTCCAACATTAGCACAAATAACAAACGTTCCACGTGGAACATTTTCAAAACTCGCTTAAATATCAGAATGTTTCAAGTTAAGATTCTTAGTGCCAAGTTGTTTTTGGCACACCTCATCGTTCTTCACGAACATTTTCCGCTCAATTGCTTCCTGTTAACAAGCATTCTTTTCCAGCAAATTTCTAAAATAACTGTTATCTGGTGGGTGATGGTGCTGCACCAAATGGGTTTCAACTAATGAATTTTCCGTTAACGTTTCATTTCGATGTCGCGGTCGTTGGTGCGGGTCATGCAGGCGTCGAAGCCGCACTTGCTGCTGCACGACTGGGTTTGAAGACGGTGCTGCTGACGATCAATGCCGATACTGTTGCCCAGATGAGCTGCAATCCCGCCATCGGTGGGGTAGCCAAGGGCCAGATTGTCCGTGAAATTGATGCCCTGGGTGGGATGATGGGCAAGTGTATTGATGCCAGCGGCATCCATTTTCGGATGTTGAATGCCTCGAAAGGGCCAGCGATGCACTCCCCACGGGCACAGGCAGATAAAAAGCTGTACCAGTTTACGATGAAAAGGTGGGTGGAAGAACAGGAAAACCTGACATTACGGCAGGAATTGGTTGAAGGGTTGTTTCTGGAGCCATTTCAGGATTCGCATTCACCCGCTACCCACTGTGTCCGTGGAGTGATTGCACGCGGGGAAACTCTGTATGCCGCCAAAGCTGTCATTCTAACCGCCGGCACCTTTCTGAAAGCGATCATGCATACTGGTGAAGCCCAGACCAAAGGTGGCAGGGCAGGCGACGCGGTGGCAGAATCGCTAAGCGATGCCATTTCAGCCTGTGGCTTTCAACTGGCTCGCTTCAAAACAGGCACACCGTGCCGTTTGAACGGTCGCACAATCGATTTTTCCAAAACAGAAGAACAACTGGGTGATACGGAGCCACAGCCATTCAGTTATTCCAACGATCGTATTAATATCCCCCAGGTGCCTTGCCACATTACCTACACCAATGAGGAAGTGCACGACCTGATCCGTCAGAACCTGCACCGTGCTCCGATGTACTCGGGGCAGATACGCACCTGCGGCCCTCGTTATTGCCCCAGCATTGAAGATAAAGTGGTGCGATTTGCAGATAAGGGCCGCCACCAGATTTTTCTGGAGCCGGAAGGTCTGAATACATTGGAATATTACTGTAACGGCATATCCACCAGTTTGCCTAAAGATGTGCAGGCGGCGATGTTGGCGAAAATTCCCGGACTGGAGAATGCAGAAATTCTTCGCTGGGGGTACGCTGTGGAATACGACTTCGCCCCACCGGACCAGCTTTTTGCCACCATGGAGACAAAACTGGTGGACAGCCTGTACTTTGCTGGGCAAATTAATGGCACCACTGGTTATGAAGAGGCTGCGGCACAGGGTTTGATGGCTGGAATCAACGCTGGGTTAAAGCTACAGAGCAAGCCACCCTGCATTCTGGATCGATCGCAGGCATACATCGGCGTTCTGATTGACGATCTGGTCACCAAAGGTGTGGATGAGCCGTACCGCATGTTTACTTCGCGTGCGGAACACCGTTTGCAGTTACGCCACGATAATGCCGACTTGCGCCTGACGCACATTGGCCGCACCGCAGGCAGCGTGGGTGACAGAGATTGGAACCGCTTTCTGGCAAAAGAAGAGTTGATCAAACAGCTTGCAGAATATCTGAAAGGAACCAAAGAAAATGGTGAGCCACTGGAAAAAGTACTGCGACGAACGGACACCGATTGGCAGCGTCTGTGCGAAATCCACCCACAGCTAGGTCAATGGAACAGTCATACCAATGTTGTGGAACAAGTGGTGCTGGCGACAAAATACGCAGGCTACATTGCCCGCCAGGATGATCAGATTCGTCGCTTCAAGGGATTGGAAGAAAAATCGATTCCAGATACCTTTGATTACGCAGTGATTCCCCAGCTCCGGCGGGAAGCCAAAGAAAAGTTTGTCCGGATCCGCCCACGGAACATTGGTCAGGCAAGTCGCATTTCCGGCATTACACCTGCAGATCTCGCAGTCCTCTTGATTTATCTGGAATAATACGGTATTCCTCATCCACGTTGTTTATGAAGTCAAATGGAACCGCGGAAACAGATACAGCTTCACCAGTTTGAAGCGGACTGAATTATTTCACGCTGTTAGTTTGAATAAATTGGACAATTTGCGCTGTTTAGCTTAAATAGACAGGGTAGGTTTTCCCAGGCTTACAGTTGCAGTTGACGTAGTTTACGGAGTCGTTACAATCGCCGCGTTCGGTAAGATTCGTAAGTTGCGTCAACTTTAGATGAGAAGTTAAAATAAGTGAGGTTTTCCGATCGATCGTATCCTTCAGGCAGTCAGTCGTAATGTAGTGTTAAGTTAGGCTGATGAGTTCGACCGCTTGGGATGGAACGGTTTGGAAACCGTGGTAATCAAGGAAGAATGTGCCATCGGGATTCTGGTGAATCTACCGGGCACAGGTTACTCATCGGCACCCACCGATGAAGGGGTATTTGAACGATGAAGACTGTCTTTACGACTGGCGAAGCAGCCAAGATCTGCAAGGTTTCCCAGCAAACCATCATTCGTTGCTTTGACAACGGTCAACTGAAGGGATTTCGCGTTCCGGGCAGTCGCTTTCGACGAATCCCCCGCGAAGCACTTTACAAATTCATGCGGGATAATGACATCCCCACCGATCCATTGGAAAATGGCAAAAGAAAAGTCCTGCTGGTGGACGATGATGTAGAGCTGGTGGAAATCACCCGCCGCTTTCTGGAAGAAGATCCTCGCTTTGAAGTGCGGGTCGCCCAGAACGGCTTTGATGCGGGCATGATGGTGAAAGAATACCACCCAGATATCATTCTGCTCGACGTGATGCTTCCCGATATTAACGGTAAAGAGGTTTGTCACCGCGTTCGCAGCGACTCTTCTCTCGTTGATGTGCGGATTCTCTGCATGTCAGGCATGGTAGAAGAAGATAAAATTGATGAACTGCGTCTGGCAGGTGCCGACGATTTCATTCATAAACCATTCGTTACAGAAGCTTTGATTGAGCGGATGTGTCAATTGATGGAAATGGAATCAGCCGTCAGCGCAGCGTAAGTCTGCAGGATTAATGTCCATTCAGCCAGGAGCAAACCACGTGGGAACCCAAGGATGGGGTGATTACGCTGCAACATTACCGTGGTTGTGCCCTTCGGCCAGCGCGTGCAACGCATTTTTAGCTCCTACCACGAAAAAACTATGGAATGGGGTTCGGCTGGATCCAGCCGCACTACTCCACCTGGTCCGTTTTGGAATACAGGATGATATCGCATCGCCCGTACTTCAACATACCAGAATGGTGACAACCGGTGATTTGATTGAACCATTGTTTGATCAATTACAAACAAAACCAGCCGAAGTATATCTGGACTGGCGACATCCCGCCACGATGGGATTGTTCAAAGTTGCGTGCGATACGGCAAACAATGCTGCCACCATTGCCCAACAGATTGGCTATCCTTTTCAGTCTGCGTGGGTGGCAGGGATGCTTTGTTATCTGCCTTGGTTTGCGATTTCCAGTGCCAGCACTGAGGCGATTTATTCCTGTTTATCGCACCCACGTTTCTCAGAAGATCCGTGGGGTACTCAGTTGCAGCACTGGGGCCAGAGCCAGGTCGACCTTGCCCACCGATTAGTTGAAAACTGGCATCTTCCGAACTGGTTAGGCACCCTGCTGACCCGCATCGATTGGTGCCCCGACGAAGTTGATCAACAGATCGACCCAACGCTTCACGCGGTATGCCAACTTGCTGTGGTAGCAGCGAATGACAATACGTTGCCCTTTATCGATCCAGACTTGATCGATCGCAGTGCGGCCTTTCGTGCTCTCCAACTGAACCCGCATTCGATTTCAACATTGGGCGATCGTGCCGAATTAGAGTTAGATATTGCCGTACTGGATGATCGAAGCCCCCACACGAGCGCGGAATTATTAGAAGATCTTCAGGAAGCAATTCTTGCAAGAAACGAAAATTCGGCTTCTGCAATTAATTTTTACCAGCAGCGGGTTGCCGTTCTGGAAAATAAATTACATGAGGCCGGTCAGCGACGGACTACAGAAGAACAGGCAGGTAAACTGCGTGGGCTCGCCGAGCTTGCTGCTGGTGCCAGCCACGAAATTAACAACCCATTGGCAGTCATTTCGACGCAGGCACAATATTTATTAAAAAATGAGAATGCTCCTGATAAAGTGGCTTCTCTCGAATCAATTGTTCGGCAGACGCGTAACATTCACAATATTCTGCGTGAATTGATGCTCTTTGCCCGCCCACCTGCTCCCGCACGTGCGTGGTTGAACCTCGGCAACACTCTGAAAACCGCCCTTCTTCAACTGCAGATCTATGCCGAAGCAGGCGGGGTACAATGGGAATGCAATCTCCCGCAATACGTCGAAATACATATTGATGAGAAATATCTCATTCATATTGTGGCAGCACTTGTCCGAAATGCCATTCAGGCGGCAGGTGCGGATGGCTGGGTACGTATTGGCTGGGAAAACCAGAATGACCAACATGTTCTGTTTGTAGAAGATTCCGGCAGTGGCCCCGCACCGAAAGATGTTGAGCACCTCTTCGATCCATTTTTCTCTGGTAGAGATGCCGGACGGGGACGGGGGCTGGGTCTTTCTACATCTTGGCGGCTTGCAGAACAGATGGGCACAACCGTGGTCTATCAGCCCAAAGACTCGGGGATTACAAGATTTGAGTTCCGCCTGCCCACTTCAATGGTGAAGGAACAACGGCTACGGTACGTTGCATAATCGGCGGCTCAAATAAAAAATGAGGTAACCGTTCACCGGTTCGGGAATTGGCCTTTCGCAAATTTCAGCCATTTTCTATAATCGGGCGATGGAAATCGAGTCGTTCAATTCCGAATGTCCTGGGTGCCAGCAATTGCTCAAGCAGGTTCATTTGCTGCAACAGCAGCTGATGGATCAGCAACAAATAATTCAGCAACAACAAAAGACAATACTGGCGCTGGAAGCTCGCATTCGTGATCTGGAAGACAAGCTGAAACCGCCTAACAAGCAAGAACCTGCAGAAAAAGAAAAATTAGCTTCCCAAAAGCCGACTGGTCGCAAACGCGGGGCACAACAAGGTCACAAGGCAAATCTGCGAAAAACCTTGCCTCCTGAAAGTGTGGACTCCTTTATCAAGTTCGTGCCAGAAACCTGTTCTCGCTGCCACAAATCACTTGTTGGCTGTCCGAATCTACCTGAACCCAGGATTCATCAGCAAGTTGAACTGCCACAGCCTTTAATCGTAACACAATATGAAGGTCATTCCCGGAAATGTGCTGATTGTGGACACACAACTGTGATGACCATTCCTGCTGAGTGCCGTAACCATTGCACCGGACCTCGATTGACAGCTGCTCTGCTGTGTATGGTGGGTCAGGATGGATTGAGTAAACGCTCAATCGAACGAACTTGCAAAACAATTTTTGGCATAGACATATCCTTGGGAACCATCAGCAATCTGGAATCCGAGGCAATTCCGGCGTTGGACGCACCTTATGAGGAAGCTCGTGAGAAAGTTAAAAACGCTGATGTAAAGGGGTTTGATGAAACGGGCTGGAAAGAGGCGGGCCACAAACGCTGGTTATGGACAGCGATTGCGGCAAAGATTCATATCGTAGTATTTCTCATTCATGCACGTCGCAATATTGATGCATTGAAAGCGTTTATGGGTGAAGAGCTCCCAGGATTTGTCAGTACGGATCGCTGGAAGGTGTATGTGAAGAACCTTCCTGAAGGTAGCCATCAATTATGTTGGGTACATTTGAAGCGCAACTGGGAGGCATTATCCAAGCGAAGTAAAAGAGCGACAAAACTCGTGGATCACTGGCTTGAATTACACAAGGAAATATTTGAGCTATGGCATATTTTTACGAGAGATCATCAGATAACTCGCCAAACATTGCAACAGCGGATGAAACCGTTGCAGGAACGCGTACGCACACTGCTGAAACAGGGGCAGGGTAGCAAAGACAAAAAACTTGCGCGGTTTTGCGAGCGGGTGGCCAAAGTAGAGATGCGTTTATGGCTGTTTGTCGACCATGAGCACGTTCCGCCAACGAATAATGATGCGGAGCGTGTGCAACGTCGAGCGGTGTTGTGGCGTCGACGCAGCTTTGGTTCTCAAAGTGCTCGTGGCTGTCGGTTCGCAGAGCGAATCCTGACGGTATGTGAAACATTGAAACTACAGGGAAGAAACGTATTGGATTATCTGGAAAAAGCGATCAACGCACACCGGAAAGGCAAACCTGCACCGAAACTTGCAACAACATAAGTGAACGGTTACAAAATGAGATCGATCTAACAACTATCGGCCTTCGGGATTGGGATCGACTGGCTCCATAGGAACCCCACCACTGTTGACACCATAGTTGGCAGGTAGTGGATTTTTCGGCAGTTTAACACCAATCAAAACCAGGAATCGGCGAGCATCAATCATCTGCACACCCAGTTTCTTGGCTTGATCTTCCATCTTGGAAAAGTTCCCACCCGCTGGAGCATCATTCGCCATAATCAGGAAGTTTGTACTCAATGACATCCCGGGTCCCTTGATTGTACCCGTTCTCAGGTCAAGGTAAGAATCGACAATCGTGTTGTTCTTTTCAAGGATGCGGATGAATTCCTGTGAATCATCAGTACCATCCCCATCCAGATCGATCACACCAGCAAACGAAACACGAGTGCGTTTGGTATTGCTGAGAATGATGTTGAATAACGTATCCCCTTTGCTGACTGGGTTACGAATTGGCTGCAACTGCTCGGTGATTAAAGCACGTGCCGTAAATGGGCCAGTTACTTCAATAATCTCAATCTTTCCTTTCACCAGTTCATTATCATCAAATGGAATCCGTTCTAAGCCACCACGATCGGAATTGGCTCTTTGCAATACTTTTTCACGATCGATAACGGCTGCCAGTGATTGAGAAGGTGCGGTCACCAGGAAAGTTTGTCCGGGCACCAGCGCCAGACGGGTATTGAAACGAATGACCAGATTATCACCATCTTTGGTGGTGATTTCCCCTTTATTCTCTTCAACCCGAGTAACGTCCAGCTTGCGGAAGCGTTCTTCGATATCGGTATCCGATTTATTCTCTAAACGATTAATTTTCTCATCGCGGGCACGAATATCTTTCTGTAACTTGGCAACATCGTCACCCAGTTCGTTGATCGACTGCTGCAATTCTGCTGTCTTTTTCTTGTAATCATCGCCATCTTTCTCTTTACCTGCGAACAAAGCAGTACGATTACGTTCGGTTTCCTGCTGAAAAGCTTCAAACTTGGTCTGCAGATTTGCCAATCCATCCTGGAAGATCTTACGCTGAGCATCAAGATCTGCTTCGGCTTTAATTTTTTGGTTTTCAGCAGTTTTCTGAGCATCTAAAGCATTTCTTTCAGAGGTTTCTTTGGCTCGATACAGATCCGACCACTGTTTTACTAATGCAGGAATCGTGATTTTCGGAGCCACATCTGGAATTTGTGCCCCCGCAGCCGGGTTACCACCTGCAGCCACCGTATTCACCAGGGGCCAGTCAAAATCATTGGCGTTGGGCAGCGATCCTTTGACCGCACCCACGATTTTGGTGTGCTGTTCCAGAATGGATGCACTTTGGGATGAAGCCAGACCCACCAGGTCGGTGCGATCCTGTTCCGATGCCGCACCAATGGCAACTTCGGTAAGGATGCGTTTCGCCTTTTCCTGTTCAAAAGCTGCCTGCGCACCTTTCTTAGCTTCTTCCGCGTCCTGCGCCTGTTTTTCGAATTGAGCCTGACCATCGAAACCCATGTACGTGGTGACGCTGGCGGCAATCGTTGTCAGGATGAACAGCACCAGCATAATGATCAGAAATGGGCTGGATTTGCCACTCTTCTGTGTTTTTTTTGCCATGATTACGCCTCGCAGAAAAAAATTCCGCGTTCAAACGAAAGAAAACCTCAACCTTCACTGTAACGGACGAATAGATGTTGTCAACGAGAAACCAACTCAGACGTAGGCAAGCTGGTTATTTTTTGCCGTTTGTATCGATTACTCCAGTTAGAATTGACTCCGCGGCCCACAGAAAGAAATTATTCTCAAAGTTTCTGAAAAAAAACGTACGAAATCGACGCCTATCCCACACAAACAATCGTGGGGAATACTTACGTTTATGGTGAACTGATGATTCGGCTGACACTTCGGACCTTACTTGCCTATGCAGACGACCTGCTGGATGCCCCACAGGCCCGGGAAATTGGCATCAAGCTGGTGGATAGCCCGAAAGCACAGGATTTATTAGAAAAAATTCATTCCTTATCAAAGCAACGCCAAGCATCATTCATCGGTGGGGAAAAATCACAACCGAACCCCCACATTATTGCCGCCTACCTGGACAACACTCTGCCACCAGACGAAGTTCAGAAATTGGAACAGGAAGCTCTGGAAAACGACGATATCCTGCGAGAAATTGCGGTTTCTCATCAGGTGCTGTGTCAGGTGATTTCGCAACCACCGATTCTGGAAGAACAGTCGTACCGCAAACTTTACCGATTGCTGCCCGCACCCGCTGCAATTGCATACCGGAAACCAAAATTTCACGAACTGGCAGTAACACAACAACCCTCGATAAGCAAAGATTCGACAAACGATTCAGGAAACTCGAAACTCCGCCCACTTCTCATTTTTGGGCTGATTTCTCTGACAACCCTGTTAGTGCTGTCCATGTCTCTCGCAATTCCAGGAAAGAAAAAGGAACAGCGGGTTCAACGAATCGTAATCAAGCCAATCGAAATAGCACAGTCATCCCCACTACAAAAACCGCCTGCAATCCCGCCGATCGTGCCTGCGAACGTGATAGAAAAACCGGAATTGCCACCAGTAGTACCTGCACCTAAAAAAGTTCCAGATGTCATCGAAAATGGCCCACCACCACGTGAATTGGCCCAGAAACAGCAACCTGTAAATAAATGGGGAGTTGCAAATGAGGCACGAGAAGCAATTGGCACATTCTCCTCCCCCAGAGAACCTTTACTTTTCAAATCGCCTAAGTGGGATGAATTACAGCGTTTAAACGACACTGCTGCGGTTGAAAGCAGAGATCTTTGGCTGGCACTACCCGGAATGAAACCAGAAATTCTGCTGAACCAGAATCTGAAACTGATTCTTGCACCGGATTATCCAGATTCGAATCAGACACAAATGTTGCACACTTCGGTGGTTGCTTCAGTCCCACCTGCAGGGGTGGATGCTGATCTGCAAATTCACTGCGGAAGAATCTATCTACAAAATAATGCAGCAACTTCTTCGACAGTTCGACTGCGTTTCCTGAATGAGATCTGGGATGTTTCCCTGGCACCGGGAGCAAAACTAGGTATGGTGCTGATCAGTAAATTTCCTGAGGAAGTGCCATTTCAGATAGCACTTGAAAACTCCAAGCCACGTACTGAAGTAACTTTGAAAGTAGAAACTGGAATAATTAAACTGGAGTCAAAGAATGGTGCATCGATAGAATTACCAGCCGAATCCTTCGCCAATTGGAATAATGGCACTGAGAAGGTTGCGATCGGAGGAAAGGAAGAAAAGTTTGCGGCTGGTGCAGCTTTATTTCCAGCCAGTTTGGAACCTGCAAACAAAACAACTCAGGCTGTGGCTGAATTCTTCAAAAAAATGCTGTTGGATGCAGACCACCGGCTTGGTTACGAATTTGTCGCTGTACTGAAAGATGAAAAGCGTACTTCAATCTTGCGGAGTATGGCAACATACTACTTGCCCGGAACAGAAATGCTGCCAGCATTAATCGATGCTATGTCGGATGGTGACAGTGAGATCCGTCGTGCGGCAATTCGTGCCACTCAACTTTGGCTGGAACTGTCTCCGGATCATGAAAATACTTTTGTGGATACTCTGATTCGCACAAAGGGCTTTCCCGACGAACAGGCACGATTTGCTGCAATGTTGCTTCGACCAATCGAACTGAGTAAAGCTTCACCATTGATTTGCAGTAAATATTTTGATGTATTGAATCACGAACGATTGATGTTTCGTTCAATTGTTCATAATCAACTGTCGATAATCGATTCCCTGGGATTAAGAGAAACTCAATATACTCCCGATAGCATTCCAGATCGACTTGCATTAACAACACAACGCTGGAAAAATTCCTACTTCCGTAGAAATCCCAGCCAACGCCCATGAACATTTTTTCGCGCGCCGTGTCTTCAACCATAAACGAACTACACAAACTTCATGATTCAATTAATCCTCATTGCCGACGGGCTTGGTCCCGGGTGGCTTGGGCCGTATGGCAACGAATCGATCGACACCCCTACCCTCAACAATCTTGCAAGCAGCGGAGAAGTCATCGACCACCTGTATGCAGATGATTTCCAGGTGGATGAAAATGGGCGGGTGGTCGAATCTTTATCGAACCGTGCAATACAGGCTCTTGTTGAAGACCGGCTGAAACAACAGCATTGCTGCCACTTACTGTGCGACGAGCAGGCATCGGTGCTGGCGAAATTACCATGGTCGAGCGTCACCATGCTCGAACGTGGGGCGGAATCCTACCACGATGATCTGGTGCAGAAACTTCACGGATTGGTGGAAGAAAATCGCCCGGAAACCCACCAATTGGTGGTCATCGACACCAGCTGCATGCTACCACCGTGGACGTTCTATCAAGAAACATACCAGGAAATCATGCAATCAATGGGCGGGCTGACCACTGATTCCTCATCAATTCTTCATGATTCCTGGGAGCGAATTCGGAACACCCCTCCCACAGACACACCACCACGGGGTTTTGTGGCACCAGACGATGCCACTTTTTTTGCCATTCGGAACAGTTTCGCGGCGGCAGTGCACTTTTTCGATGATTGGGTGGGCAAAATTGTGGCTGCCATCGCATCTCAAGCAGACGCGTCCATCACGATCACATCGCGGCATGGTTACCCACTACTCGAACACCAGTGGGCAGGACCGGATTGCCCCACGTTGAATCGGGAACTGGTACAGATCCCATGGATTTCGCGATTATTTTCCCACCAAGGTGCAGTAGTGCGA
Source organism: Zavarzinella sp. (assembly GCA_041399155.1). NCBI lineage: Bacteria > Pseudomonadati > Planctomycetota > Planctomycetia > Gemmatales > Gemmataceae > Zavarzinella > Zavarzinella sp. The sequence continues at coordinate 2,346,199 of JAWKTI010000001.1, forward strand.
ACGATCAATGCACTGAAATTTTCGCAAGTACTGGAAACATTTCCAACCGGGAACGGAAAGACGTCGAAAAGATTAATTAATTCTCATCATTCAGACTCAATTATTGTCCGCCGACAAATGGCAGGCACCACGGACTCGTGCGTCATTTCCCCAGAAATCTGGGCAATTTTCCCCCACGAAGGGGAACCACAGGCGTACAACCACCCAGAAGACCTGTGGCAAGTGCACAACATCGCCAGAGAAATTGCTGAAGAAATAGAAAATCTGGGCAAAATGAGAGATGTTTAAATATCACGATACTGCTATCCAGCAATATTATCATTTACCAATATGCAATTACAACAACATAACAATATTGCCATACAGAAATTTAATGCGTTCAATAGCGGACAACTACCCACATGACTGAAATAATTGTCACAATGGGCATTTATTTCTGATAATAACGATTTTTCAGCTGATTTATTCTAGCATCTCAAAAGTTCATCCTGTACTGTTATCGCCATTGACACGATATTCACCATTTATTTCAGGTTACCTTTAAATGTTAAATCACCATTGGCGTCGTGCCATCCAGGCAATTATTGCCAATTCTGTTCGGAAATCCCGTCCAGCTCACTCGCGTAAGCACGGTACCAGATTACGTCTGCAGGAACTCGAGGATCGGGCGGTACCTGCCACATTTACGGTAAATACATTGGTTGATGAAAATGACGGCATCAACGTAGGAAATGTTTCCCTACGGGAGGCAATTGCTGCTGCCAATACCACACTCGGTGCGGATACCATCGACTTCTCGGTTACTGGTACGATTAATCTGGGTAGCGAACTCCAATTGACCGAAACTGGTGCCTCAAACATTACCACCATCAATGGTACAGGGATCACCGTCAGTGGTAACAACGCAGTGCGAGTGTTGTATGTTGACAGCAACGTGCACGCCACTCTAAACAATCTGACGATTGCCAATGGTCGCGCCAGCGAAGGGGGTGGGATTTACAATGCCGGCACGATCACGATCGATAATTCCACCGTCTCTGACAATTCCGCCGACTTTGGTGGGGGGATTTACAATACCAGCTTCGGCACGATCACGATCGATGGATCGACAATCTCTGGTAATTCCGCTGACGTTGGTGGGGGTCTTTTGAATAACGGCACGATCACAATCGATAATTCCACCGTCTCTGACAATTCCGCTCAAAATAGTGCGGGAGGAATTGCTAACTCTGGCACCATACATTTGAATCTCTCAACCATCACTAATAATTCCGCTGATACTGTTGGGGGTGGTGGGTACAATTTCGGCTTGGGCACGTTCACAATCAATAATTCTACTGTCTCTGGCAATTCTGCCAACGATGCCGGGGGACTTTTTAATACCGACTTCGGCACGATTAATTTGACAAACGGCACCACAGTCTCTGACAATTCCGCTAACGATGGCGGCGGGGTTTACAATAACAGCGGCACGATCACGATCGATAATTCCACCGTCTCTGACAATTCCGCCAACGATGATGGGGGGGGATTTACAATGCCAGCGGTACGATTAATTTAACAAACGGCTCCACGGTCTCCGGCAATACCGCCTCCGACATTGGCGGGGGTGTTTACAACAGATCCGGCGGCATTGTCACGGTTGATGGTTCCACGGTCTCCGGCAATACCGCCACCAACTTTGGTGGGGGTGTTTACAACACATCCGGCGGCACGATTGATCTGATCAACGGGGCAGAAGTATCCACGAACACCGCACGCAGCGGCGGCGGCCTGTACAACCTCGGGTCGGGCAGCACGATCACGGTTGATGGCTCCACGGTCTCCGGCAATACAGCCGCCTTCATAGGTGGCGGTGTTTACAACACATCCGGCGGCACGGTTGATCTGATTAACGGGACAGCAGTTTCCACGAACAATGCAGCCAACGGCGGCGGCCTGTTCAACCTCGGGTCGGGCAGCACGATCACGGTCGATGGTTCCACGGTCTCCGGCAATACCGCCACCAACTCTGGCGGGGGTATTTACAACCAAAGCGGCGGCACGGTTGATCTGATCAACGGGGCAGCAGTTTCCACGAACAATGCCGCCAACGGCGGCGGCTTGTACAACGATGGTGGCACGATCACGGTCGATAGTGCCACGGTCTCCGGCAATACCGCCACCAACAATGGCGGGGGTGTTTTCAACGAATTCGGCGGCACGATTGATCTGATCAACGGGGCAGCAGTATCCACGAACAACGCATCCAGAGGAGGCGGCCTGTACAACTTCGGGTCGGGCAGCACGATCACGGTTGATGGTTCCACAGTCTCCGGCAATACTGCCATCTTTGGTGGGGGTGTTTACAACCAAAGCGGCGGCACGGTTGATCTGATCAACGGGGCAGCAGTATCCACGAACAATGCATCCAACGGCGGCGGCCTGTTCAACCTCGGGTCGGGCAGCACGATCACGGTCGACGGCTCCACGATCTCCGGTAATAGTGCCACCTTTGGTGGGGGTGTTTACAACACATCCGGCGGCACGGTTGATCTGATCAACGGGGCAGAAGTATCCACGAACACCGCAGTATCCGGCGGCGGCGGCCTGTACAACCTCGGGTCGGGCAGCACGATCACGGTCGATGGTTCCACGGTCTCCGGCAATACCGCCACCTTCGAAGGTGGGGGTGTTTACAACATATCCGGCGGCACGGTTGATCTGATCAACGGGGCAGCAGTATCCACGAACAATGCCGCCAACGGCGGTGGCCTGTTCAACCTCGGGTCGGGCAGCACGATCACGGTCGATGGTTCCACGGTCTCCGACAATACCGCCACCTTCAATGGTGGGGGTGTTTTCAACGAATCCGGCGGCACGATTGATCTGATCAACTTAGCCTCTTTGTCTGCGAATACTGCATTCAATGGCGGCGGCCTGTTCAATTCTGGTGCGGGCGGCACGATCACAGTTGATGGCTCCACGATCACGAACAATACAGCCACCAGCTCTGGCGGGGGCATTCTCAACAGTAGCAGCGGCACGATTGATCTGCTCAACTCCGCCGCGGTTTCCGCGAACACCGCACAAGCCGGAGGCGGCCTGTACAACACAGGTGCGAACAGCACGATCACAGTTGATGGTTCCACGGTTTCCAGCAATACAGCCACCAGCAATGGCGGGGGTATTTACAACCAAAGCGGCGGCACGGTTGATCTGATCAACGGGGCAGCAGTTTCCACGAACACCGCATCCAGAGGAGGCGGCCTGTACAACATCGATTCGGGCAGCACGATCACGGTTGATGGTTCCACTGTCTCCGGCAATACCGCCGCCTTCAGAGGTGGCGGTGTTTACAACACCGGTACGGGCAGCACGATCACGGTCGATAATTCCACGGTCTCCGGCAATACCGCCTCCAACTCTGGTGGCGGTATTTTCAACGAATCAGGAAACGCTTTGACATTTGCCGATTCTATCCTGATAGATAACACAGCGACCAATGGTGGCGGAATACGGAACGATGGTTCGTTGACCTTATCCGGTACAGCGACTGTCCTGGATATCAACAGTCCCGATACGATTTCCGGTATTGGAAATATCACAGTTTCCCCGACAGGCACGGTTACATTTGCAACCGGCACGCTCTCGACCTACACGGGTACCACAACCCTAACCAGCGGCACGACAATCGTCAACGGAACCATTGACAACAACGGCACACTGGACAGCAGTGGCGGGCTTGTTACAGTGCAATCGGGCACGACATTGTCCGGAACCGGTACGTTTGATGCTCCGGTAGATGTCAACACTGGCGGCACTATCGCGATTGGAGCAACTAATGGCACGTTGACATTGGGTGATACCAATCTGCAGACTGGCTCGACCATTGATGTAAAGATCAACAATCTGAGCGATCCATCTCCGCTGGCAGGTACCGATTTCGATCAGTTTATTGTGAACGGCACGGTCACGATTGACACGACAAGTACTCTCAACCTGATTGATAATCTGCCGGGCAGTAACAATGGTGTATTTGGCGATGTGCTGGTTCTGATCAATAACGATGGCGCTGATGCAGTTATTGGAACTTTTGCGGGTTTGCCTAACGCTGGCGACTTCATGTTCGATGGTAATACCTGGCGTATTTTCTACGCTGGCGGCGACGGCAATGATGTGGTGATGGCACTGGTTGACAATACGGACATCATCTATGTCGACGACGATTACACCCCTGCCAACGGATTCGCCAACGGCACAGTCATACTCGATGCAGACCCAGGCACGCCAGGCGACCAGATAGCCGTCGTCGGCATCAATGCTTTTGATACGATTGTAGAAGGCATCAACGCGGTTGATGATCCCGGAACGGTCTATATCAACACGGGCACATATATTGGCAATGTGGATACCACGTCGAAAGAGCTGATTATCAAGCCCGCCAGCGGGGCCGCACAAATTGCAATTCTCGGAAATCTTACTTTAGATTCTGACGACACCTTGCAAATTGAGATTGGCGGAACGAATGCAACATCGGAATATGACAATTTCTTAGTGTTAGGCAATGTCACGATCGGCGATGCGACTTTGGAAACAACACTGATCAATTCGTTCGTTCCCTTGCTCAACAACGTGTTCACAATAGTGAACAATGATCAGGCGGATGCAATCAACGGCATCTTTGACGGTTTGCCACAGAACTCTCCGCTCATGCTAGGAGCAAGCGAATTTTCGATTCAATACACAGGCAATGACGGCAACGACGCCATTATCATTTCCGCACAGGAACCGGAAGTGGAACATGGCGAAAATGCCAACATCAGCCTGGCGAATATCATCCCCAATCCATCCGGGCCAATTACATTTACAGTGGAACTGGTTGATCCGTTATTTACACTACAACAGCAATTAGGGTTGACAGCCCCCGAAATTGCATCGGGTTTCAATTTCCGAGGACAGAAAGAACGTTACTTGAAGAGCTCGAACGGCAGCAACCCTGCTGGCCAGGGCTTTTATGTACTGATGCCGGACAACAAACTGTATGAGTACAAAGACGGCTTTGCAGGCCCACTGACGTTAGCAGCAACCCTTGGCGGAACCCCTGTAGCAGATTTTTCCACAGGTGTGTATAGCAGTGGAAGTACGACAGCAGTCTACGACAACCCTGCAATCCTGACATCAACTACCGGTGCACCACTTGTTTCCGGTGTCAATCCATTGTTCGACTTAAAAGTGAAACTTGGCCTGACCAATCCTCTAACTTCATTCAACTTCGCTGGTGCGAATGAGAAATATCTCACCAGTACCAACAACAGCAATGCTGGTCCAGGACGATTCAATTACTTCGTCTTGCTACCAAACAACACCTTGGTTAAGTTCAACGGTGTTTCAGCAGTCACCAGCCCTGTAGTTGCAGATTTCACAGCCCTGGGGCTTGGCAACGTTTACGCTGATCCTTCATTGTTAACAAACGCCACCCTGCCATTGTTGCCTGGATTGACTGCAGTTGCGACAAATAACCCTGGTCCCGGTCCTGGTGGATCATTGTCGATAACACCCGCTGCAGCGTTTGATCGTACTGTGTCCGTTAAAGTAACAGCCAACGACGGCACAACCACTGTACAGCAGACATTTACGTTCTCTGTTGAGAATACTGTTCCAGTTCTGTCGCCGATAATGGCTCAGTCTCAATTCACTCTTGTTGACAGCATTGATGTGCCGTTGACAGTCACCGATCCCAACCCTGATGCTGCACTTCGGACATTCGACGTGAAAGTTGAAGGTTATAATCCGTTGTTTGACCTGAAGAATGAACTGGGTATTACAAACCCGCAGTACGAATTCAACTTCTTTGGCCAGAACGAACGCTGGTTCCAGAGCACCAATGGTAGTAATGTTGCGGGCAGTGGGCGATATGTACTGACAATGGATAACGAATTGTACGCATTTGATGGCGTTTCGTTTGCCACAACTATTGGCAATTCTGCCAACATGGTTGCAGATTTCAGTGCAGGGCCATTCAACAACCCCACGGTATATCGAAATCCAGCACAGTTATTCGATGCAAAGCCTCCAGTCTCTCCTACCTACTATGTCAATCGTGGGCCGCTTTACGATGCCAAGATTCAATTTGGCTTAACGAGTGCTCCGTATGCGTTTAACTTCTTTGGCGAAAACGAACGCTGGTTCCAGAGCACGAATGGCAGCAATCCCGAGGGGATGGGTCGGTTTGTTCTGATGCCGGATGATCAGTTGTATGCTTTTGATGGCTTTAGCTTCGCCACAACGATTGACCGGACACCAGTTGCCAATCTTTCCGGACTTGGTGCCTATGCGGATCCTACATTGCTGACGAACTCACGCCCAACAACTGTTGTTGATGAGAACTTTGAAGCAAAAGACCGTTTTGGTATTACGAAAGCGGAAGTGCCTGGTACATTCAACTTCCGTGGGGAAAATGAACGCTACTTTATCAGCACTAATAACAGCAACCCAGCTGGTGCGAATTTCTATGTGCTGATGCCGAACGGCAATTTACTTGCCTGGAATGGCATCGACCTGGCAACCAGCCCGGTGGTGGCAACGCTGAACACATCAGTTCATACGAATCCAGAATTGTTGTACGCAGCCAGTGGCCAGGCACCCGCGATTGTTGCCACTGTTGATTCAGGTACAGGTGTATTAACTTTGAACCCACAAACTGGTTTCGTGGGCCAAGTTCGCGTCAAAGTAACTGTCTCTGACGGTGCTGCCGAAGATAGCGAAAGCTTTATTTACACTGTCACCAGCACCATCTGATGCTTCAATTTGCCCACAATTTTCTGTTGCCTGAGGCATTTTTCAACCCACCAAGGCCTTTTCAGCAAACTTCTGTAATTCAATATTTTTCCTGAACCTTCTTTGAACAATTCCTGTCTTTGATAAACTTGGCACCTTCCTTTCGATGATACTGGTTCATTCCACATCGAAAGGCTGAACATTGCCTTCGGAAGTTCGTTGCAATAGAACAATATGCACGGAGGGATGGCAGAGCGGTTTAATGCACCGGTCTTGAAAACCGGAGTAGGGTTTACCCCTACCGAGAGTTCGAATCTCTCTCCCTCCGTTTTACGATAATGCAAGGTTCAGTTTCTTCTAGCGATGTTTCGCAAACCTCTATTTTTATAGGCATTTCAGAATTTACTCTCCTTACCTCACCATACCCTTCTGTACTGTGCTGCGTCGTTTTTTGCACATACTGTTCTCTTGTATCGATACTTCCTTTGGTAGCTCTTTCGAAGTGCTCATTGGTAATCTGGGCATAATGCTTTAAGGCTACTTTGGCATCATGTCCCATCCAATCAGATACAACGTAGGGAGGGTGCGTTTCCAATAACTCTGTAACCCTACTGGAACGCAAGTTATGAAACATTCTGGGCCATAGTTCCAGCCCTGCTCGTTTGATCAGTTTGCCAAACCCAGTACGGAGGTTACAGCTCTTCCAGCCAGTGGGCCGCTGTGCACGCAAAAGATACCCGGCCCCCACTACGTGGGTCTGGCCTGGTTCTGCCAATTCATAGGCCTCTTGCAAATACTGGTGCAATTCAGGATACATCGGGATCACCCTACTTCCTTTACCATCGTAGCGTTCCGTCTTGGGCGAGATAACCGTGATCCTTTTTGCCTCCCAATCGATGTGTCTCCATTCCAGCGATAGCACCTCTGAGGGGCACCTGAGGCCACCAAATCGACACAGGGCGATAATTGTTCTCCAGGTAGGGTTTGCATGGTCCAGAAGCTTTTGAGTGGTTTCTCGATCAATAAACCGCTGCCTCGCACTCACATTGGCGTGGGGGATCTTGATCTCTGCGAATGGGTTCTCATCGATGAACTTATGTTTTCTGGCAGTATGAAAGAACGTCCTGGCAAACGCCAGCCGTTTTGCAAGGGTGGCTGCTGCTAATCCCTGGGTATTCAACCATGCTTTAAACTGGTCACATTGCCCTACAGTCACCTTGCGCAACTGTTTATCTGCACCAAAGTACTCAATCAAGTTCCTGCAAGGTTGTTGCCATACCTCCAAGGTTGCTGGTTTTACATCAGGTCGCGATAGGATGAATTCCTTTAGGAAATCTCCCAATTGCATCGTTCGAACTTCTTTTGGTTCTACCAAGCCCACTCCAGCCAGCTTGGCATGCCATTTCTGGTCGATCCTGGCTAACCAGTTGGCGGTATCCATTGCCATCGGCTGTCCACTGGCACCTGAAGAAAGAATCTCTTCGACGTGCCTTTGAATGCCCTGAGCATCTTTGATGGTTACCTTGCCCAGGTAGATCGTCTTTCGGGTCCCATCTCCTGTGAAGAACTGAATTCTTCTTCTACCTTCTCTATCCGTTGTAATACTCGCCATCTTATCCTCATTAATTTTTCATTTATTAAACAGTCCCATGTTACCAACTTTTACCTGGAAGGGACCTTATGGAGTTCCATGACAGTTCTGATTCAAAAATATTTATTCCCTATCTACTATTCAGTTATGACACATGACAAAATGACAAAACTACCCTTTTGCCGAACCATGCGACACTTTGCAACATTCTTGGGGAGTTGTGTCATAAACCACTGGCATTGTGTCATAATTCACGTGCATTTCATATTGCTCAGACGATCGTCTGAATACCGTTCTTTCGGTGTTCATTTGAGCACTGCTACTCTTCAGGATTTCCTTCCAAATTCTCTGTTAACCGATTCGCTATGACAGAATGACAAAAAGACAGAATGGCAATTTTCATTTGCCAATGGTATCTTTCATCTGCTGCATCTGTTCTTCGTGATCCATCCAAATCTCCGGATTGCCGAGCGGTGGATCGTGGGACTGTTCAGGTGATGAAACTGGCTCCTGGGTAGCAATCGGTGGATTCAAAACGAAATGGCGAGCAGGTTTCCTTCCCACCCCCGTACCGACGGATTCTTCCCAGTATCCTTTGCCCGCTTCCACCATGCTGTTCAGTAATTGCTCCGCTTCCTGTGCGGTTTTCATGTTCTTCTTGCGTTGGACATCCCGAATACTGACTCGGCCACCATGTTTGCGGATCCAGTGGGATAACTGGTCAAGTTGTGAAACAACCTTCACCTCATCCGGATGATCCAGGAGATAATAAACCCTCAACGTTTCATTGCGGAACCATTCGGCCAGTTCAATCGCGTACTGCATGCTGGTAGCATCAACCATGTCGGGATTCACATTTTCACCCGCTGCGAACCGTACCATATGCAGAATCAGAGCAAGCCGTGCAGGTAATGACTTGTGCTTTGCATTGGCAGCAGCCAGGTCACCTTCCAATTCCAGATGCTCTTCTCCCAAACGATTAAATTGCTGCTGAAATAGTGAAAATGCCTTTGTTTCCAGCATGAGAAACTTGGGATCTAGTTGGCCTTGTTCGCCCCGCACCATCTCCAAACTGAATAATTTCTCAAACAGAGAAGACATGGCTTTGTCCAGTTGAGGGTTAAACGAATAATCCTGCAACAACTGTGCCCGTCTTTCAGGCCAGGCAAATTGGAATCGTGCCGCCAAGCCGGAATCCCGATTCTCTCTGGTCAGGATGGCTCGCAGGATTCCTGGCTGGATACCTCCGGTGACATTGACCGTAGCTCTGGGAATATAGACCCATTCTTTGCCCGTTTTTCGATAATAATCAATCTCATCGCCATCGTACATGGAAAGATATGATTTCATATCAGATGATTTCCCATTGCCTCGATAACGGGTGTGGGAGCTGAACCAGCTGGCCAACTCATCAACTACAACGATGGTGCCCCGAGGGTTGTCTTGCAAAATGGAAGTCATCCCTTCCAGCGTGGTATCGGTGATCAGATACCGAACAGCGGGCAGGACTGAGGGGCCCATTTGACGTTTCTGTTTGGGCTTTTGTGGTGGATCCTCATTCCAAACTGGTGCTGAAGGCGCATCTCCGATTTGACCTTCCTTATCCCATTTCTTGTACTGGCTTTCCCACTGTTTGAGTGCTTGCTGGTGTTCCCGTTCACGCTTTGCATACGCATCCTTTTTGCGGCGATATTCTTCCATTTCCTCTTGATCATTCTCTCTCTGGTAATGTTGTTGCTCTGTTTGGGCTTTCAATTGTTGCTCGTATTGCTGGTAAGCCTGCTTGTTCTTTTGACGAGTAAACTTCATCACTGCTCGAAATGCCGGACTTTTTCCATCACCAGATTCTCCCACGATCATTGACCAGATAATCGGCGGTGCTTTGAAGGTTTCATTAATTTGCAACCAACGAGAATTACCGATCGCACTGCCAAAAGCAGAAATCAATGGCACTGCGATGTATGATGGATCACAGCCGATTTGCTGAGCAGTGTCACCGATGTAATCCCGGACTGGCGCAGGAAAGCAGTGCACTGGAAACGGTTTGGCTGGCAGCAGACCAGATCTGGCTTCTGATTCTTCAGGAGTGATTCCAACAAATGGTTCCGATTCTTCCGCAATTTGCTTTAGTTGGGTAGCCAGTTCATCGTTGGAGACATGGGAATGGGCTTTGACCCAATCAAACAGATCCCCTTTGGGTGGGAGATTCGGTAATAGGACAATCTTGATCTGGGTAGCAGGATCGATTTTGTGCAGGATCGTTGCAACTGATTCTGCATATTTCAGACCAGGATCATCATTGTCCCTGCAAATCCAGACCGTCTTTCCTGCCAGTGGTCGCCAATCGGTGTAATGGGCCGCTTGGGAACCACTGGCACTGGTAGTAGCGACAAATCCCAGTTGAATGGCAGCATCTGCAGCCTTCTCTCCCTCGGTGACGACCACCAAATCCTGAGCAGCTAATTGAGGCAATCGGTAGAGCGGTCGCGGCGTGGGCATCACTTCCATTCGCCATTGGGAATCATCGCCACGTGAAAAGGGGCGGATCTCCTTTTTCCCGTTCTGGTTCCAACGGGCCACCACTCCCACCAGCGCACCGTGGGTATCGTGATAATTCCAGAGTTGATCTGGTTCTCGTCCGAATGAGGAATTCCCACATGAAGAAATCGCTTCTTCGACAGTTGGGAAGTCCGGCTTTTTGGGAATTATCCTCGGAGGCACTTTTTCTGCTGGAAACAGGTCTTCCATGGTCAATTTCGCAGCATGAACAATCTCCTCAGCGGAGCATCCCCGTGATTTGCAGCAAAGCAGGATTTTGCCGTCTGCTGCCAAATCAATCTTCAGACTGGGACGATGGTCGTTGTGGGCTGGGCAGAGGGCCTTCCACCCGTTTCCCTGCGGAGCAACCCCTTTGAAAGCAGCCAGCACCCATTCAAGGTGGAGGTTCATTCCTGACCTCCCTGATCGCCAGAGGTTTCCTGCTGCATTTCCGCAGCCAGAAATGCTTCCAGGTCACACCGGCGAAACATCACCGGACTGTTTTTGGCTGTTCCCAGCTTGATCCGTTTGACCCGCCCTTGTCGCACCAACTCCCAGAGGGTTCTGGTGGAGATGCTTAATAACCGAGCCGCTTCTCGAGGCCGTAATGCCAGTGGGGCACCATTCTGTTCTGGTGGTGAAATCCACATCGTTGTTTTCCTGTATGGCAGCATCGCCATGAAGGAATAGATGGGGACAGAAAATACAATCGACTTTTTGGTTTATTTCTTGATCTCGAATTGTTCCCAGGGAAAATCTCCGAAGCTATACAAACAAGTCAAAACTGCTCGTTACTTTGCGGTAAAAAATTGAAAATTCTCTGGTCAAAAAATGATTTTTGTTTTCGGTGACATTTTCTGGTTCTGTTAACGAGCATCGAGTTTACCAGTTTTCCGCCACTCACGAACCCTTTTGATCAAATTATTCAAACTTTTTCGATCCAGGTCGTGTTCGGCTAATAATTCTGCATTTTGCTGGCAGAATTCCTTCTTCGATTTGCCGTCTTGTCTCCATCGTTCCCAATGTTCGACAATCTCGATCAATTTCCACTCTTCTTCAGTCAACACCTTAGGTGGGCGTCCTTTTTGCGACTGAGTGATTGGAGTCGCTGTGCGTGCTGTCAAGATCCGTTGTTCATCCCGACGAGCTTGGCGAAGGACTGAGGCACATTCCCGAATTAATTCCACCAACACTGTGATCTCCTTCTCATCCTTGAATCGAAGATCACATGGGTCTCTGGGTAGCTTGATTTCCAGCTCTTTGGAAAGCAAGCCTGTCATGATTGCATAGAACAGTACGTCACAGATTTTTGCTTGAACCTTTTCAAGGACACGAGTCACTCTTGCTAATGACATGTTGAAAATATGACTGGACAGACTGCTTGAGTAATGTTGGTAAATGACAATTCTGGCAACCTGGTTTCTTCGAATGTCGGTAGCGACCTCATGCAAATAACTCCACAATGCAGTCTTTTCCAGTGGAATCATACGGTCAATAATCTTCTGCAAGTCTGGTTTCGATCGAATTGACCTGAATTTGTGATGGTAACTCGTTACCCACTCTATGGATGTAGCGAGACGTTGCAGATCAGCAATCTTCTTCTCCATCACCTGCGAAGGAGTTTTGTGTTTGTCGCGAAAGATGGTTTTGTACCAGTATTCGGGAGATTCATAATTCACAATTGTCGATGGAACAATTCCCATTTTCTAACCCTTTTGGCTGAATTCTGTTGGAGAATCAAAGCTGGATTTCGTTCAGGAGTAGATGTAAAAACGAGCACATAATAGCAATGTGTCCATTTAGACGATTTACATCCACTAAATAACTGAACTAATTACCATTAAATAATTCTATTCAGTAGTTTCGCAAAATGCGGCAAGGTCAAGAAGTGTTTTTTGTAAGTGCTTTTTTGGAAAGAACTTAGGAAGACTAAACTAATGTTGAACTTGACCAAAAAACAATGTACGAACTAGTGCTTTGACGCTTCGTCAAATGCTTTAGCCATTACAAACTTTGCTGGTCGATGTGACCCGGTGGCAATCCCTAGTCGTGGCATCAAAAGTTCGGGACGGTTTCCCTTACCAAGATTATTTGCAAACGGAAGGGAAAATGACGCGCGGCTGTTAACTAGCGGGTGGGGCAAAAAAGAGAGATCTCAGAGATATTTGGAGCAATTTTGCCCAAAGTTGGTGCTGGACCATGCCAGGAATTGAAAATAAGCTGCGGTCTCTGGAGAGATTAGAGAAGAGAGCAAAATCTGTAAGTGATTGCAAATAAAGCAGTTACGTCAGCGAAAACGTGTGCTTATATCGCTGGAATGGGGCTGTTAACTGGCTTGGATGGAAAATTCGAAGAGAATCAAATCAGCTCCCCAAGAGGGACGCTCTTCGTAACAAAACTCGATAAGACTTTTTGTCGATTCGTTCCTTGATCATCCACACATTGACCACCTTTTTTATAGATCAGAAATCAACGAAACGCTTTTCAGCTTCCCACACGAATTATACCAAGAAGTAACCAACTGACTCAAACAGGTGGCCGCGACCACGGGATATTTAGGATGAAAGGCTCGATTCGAAGTTTTTCACCAGGTTGCCCAGCAGCACAATATTTGTCCCTTTGGGAATTCAGGTGAGACTCGAGAGTCTCCAAACTGGTGTTCGCTCCTGTGCCATCATGCGGATGCCACTCTCCTGACCAGCCAACTAGGAAAACGCCGTGTGTCAAACCTTCTCCGACTAAATATCGCTTTCCAAGTTGTTCCACCAATCCACTACGCGTTTCATGATTGGTTGACCACTTCACTTCCACGACTACTGTTGCGAGAGAACTGCTCCCATGGCGTGGAGCGGTCACGCGGAGATCGAGTCGTTGACGTCCCGCGACTTGATCCTCACGTAAGATCTGTACTTCGATACCATCAGAGATTCGGGACAGTTCGTCAAGCAATCGTCTACGTAAGTAGGCTTGTAGAGCATCTTCTTCAAGATGAGATCGATTGGATTTATCTGCTTTCTTTCTGCCTTTTGCTGCTTTCATCCCACGGTCTGGGGCAGAATACAGCATCGGCAAATCATGATCAACGTCGTGTTGAATCTTACCTAACGCTTCTATCACAGCGTCTAGTAGATCGTCAGGTGAACGGATGAGCCGGTAGCCAGCACGGTCGAGTATGCGAACCGCGTCTTGAACTGATAACGCTGAAGAATCATGGCTAATTGAAAGATTGATCCCTGGTAAGAATTGAGCTGCCTGCTGGTTTGCACTATGACTATCGACCCATTCACGAATTTTTGGATCTAATTCCGACAGTCGGTTAACAGCATCCATGGCACCTTCTCCTGAATTATTGAGTAGCTGCATAATGATGCGGTTCCGAAGATTGCGGAGTTCCCAATCAGGAGGTAATTCCCCATCTCGATAATCTGGATCCGACGCTGATAGATATGCCTTGAGGAGTATTCTCCCGAGACTTTCAAGCTGTGATAGCGACCAGTGATTTGCGATCTCATCTTGCTCATTCCATAGGTATGGTAATTCTTCGAGAGACAACGAACCTCGGGAGGCGAAATCAGCTTCGATCAGGTCTAACGCTTGATCAGGGTTCAAGGCGAGCAGAAGATTGAGACCTGCTTGTCGAAGATGATCCGAATCATCGTTTGTCACCTGATACATCGCCCACACATCTACGATTGGCTTGGCTCGGTCCGGTGATCGGGTCACAAGTTGCTCAAGCAATTCTCGGCGGTTATTAGGTCTCACTCTTTCATCTGCGATGAGTTGAACGAACAGATTGGTCATGTTGTCTGTCCAGCATTCCGGAAGGATCTCTCTTAAGATTGACGGAATGCCTTCGCGGCGGGCATGTAGTTCGATCGATTTAAGTAAGGCCGTTTCAGTTGCCACTGAAGAAGTTTCACTGCAGGCTGTTATCGGTTCAGCCCAACCTCCAGACATTCGTGCAAATAAAGTGGTCGGCAACCATCGGCGAATCAATTCTTCAGTCAACCAGTTAGCATGGTTTACAGATCCAATTACTTGTGCGAAAGCAGCCCCTTCTGATAGGATGTTCGAAGGAAAATTTCCTGATTGTGGTATCGTTGTGGGCTCTCCAACTTCGAGACCCTTGCATAATGCTTCCATTACCTGATTCTGGAGTTCACTTGGC
The DNA here is from genome assembly GCA_041399155.1 of Zavarzinella sp. Taxonomy (NCBI): domain Bacteria; kingdom Pseudomonadati; phylum Planctomycetota; class Planctomycetia; order Gemmatales; family Gemmataceae; genus Zavarzinella; species Zavarzinella sp. The sequence continues at coordinate 2,361,255 of JAWKTI010000001.1, forward strand.
AAGTCTCGCAAGCTGTTGCCAGGAATTTCTCGATTGACACTGAAGTTGGCAAGGCACATCCAGCTCAACTGACGCATCAACTCAGGTGCACTAATTTCACTGTTGGCTAAAATTTGCGAGACACGTTCGGCGAGCGGTCTGCGGTTTGGGTCACGAGCTTCTGCTTCCTGTTGTTTCGCGGCATCGGCCTCTCTTTCCTGCTGAAACCGCAGTCTACCTTCTTCATCCTCGGCTCTGAGGCCGGGGGCGTGTTCATCGACAAGCTGAATGAAGGTCTGCCATTTGTCGTCGGATATCTGGCCATTTTCCTTCGCTTGCGTAGCAAGCCAGAGTACCTGGTACCAAATTGTGCGATTGTTCCAGCCACTGAGGGCCTGATCGCGTAGCCACGACCAGTCTTCAGGTTCCAAAAGATTCCCGACGTTGAACTGCCCAGCCTCGAGATGAATCTGGTACATTCGTCGCCGAGCAGATATAAGCTGACGTAAGTGAATTATGATTGTTCGCGATGCAGACCAACCCATATCATCAGATAAATTTTCTCTTACAAAATCAAGCAGGTGATTGATATCATCCTGATCTGGATGTGATTCGTTTAAAACTAATTCGACCGCCCGGAAGAGATATTTCGGAAGTTCGTCAGGCCGATGCTCATCTGCATGCCGTTGCCATAGTTCCCGTAAGTGTGGAAGTATGTGCCGAGCGTCATCGAGCGTTATCCTGTCTTCTAAGTAATGTAGGATCATACTTCGAATATCTAATAGCCTTGGATTGATTCTTGGAGCGTACAGTGCAACCTGCCAGCATGGCCAATTATTGCGATTCAAAAGATCCCAGATGAGTACTCCACGGATTCGACATTCGATTTCAGAATCATTGCTGCTCTCTGCAATTGGCCCCAAAAGCGCAGCAATATGTTCCTTACCACCATAGCGGGTAACCATCCACATGGCCGAGTACCGAAGTTCACCTTCTTGCTTCTGATCAAGAACAATCTCGACCACCGCATCGACTGCTTCGATGGCTTGCGTCGCCTCAGCGACATCGATCAGGAACATCTTCACTCGATAAGGCCGGTTCACGTCGCGTAGTCGGTCAGCTAAAATTCTCCCCAATCCTTCCGCCCGAAGGCGAGCTAACTCCTCAGGTCTTTCATAGCTAGCACGAAGTCCCCAAGGCGACGCTGTGGCTAATTCCTCCAAATAGTCGATTGCCCTGATTACCTCCACCAAACTTGGTTCGACAGCATCAGAAGGTAGTAAAATACCACCTGATAATAATTCAATTATTCTTTTGGTGGCTTGATCAGTCGTTACAGCCATGAGTAGTCTTGCGATCTCCCGAAGCCTGAATGGCATCTTCCCATCGTGCCCCTGCAAGAGTGACTTCAAAGCAGGCTGCGGCAGGTCCTTGAGTGCAAATGCGGTGAGCCAATCTTGTGCGTTCTGTTGTACAAAACGATAGCGAACAGGGTCCCCAGATGTACTGAATAGTGCAGATTGACAAGCATCTTTCGCAGCAATATGGGAGCGATTATCAGGGAATTGAAAAAGTACGCCTATCGTCGGTTCTTCAGTGTCTGGGCTCCATTCTCGAATGGTCTCACGACGAGTAAGTGTAAGTACTGCTGCTACTCTGCAGGCAGCGTTAAACCGCTCTGCAGGGTTGGTGGCGAAACGGACCATTCTGTTTGACTGGGGTTCTCCAAGGAGAGCTGTGAGTACCCCGCGCCAGACTTTGGCCACAGTCAGTGTATTGGCCTCCCGTTGGTAGGTTTTGAGGAAATTGAGGACCACAGGGTACCCGGCGACCGATTGTAGGTGGTTTCGGAGGATCAGTTCCTCCACGGCCCCAATCTGATCCGTACCAACAAGTGCTGACGCGGACGTGCGATCTAATCGCGTGAGCCATAATTGGGGCAAGCGAGTTCGCCCAGTAAGCGACTGATACCTTTCTATTAATTGGTCTTTTAGCGAACCCAACTCAGCATAGGGACGACTGAATAAGATCAAGCGAAGTTGACGTAGATGATTATTTGGTACTGCATTGATTTCTTCAACAATTCGTTGGAGTACGTATTGATTCGAATCGATTGCCTCGTCAACACCATCGAGTAGCCATACGGCAGTTGATGGGTTTTGATCACCCAGCCAGTTATGCCACCAATCAGGGGGGATCGTTCTGTCCGCATCTGGTGATCCAAGTCGCGTTAGGTAGACATACTCGACATCTGCAATTAGCGGTGGCTGCTCATTTCGCAAACGATTATATAATTCCCTTGCGACAGTGCTCTTACCGATCCATGGGCGTCCAAGGATCCATGTTACAGGACTTAAAAGTAAGTGATCGATCTGAAAAAGCCGAGGTGTCCTAGATTGATCTAGGAACCCCAGTTCGTCAAATCTTTCAGCATCGATTTCAGTGAATAAGCGTACGAACCCACCGATTGTGGCGCATGTATCCCGATCCCGTTCTTTCAATGTCCTAGGCGACGTGACCATTGGAATCGCCTCGGATGGCGGACTGTTCAGCTCGCGGCGATCCTTGACTAATTGAGGCACGTAACGGCGTTTCTCGGTCGAGATCCCGAGGCGTTCGTAGACGTTGCCTCCAATGCCTGGAACAACCTCGCCATTGTCGTTCCGCTCGGTGTCCTGCGAAAGTAGAAGAACTCGAAGCGACGAGCAATATCCGGCTCGAAGTCGTCCTTCAGTTGATTGTCGGCACCCTTGAAAATGACGGGGGCAAAGATCAACACGCGGCTCGGGTTACGCTCTTGGATTAGCTCCGTGATGTTCGTCCTGACCACACACCCGGTGGAGATGATCGACTTCACCACGAGGAACGCATCGCTCTCCCCCGGTTCGACGTATTTCCGAACGATGGGAGCCAACTCGAACTGCAGATCGGACTTCCCTTCCAACTTGACCCGGTCATTCCAGAAGCACGCGACCGAGACGTCCGGACCCTTGCGTGAGTGGATGCCGTCCTTCACGCCTCGGGCGAGGAAGTCCGCGTCCTCGTTCGTACAGATTAAGAGAAGATGCTTGATTCCAGACAACGTCCCGTTTAGCGACTTTCCAAACGCCTCGCCCAATTGAGTCATTGAGCGCCGATAGGCATCAGGTAGCGCAGCACCAACCAGTTCGTCGAGGAGGATCTTCACCTCATCCGTGGCAAGTGGGCTGTATGTTCTCATGGCAACAACTCTTCGAACTCGCTGAAATTCCTGGGGGGATTGACGAGCACCCTATCAACGAAACGTTTAAAGCTGTGATCGTCGCATCTGGTTACGAGTCCACTCTCTCTGGGACGGAGAAACCACTCGAAATAGCCCCGATCCACGTACCATTCTAAACCTTCGATTTGGCTCAGTATCGAGTTAAACTCGTCCCACTTCGGGTGTAGTGATGTTGGAAGTGGCCTCCGGATTCTCAGAGGCTGCTTGTGCAGCCATGCGATCATGGATCCAAGGTTCCCGTAACCTTCGTGGTCGATGTCACATTCGACCCATGCGAGATATAAACCCGGTTGCCACCTCTTCGAGGGCTGCGGGGCCTGGTTCTCGCCATGCTGTAATGGAACTAAGTGCTAACTGCAGATGGGGGCGTCGGCTCAGTTCAGAGGGCCGTCGCAGCCGCTGGAAGTGAACGACAGTGACGGGTCCGGTCAATGACACGGGCATGTTGGTATCCAACGATTTTTTCCGGTGGTCTTCTGACACGACCACACTGAGGCTGAACTCCTCGTTGCGAGCCTCACACTCGGCCTTCTGTGTTTCAAACAGCGTAGTTAGCTTTCCGTTGTCGCGCCTCCACGTGATCGTCTTGTCGTCTTTCAACTGGTAGTAATGCCGACGAGCACTCTCGCAAATCAGGAGGTCGTCAACGTGGCATCCCGCCTGCTCCTTGATGAGAACCGTGGATTTGCCCTCGAACACTGGCGGGGCAAGCTCAAGGAGTCGAGCGACGGCAAAGGCGTCTTCGAACCGGTTTCCTTTTCGGTTGTTTGCTCCTCCAATATCTCGATTCGCTTGGCTCACCGTCGCATCTCAATGGAAATAGGTTGTATTGTATCAGCAGAATCTTGGAACTGATAGAGAAATACAAACGGCGGAAGTCTAAGTAATTGAAACAAAGTACTAACCTTGTCATATTGAAAAGTCTGATTGAATATTGTGGCTTGAAACCCCGGCAGACCGAACCGTCTCGCGACACTGCTAAAACATATGTTCAAGAAGAATTAGCACCAGCAAATCTCCTTTTCATCCCCAATCGCACATCCAAAAGTACAACTTTTCAGAAAGCATTTACATGAATTTATGTGTCTGTTAGAGTGTAGGTATAGTAGTACACAGAGAAACAGATGAGAATTGAACAGAGAGACATATCGAAGGTATTTCCCTACCAGGACAATCCGAGGGTAATCGGTGCGGACTCCATCAACTCCGTGGCAAACTCGATCAGGGATTTCGGGTGGGTTCAGCCGATCGTGGTCGACCTGCAGAGCGTGATCATTGCGGGCCACACCAGGTACTTGGCAGCCCAAAAACTGGGCCTGAAAAAAGTGCCGGTGTTCGTTGCGGATATCACCGAAGAGGCAGCCAGGGCCCTCCGGATCGCCGACAACAAGACTGGCGAGCTGTCTAAGTGGGACGATATCAAACTGCCCACGGAGCTGAACTGGCTCAAATCGAACGGGTACAACCTGGCTGACTTTGGGTGGAATGATAAGGAGCTCGGAAAGTACCTGGGCAAGATCCTCGACGGTGGGCTGACCGATCCGGATCTGGTACCGGAACCGCCGAAGGAAGCAATCACCCAGCCAGGCAACCTGTGGCTCCCATTGGTGTGAAGGTCTTGGGCATCATTTTTTTGCTCGCTTCATCACCCTAAAGACTGAATCGTGGCAAGTTGTCTGTTTCAGTTTTTGGGGTTTTGGATTTGGAATTTTTGTAGGATCTGTACGCCCTACTTTGCTTTTTGCCCACTTCTTTTTCCACAGATTGCCCAATAATTCAGTTAGTCTTTCTAATATCCCCACTTCTTGTTTGATCCCTTGAAGCAGCATCTGCACATCGCGTTCGAAGCAATCGCGTTGCGGCCATCACCTCATCTCGGATATCTCGCCAGAGCATTTCGCCAGATACTTCATCTATTTTCTTTCCGTTTCCGACCGAAATATGCCATTTGATTGCTTCTGTAATGTTAAATAAAATGAGGCAAAGCGATGCTTGTATTAAACCAGCCTCTGGACTGGTACCTATCAAGTGACGCAACTGAAACACTTTTGTAATCGTCGCGTATACACGCTCAATATCCCAACGATAGCGATATATCTCTGCGATGTCGTCTGCAGGGTATCGTTTCGAATCGGTCAGGTCTGTTAGTAGTTGTATCTGCACTTTATCGCGGATAATGCTCAGTCGGCGTACTGCGATCAATTTCGTATTCTTTTGACTTGTGATCCAGCCATGTTCTTCGATAAGTTTTCGGCCATATCGGTCTTTGCCAATTCTCGCTGGTTTTTCCGGATCTTGAATAAATTGGGTAATGCTTGCAACTCGTAAAACAAAATGGCACCCGTCATCCTTGATCATTGCAATATGCTTGTAGAAACCATAGCATCGATCCGCCACAATTAATTTCTCGCCGCAATGGTCTTTCAGCTGTTGCAAAAGTGGAGCTAACAAGCGTGTTTCACTTGCTTCTCCATCCAATTCCGAAGCCATTTCCATTACCAGACCAGTACTCAGATTCACTGCAACAAGTGCTTTCCCTCCAAGCAATTTTGATGCATTTTGCTTGCTTATTCTTAAAGGAAGAAGGCGCCGCATCGTATGCTTAATTACTTTGCCATCAACGGCGACAACAGTAAGTTTGCAAAGAGATTTTGGTAATTTAGAAGTCATTTTTCTTGGCAAAAGCTTTGAAATAGCCCGACAAGAATGCGAAAGGAGCCCCGCCCCAACCTCTGGCGGCATATGCGCTAATTTGTCATAAAACGCTTTGAGCGATGTAGGCAATTCACCTTTTTCAGATGCATCGATCAGACGAGCCCTGGCAGAGTGATCGGGAGAAATCAGTGAATCTCTCAACAATTGGAAAAATGAAGAGAATGTCAAAATACGAGTGTAGGTGCGTCCACGATTTGATTGATAGATCGCTTCAAGCGTATTATTTTGGAAAATATCATCAAGCATGAGGAAAGCGGCTTCGGCTAAAGGTAGGCGTGATAAAGCCTCTGAAGCGAATGAATTTGAAGTCATCTGTCAATCCTTGACAAAACATAAAACCTTACTCTTAAAGAACTTAGCCAAATCCTCCCAGCAGTTCAAGACCTTCACACCAATGACCTGTGGCTCCTGGGCGAGCACCGGCTCCTGTGTGGAGATTCGACGAAGGCCGACGATGTAGGCAGGCTGATGGAAAGCGTGAAGGCCGACGCTTGCGTAACAGATCCCCCCTACGGAGTTTCGTACGTTGGCAAAACAAAAGATAAGCTGAAGGTGGAAAACGATCACCTCGACGAAAAGGGGCTGGCTGAGCTGGTGTCCGCTGCCTTTGACCATTCCCAGGCAAACTGTCGACCAGGTGCATACTGGTACGCAACCGTTCCCGCAGGCCCTCTGCACATCATGTTTGCGGACGACTGGAATCGGCGAGGCATTCTCCGGCAGATCCTGGTGTGGGCAAAAGATTCGATGGTGCTTGGTCACAGCGAGTACCATTACCAGCACGAGCCTATCCTGTTTGGCTGGATCCCTGGGGACCGGCACAAGAACGCAGACCGCACTCGGACCACGCTGTGGCAGCATCCAAGGCCCAAAGCGAGCCGTGAGCACCCGACCATGAAGCCGGTTTCCCTTTGGGCCCAGGCGTTGGGTGATGGCACGCGAGAAGGGGAAATTGTTTACGATCCGTTTCTCGGGAGTGGCACCACGGTGATCGCAGCTGAGCAGCTCAGAAGAAAATGTTATGGGGTTGAGATCAGCCCAAAATACTGCGACGTGATCGTAAAGCGGTGGGAAGGGTTTACCGGGCTGAAAGCGAAGCTGGCTGGGTAGCCTGGTAGTCATCTTGGGCCACTTTCACCACCTCGGGACATTGTTGGAACATCACATCAAAGAGCGGGATCAGTACCTGGCATTCGGCATTCGAAATCTCAGGGGAGGCTTCCGCAGATACAATCGCATTCATCATGTCGGCCATCTGCTGGGTGGTAAGCAACTTTTCCAGCCCACCGACCAGGACACCCAGTACGGTTTTGATCCAATGTTGGCCGTTGGGGGATCCGAGTAATGTTTCCAATTCGTTCGTAGACATTCGATTCTCCAAGTTAGAAGCATCATCACATTAGCGTTTGTTGATGCGTTTTCAAATGAAATTTGGGAAACTTTCAAGCAATTGCCTGCTTGTCGCTACTATTGATCCATTCCAAGTAACTGGGTGACACAGATCAGATCTAACGATGATTACATTTCTGGTATTGGTAGAGCAGACTTTGTTGTAAAACAGTGATAAACTGTAGTTTGAACTATTCGATAATATATCGTACACCGAATTTGCAATCTTCATGAGTTTAATCGTGAATCGCTCCTCAATCATAGATCAGTTTCCCTATCCGATTGCGTTGCCGTACTCACTTATATTCGACGAGTCGCTTTTACCTTCGGAACGTCGCTGGGCACTGTGTTTTACCCAATATCAAACTCTGCGGATGGTCGTGTTGGCCTTTATCAGTCAGTACCTGCGGACTCCAATCGATGAGACTGCGAAAGAAGCTGTTAAAACTACCAATGAGCGTATTGCATCCCTGCGTTCTCCGATGTTCTCCGATTGGGTTACTGCAGTTCGCACCCTGCCCAGAAAGTGGCCGGCCCTGAAACTTACCCAACCATTTCCTGATTTGCCCGATAATTTGAAGAAATTGCCATCAGTAGAGAGAAGCATTCCGGATTCAAGCAGGATAACAAAACTCCAGTCCCTGGAAGCAATCGTCGCCCTACGCAACTATATCGCCCACGGCGGCCTCCCGGACCAGCAGCAGGCCGAGCGACACCTGGCCGAATACATCCCGGTCCTGGAGGAGGTGCTCACCGCCTTCGCCTTCCTCGCCGACTGCCAACTGCTGGTTTGCGATGACACTGAGAAGGTGAAGCAGGGGCTGCCGGTAGCGGTGCGGTCGCTGACCGGGGTGACCCCACTAGAGCCGGTAGAAACGGACCTGACGCCGGAGTTGGAGGCGGCGTTTGGTGAGTCCGTCGCCGTGCTGGTCACACCCACCAAGGTGCCGATCCCCCTCGACCCACTGCTGCGACCGCTCCCGCACGATGAGCCGCTCTACCTCTACGACGGGCACTACGGCATCCGGGTGACGGCCAAGACGGAGGCGGTGAACAGGTACGTCTACTACCTGGGGGTACGGGACAAGCGCAGCGGCACGCCGGACTGTCAAGCGGCTGCTGAACGCTTGCGGGAACTACTCGTTGCCCGCAACATTAACTACGACCTGCCGAAGGAACGGGTCTACCCGTGGACGATCGCCGAGGCCGCCCTCGACTACTCCCGTCGGACTCTCACCGACCTGCGCGGCACCAAATACTTTCCGGAGTGCTACGAGCCGTTCCCGAAAATCGGTGATCACCTCGACCGCTTCCTGAGCGTGCCAGCCCGCGACCAGTGGAAGGACACTACCCGTCCGCGGTTCCTCAATTGCCTGCTCCTGCTCGGCACCGCTGGCAGTGGGAAAACAGCCCTTCTCGCCCGATGGGTGGAGCAGTTGCTTAACACACTGGGTAATTCGCCAAACACGCTCGCCGACCCCGAAGCCGACCGCGGCAACCCTAATGTGGTTCTCTTCCTCCGCGGCAACGGCATCGCGCTGCGGCCGGACGGGGTGTCGCTGTTCGGCGACGTGGCCGAGAAGCTCGGCGTGTCTGTCGGCGAGAAGGGGATCGGCAGCTTCGACGAACTGTTCGCCCACCTACACACCGGATTTCTGAAAGATCAGGCGCAGGCCGCCGGCTGGTGCTAGTGGTTGACGCCCTAAACGAGGCACCATTCGCCGAGCAGGTCACGCGAGGCCCTACAGCTGGTTTCGCTCGCTGCCCGTTTCCCGTGGTGCAAGGTGGTGCTCTCCACCCGCGACGAGTGGCTGGCCATTCTGCCGGAGAAGATGGCCGCGACCGAGGCCGACCCGCGGGCCGACGTGAAGGATTTTCTCTACGATCCCGACCCGAACCAGCCGGGCGAACGACGCCTGCCCGCACTCGTGATCGAACCACTGGTCGCTGACCACGCCGAGCGGATCTACCGCAAGCACCAAGCCCGCGCCCGTTCGAAGACCGAAGACGGCTATGCCATCCCCGCCTGTATCACGCCGTGGGACAACCTGTCCGCCAACGTGCGGAAGCTGCTCACCAACCCGCTCTACCTTTACCTCTTCCAGCGGGCGTTCGCCGGCCGCCCGGTGGGGCCGGTGGCGGGGGTGCCGGAACTGTACGCGGCGTATGTGGAGTCGGCGTACGAGCGGAACATCGGGCCGGCGGTGCGGGCGGTGGAGGAGCACTTGATCGCCGACCCCGACCGCGCCACCTCCGACCTGACCGACGACGACGTGAACGCTCTGCGACTTGGTTGGGCGTCCGGCCGCACCGCGATGGAGGTTCGCACCGACTTCCACCCGGTTGAGATGCTGGTGCACGAGGGGTTCATCACCAAGCGGGTACGGGAGGAGGGGGTGGGTATCGGTTCGTCTACCAGACGGTGGCCGAGTACCTTCTCTATCGCCATCTGCGGGACGCGATGCCGACGGGCGCCGACGAGTTCGCTTACTGGCTGAAGCTGGCGAAGCGTGAGACGGCGTTTCCCGAGTACGCCGGGGCGTTCCTGTTCTTGTTGCGGAACTGGGAGGACCGCGATGACGCCCGCGAGTGGATCGGCAAGCTAATGGAAGAAGGGGAGGAATGGACCGGAGGTGTACTAACGAAACTGCTCGACGAACTGGCCCGCACCGGTTTCGTTCCCGGAGTAGTATCATCGCGAGGTGAAAGACTATCTGGATCACTGGTAAAAAACGATTCCGAACGAATTGCCTCCGCAATCTATCGGGCAGGGTCCTCACTAATCACAACTTCATTGGCACCGACTGCATTGCTGTATTTGAGGTCTACGGTCACGATTCTCGAAAAGCTACTGGCTTGTAACCCTGATAACTTGGAGATTGCGTCTGGGCTGGCTCGGGCGTTGAGAATCCTAGGGATCTTACAACGCGCATCTGGGATGATAAACGAATCTGAAGTCAACTACCGGCGTAGTGTGCAGCTGTACGATGATCTCTACCATCAAAACCCATCGAACATACAGCTCTTAGTCGGACTAGCACGTGGGTTAAACAACCTAGCTATCCTCCTGCGTTTAATTGGACGGGCTACAGAAGCCGAAACAAGCTACAGGCGTAGTTTGCAGTTCTATGAGGATCACTGTCGTCAAAACCCAACGAACTTTAATGTCACGGCAGGGTTAGCGTTGACTTTGAATAACTTTGGTAATCTTTTGCGTGCAGAGGGAAGGGTGGGAGATGCTGAGAACAATTACTCTCGTAGTATGCAATTGTATGAAGAACTTTACCTTCAGAATCCAGCGAACATAGAGATTGCGGTCGGACTGGCACGTGGGTTAAACAACATGGGACTGCTGCTTTGCGACACCGATCGGAAGAATCTGGCAGAAACCAACTATCAGCGTAGCGTGAAATTGTACGAAGAACTTTACCTTCAGAATCCAGCGAACACAGAGATTGCGGTCGGACTGGCACGTGGGTTAAACAACATGGGACTGCTGCTTTGCGACACCGATCGGAAGAATCTGGCAGAAACCAACTATCAGCGTAGCGTGAAATTGTACGAAGAACTTTACCTTCAGAATCCAGCGAACACAGAGATTATAGTCGGACTGGCACGTGGGTTAAACAACATGGGACTGCTGCTTTGCGACAGCGATCGGAAGAATCTGGCAGAAACCAACTATCAGCGTAGCGTGAAATTGTACGAAGAACTTTACCTTCAGAATCCAGCGAACACAGAGATTGCGGTCGGACTGGCACGTGGACTTAACAACCTGGGGCTATTGTTAAGTGACACTAATCGCAAGAACGATGCTGAAGCAATCTATCAGCGTAGCGTGAAATTGTACGAAGATCTGAAATTGAACAACGCGGAGAACATTGAAGTTGCACTTGGTCTGGCACGTGGACTTAACAACTTGGGGATATTGTTAAGTGACACTAATCGCAAGAACGATGCTGAAGCAATCTATCAGTGTAGCGTGAAATTGTACGAAGAACTCTACCTTCAGAATCCAGCGAACACAGAGGTTACGGTCGGACTGGCATGTGGACTTAACAACATGGGGCTATTGTTAAGTGACACTAATCGCAAGAACGATGCTGAAGCAATCTATCAGCGTAGCGTGAAATTGTACGAAGATCTGAAATTGAACAACCCGGAGAACATTGAAGTTGCACTTGGTCTGGCACGTGGGTTAAACAACATGGGACTGCTGCTTTGCGACACCGATCGGAAGAATCTGGCAGAAACCAACTATCAGCGTAGCGTGAAATTGTACGAAGAACTTTACCTTCAGAATCCAGCGAACACAGAGATTGCGGTCGGACTGGCACGTGGGTTAAACAACATGGGGCTATTGTTAAGTGACACTAATCGCAAGAACGATGCTGAAGCAATCTATCAGCGTAGCGTGAAATTGTACGAAGATCTGAAATTGAACAACCCGGAGAACATTGAAGTCGCACTTGGTCTGGCACGTGGACTTAACAACCTAGGTACCCTCCTGAGTGAAACTAATCACAAGAAAGATGCTAGAGCTAATTACAGCAAAAGTGAACAGCTGTACGAATGCCTCCATAGCAACAATCTGGAAAATATTCAAGTTAAGCTTGCATATGCTGCTTTAATGGCAGAAATAGGAAAATTCACAAGGTCTCGACAGCTCATTGATGAAGTACTTCTAGTTGTACCTCACCATATCTATGCAAACCAGCTGGATCAGTGGCTTCGAAAACGTGGTCGTCAATCTTTCGTAAAGCTATTATTTGTGTTGCTTATTGGTGTTCTCATTATATCAATCAATTTAACCTACAACAGATTAGGGTTGACGCAAGTCGAAGGATTAATTTTATCTGGAACTTTTGTTATATTGCTTTTGCTGAATCGCAGATAAATACAGTGATTTCACTTAATCGTGGAGAATTTTAATATCTTCAGCAGCATTTGAATAATTAAGCAAATATTAGTCAGTATTAAATCAAGGTCCAATAACATGTCTTATCTGACAAACTGTGGATTGAAGCGCACTTTAATTCTGCGTTCCAGATATAATTTACTTCATGCAGGATGCATCAGCAATAATAGTTATCCGGTATTTTCTCACTTCTTGAGTTTTACCTGGATGAACGAAACCATAATTACTGACCTGCAACAGAAGCGTTTCTATTGGTTGGAATGGCGTTGAAGAGGTCCACAGCGCGGCATTTATCTCAGATGACATGATTTACAATAGCTTCAATGATACATCATAATATCACTACTGCTTCATTCGTCAACGGAACCCAAGCAGAGATATTAGTTTAACTTATTTACCTACTTTCGTCGTAACAGATACCAGATCAAACCAAAGAACAAAGCGAAAACCATGCTGAGTCTGAAAACGACGGAGACTGCATCAGACAACAACAACCCCTCTTCTGCTGTAGTAATTCCCTTGATGTTCATGCTCCAAAAACTGATCGCCAAGGTCGGTGCACCAATAAACACTGTCAGTAATAACGTGAGCAGGTTCAAGCGGTTGTCGCGGGATTGCTTGTCCCGGTCGTTCAGGTAATCGTTCATTTCACGGACTTCATTATTGACCTCTTCATAAAGATCAGTGATCTGAAACGTTTGCTGCCATAATTGGTATAAGTGGTGGTGATTCTGTCGCTGTCCCACTTGAACAAAATGGTAGTGGGCGGTGTAATCAAACAGTCGATCGCGAATCTGCTCAAAAATCACTCGAAGTTCCGATGCTGGCTGCTTCGCTGGGTTCGATTTCCACCGTTGAGCCACCTCATTAGACAGCGACATCAGGCTAAACCGTTGTTGCAATGCTAACAGAAACATCACAAAGTACTCATTTTCCAGGTGATGAGGAAGTTCTTTTTGAAAAAACGGATCAATCGGTGGATCAATCGCGACGAAACCACCCCCTTCCAAAGATTGAAAAAACCATTGGTCTTGCAAATATGGGTGGAAGTTTGGTGGGCAAATCGCCACCTGCTCCTGAGTGGGATAATACGCTTGCTGGGCATGAAATAGCCGACGCAACTTGTAAAGTACCTTTTCCCGCGGCCAGGCACTGTCGTTTGTCTCATTCAAAAAGAGAACCGTGTAGGGCAGACTGCGCCCAGCGAGGAACACTTCTTGAACTGGAATCGGTCCATTGAGACCCAGTCCAACACTATTGAGGGCGATATGGTTGATGGCAGCGAATGTACTCTGTTCTGAAGATGACTTATCGTCTGCTGTTTGAAGATACGGTTGTGGAAATGGGCGTACAGACTTGCCATCTGGGGATGGCATCCTGAGCACACCGCCGCGTTCCAGTGCTGCAAATCGGCCAAAATGCTGTAAGTCTAACCATGCCTCAATCTTATCAGATTCCACCTTCCAGCGTTGCACCACAAAACCCACACCGTTCCGGAACAGTATCAACTGCAACTCTTCCAATCTGATCCGGGTTGACTGATTTTTGAATTGAAACAAAAAGCCTTTCTTGGCTGCTAGACCATGCTCTGATTCAAGAAAGCGGTTTGTGAGCAGATATTTTTCTGCAACCGCAGGCGAATCATCAGTAGGAGCGAGAGATTGCGCAATATGATGCAGAAAATCATCTGTAGGAAAAGCCCCGCGTTCCCATACTTCCATTACTCCAGTGCGGGCCGGAACATGGACAGACCGCACTCGGGAAAGAACCAGTTCGCTCTGTTGGTGATCATACAGGAATGGTTTCACAAAAGTTAGAGAAGATCGATCTGAATCAACTCGCATTGGCTTCACCTGAAATAGTACCCGCAAATATCTGCCATCAGTCACTTCAATTCAGAATACTCGTTGGCCGATGAGTAGTCGAATTCCGCCAAGAAAGTCGCAAAAGATGAATGCATTTTAACTAATTGGTTGTTAACATGATGATAATATTTTTAAAGTTCTATTTTTGGGCCCGCCCATGGATAACCTGCAATATTTTTCCGATCTACCACCCAAGTTCGACTGGGTTGAACACAAATCCCCTTTTCCGTTGGCACTGACATATGTTCGCATCATCAGCACGTTCGAAAGGCAGCAGCCTATCGAAGCGGTGTGGGCGGTTCGGGATGCATGGGAGGTGGCGATCAAGTTTTGTGCGTGTGTGAGCGTGGCCGACTTCCTTCAAGCTAACCCGGACCAGGCGGTGGCCGAGAAGGTTGCCGCTGGGCTACTCTCGGATCGCGGAGTGGCCATCGGCGGGTGGAAGGACGCACTCATCCTCACGCTTCCGGACCCCGCGGCCACCGGGCGACGGTTGCCTGCACTGCGAGACGTGTTCCGCAAGCACGGCGGCAGTCGCACCACTGCTCACTTCCAGGCGACGGAGGGGTTCACCACCTGGCGGAACGACGTGTTCGGCCACGGGGTGTTCAAGCAAGACCGGCCGTGGTACGCCGACCAAGCCGCCGAGTGGGCGAAGAAACTGTGCGACCTGTACGAGGCGTTGCGGCCGGTGTTCGCCGGGTGGGTGCTGACCGCCCGCACCGCCGACGGGCAGACGGTGGACTGGAGCGGGTGCGAGTTCGAGCCGAAGCGCGACCGACACCAGCACGACCCACTCGGCCACGCCCTGCTGCTCTTCCTGGTGAACGCCGGCACCGAGCTGAGCTTCGGCCCGCTGCTCAGCGTGCAGCGGTGCAAGGAGTGCGACCACCCGGCCGCCTTCTTCTTCGACCGCCAGAAGTCGGCCGACGAGACGGTGCTGCTCGAATACTTCGCCGGCGCCAAGGGGAAGAAGCGGGAGTGGGCGGAGTTGGACGCGCTCAAGCGGTGGCTGCCGGCCGAGTTCAAGTGGGAGCGGCGGCTGTACGACACCGGCGAACTGCTGGAGGGCATCCCCATCCTGTTCCGCGACTTCGACCGCGAGTACCTGCGGCCGGCCTACCTGCTCGACGCCATTGGCAAGCGGCTCGACGCCACCCAGAAGGGGTACGTCCTGCTCGACGGGCCGGAGGGGACGGGCAAGTCGTACCTCGCCCGCGGGCTGGCCGAAAAGGAGACCGACCTCGGCCTGAAGGTGCTGGCGTACTATGTGCGGCCGGGCGACCTGAGCCACTTCGCCTCGTTCCTCATCGAGCTGAACCGGCAGGTACACGACAAACTGCTGCCGGCCGACAAGCGGACGTTCGAGCCGCAGGCGAAGGGGGCGAAGACTGCCGGCGAGTTGCAGGCCGAGTTCGTCGACTACTTCACCACCGTGCTCGCCGGCCGGCCCGGAGCGATCCTCGTCATCGACGGGCTGGACGAACTGCCCGACTCCGACCCGACCACCCCGCTCATCACCGACCTGCTGCCCAACGCGGCGAAACTGCCGCCGAACCTGCACATCGTGCTCACCGCCCGCGGGGGCGAACTGAAACCCCGCGCCGACGCCCGCTGGCACGCCCTCTCCGCCGACGCCCTCCGCCTCACCCTCGACCCCACCTCGGCCGACAACCGAGCCCTTGTCAGCGAGTATCTCGAACGGCAGAACACCACGGCGGTCGCAGAGATCCTCGCCCGCAGCGGCGGGGTGTTCCTGTACGCGTGGCACTTCGTGGCGGCATTGCGGCAGGGGGTGTTCGCCGGCACCGCCGACCTGCCGCCGGCCAAGCATTTCTACCCGGCGTTCCTCGACCGCATCCGCCAGCGGGTGGGCGACACCCTGTTCGACAGCGTTTACTTGAAACTGCTGATGCTGCTGACAGCCGCCAGAGTGCCGGTCACGCGGGAGCAGATCGAGCGGTGGGGCATCCCGGCCGACCGGCTGACGACGGCGCTGAACGACCTCCGCGACTTCGTGCGGCAACTCCGCCACCGCGATTGGCACGAGGGCCTGAGCAACGACCCCGAACCGCGGTACAAGATCGCCCACGAGGCGTTCGTGCGCTTCGCGGAGGCACACGAAGCGGAGCGACTGAAGGAAGCCCACCGCACGATCGCGACCGTGGCCTTGCGGCACAACAAGACCGAGTGGAAAGACCTCGACCCGGCCGAAGACGCCGATCTGTACGACGTACGGTTCGTGCTCTGGCACTGCGACGTAGCAGGGATGACGGTCGAGGCGAAGGTGTTGCGGAGCGATGAGTCGCTGGCGATGGGCATGTGGAGACCCGCGAGTCAACTTGAACTACACTCCCGTCATCAACTCGCAGTGGATTTGTTCGGCCAGTGCATTGTGCTGTATCGGAGTCTGGTCGACTGTGGACGTACTGAGTTGGTTTTCGACTTGGTGTCCGTTCTCAATAACTTTGGGGTAGCGCTGAGTGGACTCAGACATTTGGAAGAGGCGTTGGCATGTAACGACGAGGCTATTAGGATCATTCGCACACTGCTGTCAGAGATGGACCAAGTACCCGATATGGCGAGCCATAACGACAACATTATTATCCATGGCAAGCTATACGACAAGGTGCATAATCATTTTGCAAATAGTTTGATTAACGCTCTCGTTGGCAAGGGGAATAGACTCAAAGAACTGGGCCGATTGCAGGAGGCGATGCCCTGCTACGACGAGGCGATCGCAATCCACAGCGCGCTGAATAATGGCGATCAGTCCGACCGGGCTAACGAATTGCTCCTCGCACAAAAGGGGAAAGGTGAAACGTTCCAACTGATGGGTCGGCTTCATGAGGCGGTGGGATGCTATGACGAGGCCATCGCCAGCCTCCGCCGGTTGGTGGAGAACGGGCAGACTGAGTTGACCACAGATCTATCCTACGCTCTCGTGAGCAAGGGGCTCGCACTCGACGAGATGGGCCAACTTCATGAGGCGGTGGCATGCTACGACGAAGCCATCTCTATCCTCCGACAGTTGGTAGAGAACGGGCGGAAAGAACTCGCATCCAGGTTAGCTCAAGCCCTAATCAATCAGGGAAACGCCCTTACCAGGTCCAGCCTTTTCCCAGAGGCGGTGGCATGCTACGACGAGGCCATCGTCAGCCTACGCCAACTGGTGGAGAGTGGTAGGACCGAGTTGACTGACTCCTTGGCCTCTGCACTCGTGAACAGGGGGAACGCTCACGACGATGTGGGACAGTGGCCGGAGGCAATAGCCTGTTACGACAAGGGGATTGCCATCCTTCGCATGATGGTCAATTCGGGGCGGGGCGAATTGGCTAACACCCTAGCTAAGTCGCTGATGAATAAGGGGATAGCGTTGGTTCACATGGGCGAAGAGAGAGATGTGACGGTGTGCTTCGACGAGGTCATCCGCCTGTATTTCCAACTCTTCCAGAACGGCCAGCCGCAGATTCTGCCCTACCTGCTGCGAGGGGTGCATAGTCGCATCTACGTGGCCATCACCCAAACCGATTGGCCGACGGCGGCCAGTGTCTTGGGACTGGGCCTTCAGGCGTTCATCGCCAAGCAGCGAGCATCCGAAATCACGCCACTCGACCAACAGCAACTGAACAGCTTGCTTGACAGCGTCGTTCGCCTTTCCGCCGAGCAGCGGGAGCAACTGCTGACCGCCGCCTCGCACGGTCTCGCTGAGTTTTTGCGAACACTTTTCGGTAGCATTCCTCCACTCGAATAAGGAAAACCATCCATGTCGCACCATCGAAATGTGGCCATTGAAAGTACATCTGGCCCGGATTTTGAAGAAGCCCGCGAAGGGTCAATCATCCGCTGGGTAAACTGTACTATTGTCGATGGCCTGCTGCGACTCGGCGAACCAGGGTGGTCCTTGGCACCGTCAGCCAAGGCGGCATTGCTGTGGCGGGCCTATCAACGCTATTCCGAACTCGTCGGATTAAAGCGGCTCGGTGGCGGGCTGTCCGGGAGTGATGTCCTGGTGTTCCGCCCAAAATTGAAAGCCCCTCCCGTAGCCAACGACCCAGACTTGACTACCAGTGGACCGATCGACGTACTCAATGGTGCATGGGGCTCACCGCTGCTGGTTAAAACCGATCGACCAGAAAAACTTCGGCAAGAATGGACACGATACAACCTGTTTTTGCGGGATCGGCAAAGCCCGTTCATCGCCCAACTCGAAGAGTTCCTCGTCGTCCACTCGAGCGAATCCGGCGAAGACAAGCCCCTTGCTGCCTTAATTGGTTCGTTCCTGGGCGGCGACACGTTAAAGGCAGAGCCGCTGGACAAAGTGATTCGCGGCTGTAGTGACCTGGACCGTTGCCTGAAATTACTGGATCAGGTGTATGGCCACCTCGACAGTTGGCACAACAATGTTCAAGCCCTCTCCTTGGCCCAGTGGCCTCGCGTTTTTCAATTCCAGCATGGTCTGCCACCTTCAGATGTTCATCCAGCCAACACCTCCGCAACCTGGTTATTGTTTGGTCAGTTTAACTTCCAGAAAGAAAACCGTGATGCAACGGTGACATGGGATCAACCGACCTGGACCGGAGCCCCTTCGCCCGGACGGCAGGAATTTTCTGCCCATTTACGATGGGAAGTTCCTTTTGGAAATACGGCCCATCTTCGTCATCATTTGATGGGGAAAGGTGATCGGACGGATGGCTTGCTCTTTGAATTGTTGAAGATGAATGCCTACTATTCGTTGACACATGGTGATCTTCATCCCCGCAATGTGCTCTGCGATGCTGAGAATATCTGGCTGATTGATTTCGAGCATACAGGCATTGGTCCAGTTCTCGCCGATTATGCACGGATGGAAATCATGCTCCGATTGTGGTGCATCGAATTGAACGAAGGCAGCAGCAATGTCGGGCCATTAGCAGAGCAACTCGAACGGTTATTGCTGGCCCATTTCCATGGTAGTGAGAGCAGCCTGGAACCAGTACGCCAGTTGGCAGCGGGAATCGGAGCAAATCCGGACGAGCTGTACAAGATCGCCAGTTGTATTGTCCAACTCCGCACGCTGGCTCGACGCTGGTGTCTGAAAGAATTCGTCGATGGACGTGATTACCTGGCGGTGCTTTATTTGACTGTCTTGCGGTTATTACCTCTTTCTGCTCAACCCAAAGCCTCCATGGGCGCGGGTAATCTCCGCTGGTGTATGGGGCTGTTCTGGGTGCTCGAAGAATCCCTGGACCATATTCTGGGCCGAACTCCGTTCGATCGGGGACAGCTGCCGTATGACCCTCTTCGCCTGATTTCGGCAGATTTGCTTCTTGAAGAGGGCGCGAGTGGGCGTGTTCACTACTTATGCCAGACATCTGATGGCCGAGATTTGCTGAAGCCGGTGGTGGAGTTGCAAGGGGTGTTGCAAGGGAATTACCACCATCTGGATGCCTATCAACACACGCTTTCCGTACTGGCCTACGTGGAAGCCATTCTGGCAGACCCTTTCAAGGCACTATGCCACCCCGCCTGGTTGGATGAAAAGGTATCGAAGCAAATGGCAGCGGCAGGGATGCCATTGCCACCCATGCTTTCTTACCAGAGTGCGAAGCCACTAAATTGTGACTGGCTGACTGGTGATATGCCAACACAATTGCAATCCTATTTAACGGAGCTGTTCAACAAGGCTTCCTCAGTAGAAAAGCTTCGACTCCTGCTGAAATGGTGTGCCCTGCTGCACGATGTAGGTAAGCCGGGTACCCGCACCGTACGCCAGAAGGGAGAAACGCAGGAAGTCCAGTTTATTGGCCACGAGGTATACGGTGTTTCACTGCTCGGGCGGCACCTGTCAGCGTGGTTTCCGAACAGTACTGACCGCACATTTCTCAGCGACCTGATCCGGTATCATCATACCAGCCATCAGTTGTTGGGAAATCGATTGTTCTCCGATCCAAATCTCTTGAACGGGCTCAAGCAACTTGGACATGGAGAACCGAATCGAGATGTACTGAAGCTACTCGATGAAGAAATCGCAAAAGTCGGGGCGGAATTGCTGCCACTGCTTCTGCTGCACGGCTATGCTGACCGTTTGGCTGCGCGGGGTGTGAAGCAAAGCCAACCGGTGAGTGAGTGGGCTGAAGCCACCCTGGCATTCCTCAATGGACTACGGCTTTACCCGGATTTGACAAAAGCAGCCGAAATGAAGAAGGAGAGAGAAGCGAACATCAGTAATGCTGCCCGTCAATACGCTGCCGAACTCGGGCAATCGGGCCGGGCCATCGGCGTGCTGAAGCAGCACCTCACTGATCAATCCGGCACCACGGATGAACTGTTAGCGTGGCTGCGTGCACATATCACACTCCAGGATCTTACCCAGCTGTTGGGAGAGAAATGATGAATGTCCCATCCCACTTACCCGCCTTTCTGGCCATCAAGTGGCAGGAGTTTCAAGAAGAAACAAACCCACGTTTGAAGTTATGGACTTTGTGTGAGGTCTATGAAATCCTGCTCCGTTTTGGTACCGCAGTTACTTTGGCTGAATTTCGAGCATTACCTGATGGAGACGCCCGATTCGATACCGCAATATCCACGATAGCGCCAGAAATTGAAGGGCCAAGCCTGGGCAAATGGCTTGGTTTGCTGAAAGACCTGACCGACCAATTCCAGCCTTCTGATCAGCTAGTGCTGCCCGAGTTTGGAATAATCTCGGAGACACTTTTTGAATATTCTCCCGAGAAACCAGTCGATTGGACCGCTTCACTGTTACATATTCGCAATACTCTTGCCCACGGCGGAAGTATCAATCAGAAGGCTGCGGAACGCCTGCTCGAGGAGTGGGAACCGAAAGTTGCAGATTTGATCGACCTGCTCGCTTTTCTCGCCAATTGCAAGTTGGTCTGGTTTGAAAATGGCATCGCACACAACATCGAACCAGACGGTCGACAAGGTGAAATCATACCTCTAGCTACGGAACTCAGCGACAACCTGGCAGCTACTGGCCTCAATCGTCGTGTTTTACTCCTCCGGGAGAATCGATGGATCGACCTCTGGCCACTGTGTGATTTCGCAGCCACGACAATGCCAGGTTTCGGTTCGATCGTTACCAGCCAAAGCTCAACCCCACAAATATACTTTCGGGCAGAAAAACGCCGCCTACTCTATGCTGCTCTCGGTAGTGATCTGCCGATTCATCAGTCAACCGACCAGCTCGCTGCCTTTCGAGCCTTCTTCCGTCTCGACCGTCCCACGGAGAAATCGGTAGGTATTACCGCTGACTTCGCAGGCGACATTGCTGCCGAAGCAAAAGCAATGTGTGGGCGACGAGAGCAACTGCTGGAACTGAAAAAGGTAGTAAAAAAAGCCTCCTGCGGGGTGCTGTGGGTGTCCGGACCTGGTGGCATTGGCAAGAGCTATTTGATCTCCAAGTTTGCCCAGAATCAACTTGGCTCCAACCAGTATATCACCGTGTTCTGGCGGTTCCGGGCCAACGATGCCGACCGCTGCAACCGGCACGCCTTCTTCCGTCACGCCATTCGTACCTTGAGCGATCCGAAATTCGGCTTACGCTCCGAGCCGACCTTCCCGTCTCTCGATCCTTCGCAGTTGCTCGTTCAGTTTCTCGATTTACTCCGGGATGCTAATACTCGGAATCCTGAGCGCCAGGTGCTGTTCATTCTTGATGGCATGGACGAGATTGCCCGCTCCGATGGTGACTTTGTGCGATCGATTGCCGACTGGCACTTTGGTCATGCCATCTGGCTGTGCGTTGGCCGCCACGAGGGCGACCAGATCCCAACCATCTTCGCCACAGACCGCTGCCAGCATGTCTTTCCAGGTGGATTACCGGGGATGGCATCGACGGAAATCCGTGAGATGATCGATGCCCGCATTGGCAGCCGCCTGAAAGATCTCTTGAGACAGGACGAAGATGCAGATGACGGAACGAAGAATGAGCTTGTCGACGCAATCGCCGCCCGAGCTGCGGGCCTGCCATTGTACGTTCACTTCGTCTGTGAAGATTTGCTTTCGGGCCAACTGCCTCTTGATAGCACCTTGCCTTCCCGGTTGCCGAACAAGTTGGAGGATTACTTCGAGAAACTGCTCAAACAAGCTGAGGCTGATGACGAGGATGCAATTCCTTCTCCACTGATTGCGGTCTGTGCTTGGGCACTGGAGCCGCCCACAGAAGATTTTTTGCTGGAGCTGCTTGCACGCCGCGAAGTGCTCGACCGAGTCGATCCAGCATATAGTCGCAATCGACTGCGATCTGTCATAGACCGTGTGGGGAGCATTCTGCGCCCAGTACAACTTGCCGATGGGAAACTTGGCTACGAGCCCTACCACTTAACATTTCGTGATCACATCCGCGAGGATCGTACTGACCGCCGACGTATTCAGAATCGCAAAGCACGCGAAGTCTTCGTTCAAATGACGTTGGATTGGCTCAAACTTCCCATCGATAGCGATGCCAGGCAATACGTTTTACTGCATGGCAGCGAACATCTGCTGCAAGAGAAACGCTACGACAACCTGACCTCGCTGGCCCAAGACGAGGAGTTTCTAGCTGCTCAGCGCAGGGAACTGCCAACCGATCCATCCGCCAATATCCGCACGTTGCAGCACGCCCTGACTGGGGCTTGCGAGCAGGACAGCGGAGTTCGGATGGCCGAGGCCGTGCTTCGCCTCGCGGATGGTTATCAGCAGTTCCATAACGCCTCACCGCTGGAGTTGCTCCGTGCTGGCAAACTTGATGGGGCCATGACGCTGGCCGACCTACAAGACGCGGAACGCCGGGTACTGTGGTATCTGCTGCTGGCGTGGGAAATGAGCCACCGCCACCAAACCGATGCCATCCCGACCGTCCTGCGCCGCTTATTTCAGAGGGCCAATCCTATATTGGATAATTGGAAAGCCGATTTGACTTGTGATCTGCTGACATGGCTCACTCCTGAGGTGTTTCCGCAATTTCTGGAAGCAGCTATGGCCCTGCTTCCGCAACAGATATATGTCAAGGTCGTTGAACAATTGCTGAAACAATACAATCCCACGTTGAACGAACCGGAACTGCGAGCATCAATAGATCATGCCATGCTGAAGACCAATTGGCAAGAACTTTGGCATGTATGCTCCCGAATCGCTGAGGCCATCCCTAAAGAGTGGGACCGCACGACGGCCTTGACAGAGATCGCCGTAAACCAAGCTCAGGCGGAAAACGTGGACGCGGCCATCAAGACCGCTGAGGCCATCCCTAAAGAGTGGGGCCGCACGACGGCCTTGACAGAGATCGCCGTAAAACAAGCTCAGGCGGGAAACGTGGACGGAGCAACAGATACTTTCAGCAAGGCCCTCCAGACCGCAATGGCAATCCCTAGGGGGTGGAGTTGCAGCGAAGCCTTGAGGGAGATCGCCGTCGCCCAAGCTCAGGCGGGCAACGTGGAGGAGGCCAAAAAAACTTTGAACAAGGCTATCAAGACCGCTGAGGCCATCTCTGACGAGAAGGAACGCAGCAGGGCCTTGAGAGAAATCGCCGTCGCCCAAGCTCAGGCGGGTAACGTGGAGGGAGCAACAGATACTTTCAACAAGGCCATCCAGACCGCTGAGGCCATCTCTGACGAGAAGGAACGCAGCTGGGCCTTGAGAGAAATCGCCGTATGCCAAGCTCAGGCAGGCAATGTGGAGGAGGCCCTCCAGACCACTGAGGCCATCTCTGACGAGAAGGACCGCAGCCGGGCCTTGAGAGAGATCGCCTCAGCCCAAGCTCAGGCAGGCTACGTGGACGCGGCCATCAAGACCGCTGAGGCCATCCCTTACGAGTGGCACCGCAGGACGGCCTTGACAGAGATCGCCGTAAACCAAGCTCAGGCGGGAAACGTGGACGCGGCCATCAAGACCGCTGAGGCTATCTCTGACGAGTGGCACCGCAGCATGGCCTTGACAGAGATCGCCGTAAAACAAGCTCAGGCGGGAAACGTGGACGGAGCAACAGATACTTTCAGCACGGCCATCAAGACCGCTGAGGCCATCCAAGTGCGGTACCGCCGCAGCGAGCCCTTGAGGGAGATCGCCTCAGCCCAAGCTCAGGCGGGGGATCTGGTTGGGGCCATCCAGACCGCTGAGGCCATCTCTGACGAGAAGGAACGCAGCGAGGCCTTGAGGGAGATCGCCGCAGCCCAAGCTCAGGCAGGCTACGTGGACGGAGCAACAGATACTTTCAGTAAGGCCATCCAGACCGCTGAGGCCATCCCTAGAGAGGAGTACCGCAGCACGGCCTTGAGGGAGATCGCCTCAGCCCAAGCTCAGGCAGGCTACGTGGACGGAGCAACAGATACTTTCAGTAAGGCCATCCAGACCGCTGAGGCCATCCCTAGAGAGGAGTACCGCAGCACGGCCTTGAGGGAGATCGCCTCAGCCCAAGCTCAGGCGGGGGATCTGGTTGGGGCCATCCAGACCGCTGAGGTCATCCCTGACGAGGAAGACCGCAGCACGGCCTTGAGGGTGATCGCCGTAAAACAAGCTCAGGCGGGAAACGTGGACGCGGCCATCAAGACCGCTGAGGCCATCTCTGACGAGAAGGAACGCAGCACGGCCTTGACAGAGATCGCCGTAAAACAAGCTCAGGCGGGAAACGTGGACGCGGCCATCAAGACCGCTGAGGCCATCTCCGAGGAGTGGCAACGCAGCAGGGCCTTGAGAGAAATCGCCGTATGCCATGCTCAGGCAGGCAATGTGGAGGAGGCCCTCCAGACCACTGAGGCCATCTCTGACGAGAAGGACCGCAGCACGGCCTTGACAGAGATCGCCGTAAACCAAGCTCAGGCGGGAAACGTGGACGCGGCCATCAAGACCGCTGAGGCCATCTCTGACGAGTGGCACCGCAGCATGGCCTTGACAGAGATCGCCGTAAAACAAGCTCAGGCGGGAAACGTGGACGGAGCAACAGATACTTTCAGCAAGGCCCTCCAGACCGCTGAGGCCGTCTCTCACGAGTGGCACCGCAGCACGGCCTTGACAGAGATCGCCGTAAAACAAGCTCAGGCGGGAAACGTGGACGGAGCAACAGATACTTTCAGTAAGGCCATCAAGACCGCTGAGGCCATCTCCGAGGAGTGGCAACGCAGCAGGGCCTTGAGAGAAATCGCCGTATGCCAAGCTCAGGCAGGCAATGTGGAGGAGGCCCTCCAGGCCACTGAGGCCATCCCTAACGAATCGTACCGCAGTTACGCCTTGAGTGCGATCGCCTCAGCCCAAGCTCAGGCAGGCAATGTGGAGGAGGCCCTCCAGACCACTGAGGCCATCTCTGTCGAGCGGCACCGCAGCACGGCCTTGACAGAGATTGCCGTAAACCAAGCTCAGGCGGGAAACGTGGACGGAGCAACAGATACTTTCAGCAAGGCCATCAAGACCGCTGAGGCCATCTCTGACGAGTGGGACCGCAGCAGGGCCTTGACAGAGATCGCCGTAAACCAAGCTCAAGCGGGAAACATGGACGGAGCAACAGATACTTTCAACAAGGCCATCCAGACCGCTGAGGCCATCTCTAAAGAGAAGGAACGCAGCAGGGCCTTGAGAGAAATCGCCGTAAACCAAGCCTCAGCTGGATTCAGTTACTCGGGTGTTGCTACGGGCATGAAAATACTGATCGATGTCGATGAGTACCTACCAGCCATCGCGGAGCGGATTGTGGAGCAGCGTGACTATGCTGCCTTCAAGCTCTATCTTCCTCTTGCTGGCCGGGACATCCGCACCGCGATCCACGCTTGTGGGCTGCTCGCGCGACTCAATCCCCCTGATGCCACCGCCATCGCAGCGTTGCTGATTGCCCGACATGATAAACCTAGTGCATGAGTTCAACACCGATTGTCTTCATGAGAGACCTGCCTGAATAGTAGAGCAACTGGATTCACTCGCAAGGTTTAGAGCGTTTGCAGCTAAAAAACTTAGACTACTGGATCAGTGTATCGCTTCAATTTTTAGCCAAGACCCCTTCCAGTTGCTCCGAAAGTGCCTGCCAGTCGAAACCCAGGTCCGAGAGGTCGTATTCGAGTGCCAGCAGATCTTGGACTTCGGGTGGCAGATCGGCCACCGCTGGATCGGTGCGGAACGCGTAGTGGACTGCTCGGACGAGTGTTTCTTGTTGGCTGGGGATCAGGTCCAGCACGACGACTGGCACTTCGTTCAGTTGCAACTGAATCGCGGCCTGCTATCGAGGAAGGCCAAGCAGCACCTCATCGCGGGTGTTCACTACTATTGGTGGACGGATTCCCCAGTTGCGGACTACTGTACAAGTGGCCTGTGCGGCTGCCTCTGGAATCGATGCACTCCCATGTGCGGGTCGCAATTCTGAAGGGTTTCTCATTTTAATATCCATTTTGCTCTCACTTTTGATCTAGTGCCACCAATCACGATTATTCGATTCCTGTGGCGATATTTCTATTTTCCGACAAGTTTGTCGGCTAAGAAATTATATTCGATCCTGATTGATCTGGTGGCGATTATCCTGCCTCCGAAGCTATCCGATGAACATTTTTCAGGTTTCCAAAATTTTTTTTCACAGAAAGAAAGTGTGTCTGGGTATCCGATAGCTCCCGTGGCCTCAAAGAGAACCAATCTGCCCGGTAGTACCTATGGCAATTCGCAGTCAGCGTTTATGACAGAACCCCCTGTTTCGGTAGCACTTTATGACACGTAGATCGACAAACTCCGGAGTTTTCGGGGGTTTTGTCATTTTGTCATGTGTCATACGCAAAGAGAAATAGTAGTCAGTCATTTATTTAATTGGTGATATTTGATCATATCTAATATGTAATTTTGTTCATTTGTCGGTAGAGAGGTCCAATCAAGTAGTAATCGTAATAATTCAGAAGGTAGATAAAGATGTGAATAAGTATGAGTAGCAGGTAGTTTTTTTAATAATTCTTCTACTGCGTCGGATTCTGCAACCACTGGTTTATGATCTCTCGTATTTTCTAGGGGTTTTTTGCAATAGTTCGAATCTCTCTCCCTCCGCTTGACCAAATTATCCATTTTGTGTAAGCGAACACTGGAACTTATATCTCCCCTACCCTGCGGGTTGTTCCGTCCACAGTTTCAACAGCGAATCAGGCATCTCAGTTAGACGCTCTTTTGATTGATTGAACAGCCGCTGGATCTCATCTTTCGATAAACCAGGTTTTCCACCCGCAACTGCACGGTGGTGCAAATCAATCAGGTGATCCACCATCGCTACTACTTCGGAAATAAGGTTATTTTCCAGCATCAATATTACCAACTGGTAGTTCATCTGCAACGCACGCATGGGCTGAAGCTGTTCCAACTGGGGCATTCTGCTTTGCAGCGCTTTGATCCGTTCGGGCAGTCGTTTAGTGGATCGCTGGATCATCATGAACAGCGAGTCCACAATAATAATTTGTGCAGCACGGCACTGGGGATCTGCTTTGATTGCCAGTTCTGCGTGTCTAAAAATTAACTCTGCTGTTTTTGCAGCATTGGTGGGGTCCAATATCAGTTCGTATTCCCACGCTTGTTTATAGATGCGGGCTAATTCCAATTGCAGTGGTGCGTTCCCCGGAAGTTCTTTCTCCGCTAATTTCAAAGGTAATAAAACTTTTTTCTGCAAATGATCGTGGGCCGTAGCCACTCGTGTCGTTCGGAGCGGTCCTGGTGGCAGACCTTCCGTTCCACGGTGCAATTCCTTCAAGTGAAAACTGGCCAGGCGAGCAAACCGAAAATGATCAGTTGCATTCATTAATGGCAGCCCAACCACTAAAAGAAGCACCAGGCCAAGCATTGCAATGCCAAGTATCAGCCAGCGTACTGCACCAGTGGGTCTACGCGTTGGGGTCTGGGAATCCATATTCCCGGCACGTGCCCAACAGATTACCAGGACTGCCAACAGTGAAAAATGCCCAACACCAGGATAAATCAAGCCTGCCAGCAGCAGCACGAAAGTAAATACTCGTAAGTGCAGCGAAAACCGATCGGTGTGCATACTGGCTTGTTCCAGTAACGCAACAGCAAGAAACCACACAACACCACCAATTGCTGCCAGCATACCTAATGTCTCAATCGCTTTCGGTGGCTGTTCGGGTGCCAGTTGCCCGGCCTGCCACAGCAGCCCCATCAACAGGCCCAAGGTGCCAGCGGCATAAATTGAAATACGAATTGATTTTGCTGTATCACAATTCCATTTCGGCACCTCCGAGGCAGAATCCACATGACCTGCTGGGCGATTTTTGGCCCAGGCAGGCAGCCATGTACTGATTACCGTCAATACAAGCAGCAACGCACCGATGATACCAGTGCTCACCAGCAGGTAAATCAACCATGGTGCGGTGGGGGCTACTTCAGAATCCGATCCCACATTCATATGCTGCAGACGATCAACACCAATTCCAAGCATCGGCTGACCTTTCCAAGGTGCCAGCGATGCTGTTGTAGGCATTTGTGGAAGATTGTTACTCAATAACCCGACGGTACAACAGAAGATGCCAAGGAACAGGAAACGAAACAACCATTTGTGGAAACGTCGATTCTGTGCCAAAGGCAGCACCAGAATGAGGCCCAGAATGCTGAACATCAATAACGTATCCAGCCGATGGATCCACCCGCCATTGATCTGTGCGGTCAACCAGGTGGGATACCATTGTGCGGTCAGATCGCCTACCAACAGACCTTCGTTGGGCAGATCATTGATTGTCAAAGAGGGCAACTTCAGTTTTGGGGCCCATGCCTGGTAGGCACCCACGGTCAGTTGGGAGATTATTGTTGCCAACAAAACCAACCAGACTGTCCTGATGCGTGCTGGCGTATCTGCAAGCAATCGAACTAATAAGAACAAGCACCCCAGCGAATACCACTCCAGTGCCTGAAAAATCGCCGGGCTTAGATAGCCACCCTGGTGCATGCCCGAATAAACAGTGACCACACCCAACAACAACAAGCCCAAGCAAGTGAACTCGGCAAGTCCTAAGCGAATCTGCCGAAAAACTGATTGATAGAATGCCGTCACTACCAGCAACAGATTGCAAATGATTGCAAACCACACACTGCCCATGCTGCCCGAAAGTTGTAACTGCCCTGGATCGAGGCTGGGCACCATTGGACGAGCACAGATCAGCATCAGCAATACAGCAAACGCAATCTGATCCAACCGCACATAGGCAGAGTTTACCGGTTGTGTGACAATAGATTTTCGTTCAGGCATAGCATCATTTCACTTAATTGTTGATCAGATTTCACTATCCTTTACGTTGTATGAGTTTCCAGCAAACAGATTCCAAATACTGGAAATAAATTCACATGTAATAATATATCCTTTTGAGGTGGCTGATTGAAAAGAAATTTTCACTTTTTTCTGGGTTTACAGCAAAAAAATCCGCTTTAAGTATTGATTTCATAAGCACTTAAAAAATTTTTTGAAATTTTCAACACCGTTCCCCTCAGTTGTGCCGGATTCCGCCATTTCAACGTGCCTACAACAACTGCAGAACAAAATGAGACAATTCTCATCAAATCCGCCTCTTTAGAATCCTGGCGGGCGTTCTTTTCGGTACTTGTTGCCCATTTGGAAACAAATAACATTTCTCAATGGAACTTTACTGGCGAGTACCCACTTTGTGAAAAAGTATTTTCACTTTCTCCCCCACCTTTCGATCAAGTGGCTTTCGCCGTGCTGGTGGGTATTGTGTTCCTCTCTTTCATTGCTGTATCTGCATTATTTTTCATCTGGTTGGAAAGAAAAGTATCCGGTCGGATTCAGGACCGCCTCGGCCCCACCCGCGTTGGGGGGAAATATGGCTGGCTGCAGACGATTGCTGATGGCATTAAATTACTTGTAAAAGAAGACACACGCCCCACCATTGCTGATCGATTTTTGTTTTTAATTGCGCCTTATGTTGGGTTTGTAGCCTCTTTCTGTGCGTTTATCTCTCTGCCTTTCAGCACTGATCTGGTTGGCATTGAATTACAGGTCTCGGCATTTTTTGTACTGGCGATACTTTCAAGTGAAATTTTTGCCGTCATCCTGGCGGGGTATGCCTCTGGCAGTAAATGGTCGCTCTTTGGCGGCATCCGCGAAGCAGCCCAGGTGGTGAGTTATGAGATTCCGCGATCCATTTGCGTAGTCATCCCTGTTATTCTGGCAGGGAGTCTCAGCTTAAACACGATCGGTCAGCAACAGGGTGGCTATTTCTGGAATTGGTTTATGTTCCACGATCCATTTTCTTTTCTAAGCTTTTTCCTTTTCTTTGTGGTGGCTACCGCAAGTTGTAAGCGGGCTCCTTTTGACTTAGCAGAAGCAGAAAGTGAATTAGTTGCTGGTTTTCATACAGAGTATTCCGGTTTACGCTGGTCTTTCTTTTTCATGGCGGAATATGGAAGCATGTTCGCTGTTTCTGCTGTATGTGCCCTGCTCTATTGTGGTGGCTGGCATACAGGTTTCCTGCCATTCGACCCCAGCACCCAGTGGGGCTGGTTTGGCCACTTATTCAATGCAATTGTGCTCATTCTGAAAGGGTACTTTTTCGTTTTTGTGATGATGTGGATGCGTTGGTCACTCCCACGGTTACGGATTGACCAGGTAATGATTACCTGCCTGAAATATTTCCTGCCTATTGCCTGTGCATTGTTGATCGGCACCTGTCTGTGGGAGTTATTTGTGCCCAGTGGCATTGAAAATATGTGGCAGTATGTCATCAGTATCAGTAGCCTGCTTGCACTTATTCTGATAGTTGGCAGAATGTTTGTTGCTCCCATTGCCACAACGCATGGGCAGTTGCCAGGTGCATGGCAATTACAGCCAGCAACTCTCACAGAGGGGAAAAGTTGAACACGGAAACTTTTCTTTTTTATGTCGTGGCCAGTTGCATCTGCTGCACCGCGCTGGGGGTATTGTTTACCCGCAACATTGTGCGCAGTGCTTTCTGGCTTTTACTGACCCTGATCAGCCTGTCGATGCTTTACTTTCTGGTCGGAGCCGACTTTTTAGGCACCACCCAGTTGATCGTTTATGTGGGCGGAATTATGGTACTGCTGGTGTTCGGCATCATGTTGACCGCCCAACGGCGGATGCTTCAAC
Source organism: Zavarzinella sp. (assembly GCA_041399155.1). NCBI lineage: Bacteria > Pseudomonadati > Planctomycetota > Planctomycetia > Gemmatales > Gemmataceae > Zavarzinella > Zavarzinella sp. Next base: position 2,392,436 of record JAWKTI010000001.1, read on the forward strand.
TACAGAACAAATGGCAGGAAACTGTTGTCGTAAGTATCCTGGCAGTAAGCCTTTTCGCCATTATTCTTTATAACTGCACGAATGTCAAATCTTCCCTGGATACCCCACAGAAACTCCCCACATATGGTGAAATTGGTGTGGCATTCCTTACTGATTATCTGTTGCCATTTGAAATACTGTCAATCCACCTGTTGGTGGTGTTGATCGGTGCCGCATACCTCGCGCGAACCAAAAAACGAAAAGGGGGCACGCCATGACCACCTTGGGCCTGGAACATTTTCTGGTTCTCAGTGCGTTCCTCTTCTGTTGTGGCGTGCTTTGCATTATTGTCAAACGCAATGCCATCGGCATTTTGATGGGTATTGAACTGGTACTGAATGCCGCCAACATTAATTTTGTGGCTGCTGCACGTTATGTGCCGAACTTTCAATTGGATGGTTCGATTTTCACCTTGATTGTTATCGTACTGGCAGCCGGTGAGGCAGCCGTGGCGTTGGCAATCGTGCTGAACTTTTACAACAACTACCAAACGGTCGACGTGGATCGTGGCAATGAATTGAAGGGATAAGCAAGGACGAAACGATGATCAGTTGGCTCATGGCGAATCCCGGCCGTCTTTACCTGTTGGCAACTGGGTTGCCACTGGCCGCCTTCGTTTTACTGCTGATTGGCGGAACATTTCGTCAGATTTTTCAACGTCACGTGAATGTTCAATGGTGCCGTTTTCTTTATCTATTTCTCGGTGGAAGTCAGCCGATCCGCTCTGGTGCGGTACTGGCCACTGTAGCCATCGCAGCCAGTACATTAATTGCCCTGCTCAGTTTGCAACGATATTTTCAGGACACAGATATTTACAGTTCTACGGCACTTGTAGAACGCTGGTCGGAGAAAATCAGTTGGGTACAACTTTCCAAACCCGCTGATTCCCCCGCCAGTACTCTGGAATTGGGCTACCACATCGACGGTTTAACTGCCATCCTGTTTGCGATGGTGACGCTGATTGCAACATGCGTTTTCATTTTTTCGTTTGGTTACATGGACGAAGAAAGTAAGCCCACCGTAGATGACCATGTTGCCCACGTCAAGCGACCGGGACGATTCGGGCGGTTTTACCTGTTTCTGTCTCTGTTCAGTTTCTCGATGCTTCACCTGCTGATTTCGAGTAATTTGCTGCAAGTCTTTATTTCATGGGAATTAGTGGGCGTTTGTTCCTTCTTTTTAATTGGGTTCTATCACGAACGTGCCAGTGCAGGCAGTGCCGCCAACAAGGCATTCATTATGAACCGCATTGGTGATGCTGGCTTTCTGGTGGCACTGGCGATCATCTGGCATGCCTTTGGCACCTTCGATATCACCACGCTATCGGAAAAAGTAACAAATGAGAAACTTCCCATTTCTCATGAATGGTGGGTGGTCGCCGGCCTGGGGATCTTTCTTGGGTGCGTTGGCAAGTCGGCCCAGTTCCCACTGCTGACATGGCTGCCGGACGCGATGGAAGGCCCCACCCCGGTTTCCGCACTCATCCACGCCGCCACGATGGTGGCTGCGGGTGTCTATCTGGTTGCCCGCTGTTACCTGCTGCTCGATCCGGATGTTCGCCTGGTCATCGCCTACACAGGCACCATCACCCTCTTTCTAGCTGCCTGTACCGCGATGGTAATGACGGATATCAAGAAAGTACTTGCTTATTCCACCGTTAGCCAGTTGGGCTATATGATGCTGGCCCTGGGCGTTGGTGGCTGGGTAGCAGGCACTTTTCACCTGTTGACGCACGCTTTTTTCAAAGCTCTATTGTTTCTGTGCTCTGGTAGCGTAATCCATGGCTGCCACCACGAGCAGGAAATGACTAAAATGGGTGGTCTTCGCATTCGAATGCGAATTACCGCAATCACTATGCTGATTGCGGTACTGGCGATTGCCGGCTTTCCTTTTCTCAGCGGTTGGTATAGTAAAGACGCTATTTTGTCAAACGCGCTGGGTTATGCCCAGCATTCATCCCACTGGTTGCTGGCTGTGATCCCAATGTTGACAGTGGGGATCACTAGTTTTTACATGTTTCGGATGTGGTACCTGACCTTTATCGGCACTCCACGCAGCGAACAGGCAAAACACGCCCATGAATCGCCACGCAGTATGACCATCCCACTGATTTTTCTGGCTTTGTTCAGCGTTGCAGTGGGTTGGGGGTGGCCTTTCTGGGACGCCCACGCCAGCTATCTGGGGCATTTACTGCATGATCACGCTCCCGAGCAGGTGACATCGCTTGCTCTGGAAAACCACTGGGCAGGCTGGATCGGCTTATTCATGACGCTCGCAGGATTTGCGATTGCGACAATGATTTACGCCAAACAACGAATGAAGCCCATGCAGATCCCATTGGTTCAGCGTACTTTCCAGGCAACCTGGTATATTGATCGGCTGTATGCCATCATCGGAATTCGTGCTCTGATAAGGACATCAGCATTAACAGCACGCTTTGATAAAAATGAAAGTCAGGAACAATCCCCACGATTCCGCCTGCCCAGCGTTGATGGCTGTTTTAATTCAATGGCAAATTGTTTCGCTGCAGCCGGTATGCAATTAAAACAGCTGCAGAGTGGGGCAATCCGCGGCTACGTGACCGCAATGCTGCTGGCAACAGTGGTTCTGTTGCTGTTGATAACCTTATGGACATGGTAGGCTGTTAGTTCTGCCTGATTAACAGAAAATCATCACGCGTTGAGGATGAACGATTCACATGATTGAATACGACCTGGTGTTGATGTCGGTGCTGATTTTCCTGCCTGCAATTTTCGGGCTGGTGACGTTACTGATACCAGCACGTTTTCAGGAACTATGTCGCTGGTGGGCACTTCTGGGCAGCGCTCTTGCTCTGACCATCTCACTCTGCTTACTTGTGGAATATTACGCCTTACTGGACACCTATTCGGACCGTGGTTTGAACAGTCTGTCCCACCCCAGTACCCAATTGGATGCCCGTGCCGATGAAGCCCAACGTCGTATGAATGCCGAAGTGCCAGAGCCCCGCCTGTCAAACGACTGGTATGCCAGCGTACCATGGATCAGTCGCTTCAACATTTTCTACTCATTGGGGCTCGATGGCATTTCAATGTCGCTGATCCTTCTGACTACGGTGATCATTTTTCTGGCGATGCTGGCGAGCTGGAAAACAACCCAGAACCTGCGAAGTTATCTCGCATTGCTGCTGATCCTGGAAACCGGAGTTTTGGGCACATTTCTGGCAATGGATCTGTTTCTGCTGTATGTCTTTTACGAAATGATGCTGATCCCGATGTATTTTCTGATTGGTGTCTGGGGTGGGCCTCGAAAAAAGTATGCGGCGATGAAATTCGTTATCTATACGCTAGTGGGCAGCCTGTTTATTCTTCTGGCGATAATCGGCCTGTATTTTACCGATATGAAGGCATTTGTTGACCGTACTGCGGTCGACAGCCAGATCAGCAAGCAAAAACGGGAAAATCCGTTGGAAGGCCGACAACTCAGTGGGGAATACCACACCTTTCATATTCCCACCCTGCAACGCGCGGGTCAGGCTGCCATGTTGCAGATCAATGGTGAAATTGATCGGGTGGAAGTAAAAGAATCCGGCAAAGAGAATGCGATTGAATTGTTTGGCCGAGGTAACTCGAAAGCAGGAGCCGTTGCATCACTCGACCAGCCGTTCTTCAAGAAAACGTACCAATATATCCTGTTTGCATTTCTGTTTGTCGGCTTTGCGGTGAAGGTACCTATTTTCCCGCTACATTCGTGGCTGCCTGATGCCCACGTAGAAGCTCCCACACCGATCAGTATGGTGCTGGCTGGGGTGCTTCTGAAGCTGGGTGGGTATGGTATCATCCGGCTGGCTTATCCTATCTGCCCTTGGGCTGCCCACCAGCTTTCCCTGGTGGTGGCAAGCATTGGTGCATTTGCCATTGTGTATGGTGCGCTGGTGGCCATGGGTCAGACCGATTTCAAAAGATTACTTGCTTATTCTTCCATCAGCCACATGGGTTACGTTATTTTTGGGATCGCTGTCTGGTCGGAACCTTCGCAATCCAATTATTGGTCGTGGGCAATGAACGGTGCCATGTTTCAGATGATTGCCCATGGTATCACATCGGCTGGCATGTTCTTTGTGGTGGGGGTTGCTTATGAACGAGCCCACCACCGAGAAATTAGTAAATTTGGCGGACTTTACACATCGATGCCCTTTTTCACTGGCTTCAGCGCGATGTTGTTTTTCGCCTCAATGGCACTACCTGGATTGTGCGGTTTTATCGGTGAAGTTTTTGTGATTTTGGGAAGCTGGCACTATCAGCCAATTCTGACTGTGATCGCAATTCTGGCAACAATTCTGACCGCTGCCTACCTGCTTTGGACGTGGCAGCGAGTATACCTGGGAACTTCGACTACAACAGCAAGTTATGCCGATGTTTCCACAAGAGAAGCTACTATTCTGATCATTTTTGTGGTGCTGGCAGTGGCATTGGGAATTCTGCCATCACTGTTGACTCAGTGGATGGAACCCAGTGTCACGCACCTGGTCGACCAGCTATCCGCCATTACACCAGCCAGTAAATAACTGCCTGTTCGCATTTCTCTTTCCTGTATTGTTAAAATAACGGTATACCGTGATCTGCTGGAAGGAGTAAAACCATGTCAACTGCTATTCAAGGAAAACACTTTATTGCAGGCCATTGGCAGGCTGGTTCCAACTTATTTGAAAGCCGCAACCCCAGTCAGTGGGATGAAACGGTGGGCCTGTTCCCGTGTGCAAACAGCACGGAAGTCGAAACTGCCCTGTTATCTGCTCAGGAAACGTTTCCCATCTGGAGACGCACCAGTCGCATCCACCGAGCAGAACTGTTTCTGCAACTTGCAAAACAAATTGAACTGCGACTGGATGAAATTGCACACCTGATGGCACGGGAATGTGGAAAAAACATTCTGGAATGTCGGGCGGAAGTGATTGAAGGTCTGCATATGGTGCAATACGTATTTGGTACCGCCCGCATGTCGCACGGAGATGTGCTGGCATCAGAATTGCCAGAAAAAGATGCCTTCGTACGTCGTAAACCCTGGGGAATTGCCGCAGTAATTACCCCCTGGAACTTTCCATTCGCTGTGCCGTTGTGGATGCTGGGGCCTTCATTGCTGGAAGGAAATGTTGCCATTTTCAAACCTTCGGAAGATTCCCCTGCGGTTGGGCAACTGATCGTCGAATTGTTTCAGCAAGCTGGTTTCCCGCAAGGTACCATTCAACTGCTGCATGGCGATGGCACAGTGGGGCAACAGCTCGTTGAGGATGCACGCACGAATGTGGTACTCTTTACTGGTAGTTTTGAAGTTGGACAGAAAATCCAACTGGAATCCGCCTCACACTTCAACCGGATTGTGGCGGCAGAAATGGGCAGTAAAAGTGCAGTCATTGTCTGTGAAGATGCCCGCCTTGACCTGGCGGTGCGTGCGGCAATTCTCAGCAGTTTTAAAACCACCGGACAACGGTGCGTTTCAGCCAGCAGAATTCTGGTACATGAATCACGTATCGAAAAATTTATCAAAGATTTCTGTGAGATGGCCGATCGGGTTCAATTTGGAGACGCCTTGAATCAGCGTTGTTTCGCTGGGCCACTCATCCACCACGGTGCGGTTGAAAAAGTACTTCAGTACAACGAACTAGCGAAAAAAGAGGGGGTTACCGTGCACCGGGATGGGTCAACATTCCAGCCCGCAGGGAACAAAGGGTGTTTTTTGCAGCCATTTATTTATCAGACAGAAGCCAAACCGGGCCTTCGCTGTATCCGGGAAGAAGTTTTCGGCCCCCACGTGGCGGTAATTCCATTTCGGAACGATGAGCACGCCGCCCAGATATACAATGCCACTGATTATGGCTTATCGATGGCGGTCATTACCGAAAATTATCGCAAAATGAGGTTCTTTCGCGAAGAATGTGACTTCGGCATGGGTTATGTCAATCTCCCCTGCATTGGTGCGGAGGTCCACCTGCCGTTTGGTGGGGTAAAGAAAAGTGGCAACGGGCATCCTTCGGCCGCAGGGCTGATAGAAACTGTCACCCACAAAATCTCTTGGACTGTGAACCACGGCGAAGAAATACGCATGGCACAAGGACTTACGGCAAATATTACAGAAAATTAATTTTTCAGCACTTTTTCCACGTGGTACTTCGGTGCAATGATTCCTGGGTCTGATTGCAGTAATTTCCCGCGTACCGTAATCGTTTTACCGTCCATCTTGCGATCAAAATCATGGTGCCCCAACAACAGGGTCACGCTACCACCAAAATCTGCTATCTGATCCACCGATGCGAACCGAAGTTGCCAATTTTTACGTACGTGGGAATAAAGTGCTGTTCCTGTAATACTTGAATAATCATTTGAATACAGGTGGGTGGTGGGCATCGAATAAGGTGCTGTTTCAGTGGATGTTTTCACAAATTCTGGAGCCTGCACCGGGTGCACCACTGGCATATCCTTCATTTTTTTCTCAGAATTTGCAGACATCATCCCCACTTGAGGCATATTGGAAATGAATGCCACTCCCGGACGGATAGGATCTACTTTGGGCACTGCCACTTCTGGAGCGATTTTCGGCAGTGGGGCGGGCTTGGGAGCTGGTTCTGCTTTTGGTGCTACAGTAGCAGGTGTCGCAGGTTTGGCTTCAATAGTGGTGGTCGGCATCGTGTGCAAAGGTGGCACTTCCGATGTGGATTTTACATGATAGCAACCGCTTTGTGGGCATTTTTCAACCTGCACCACCGTGGCATCGATTGGCTGGCAATTCTTGCAATATCCTTTTTCCCAAGTAGACCGGCACCCACTCAATAATGGTACAACTAACGTGATAGCCAGCCAACAACTCAACTGATATCGATCATTCATGTGGAATCCTCCCACGTTTTGCTTCGTGAATTCTCCTCATTTTCATCGACACAGGCAAAATAGCTCTACGCTGGGAAATCGGTCAAGCAGGCAAAAACCGGCAAACTGGTAACTTTTGGCATGATTAGGAAAGATAGGCAATTCGGGACAATTGATGAGAACTGATCTTTTCACACTTGGAGGATTCGTTTATCTTCTGAAATTGGATTCTGAGGCCACCTTTTTACGGATTGCATGCACACGGAACGTGCGACACCTGAAACTCGACCACTCTCGATGTGGTTTATTGCTTTGCTGGTTCCATTAGCAGTACAGGCATGGCTATCGCTACAGCTTTTCGGCAACAGTATAACACTCAGCCAATTGTCAGATAGCAGACCCATTATTAACGGTTTGCACCCAGAAAACAGCTATCACGCTTTTCAAGGTTATCGCACCTGGCACGAAAGCCAAACAATTTCAAACTATGACCCCACTTTACAGGCGGGCTATACCAGAACACCATTACTTTCAGGCAGTAGTCGGCCTGCACAGCTACTACTGCACCTTCTGGGCCCGGTGCCTGCATCCTACAAGTGGGGTATCTTTTTTCTGTGCATGGTGGCCCCGCTGCTGGCGGCATTGACTGCCCGCCTTGCAGGAATTCACCCGGCAGGTGCTATCTTGTGTAGTTGCCTTAGCATCGTGGCCTGGTGGGCACCAACGAACCAGCATCTGCTGAAACATGGCTCTTTAGACATATTGCTTTTCTGTATGGCTCTGCCACTCTACCTGGCCGCGATTGCTAACTTTTCTCGGAATCCTACGTTTCTGGTCTGGCTGGCAGCTTCCGTTGGTGCAATCGTGTGCTGGTTTGCTATGCCACTGGGAATGATTTTTCTGATCCCACTACAACTATTTTTGCATATCTGGTTGTTTCATCCATGGAAATTGCACTGGCAGGTGGCTCTACTGGCCGTTTATGGTTGTGGGATCGCAGCGAATGCAGTCTGGCTGCACGATTGGTGCCTTTACAATGTTACCACGTTAATGGATCTGAATAGCACGACGACAACAGATGAAAAATTACTCATCTTTCGCAAATACATACCAGGCAATAACTTCGAACGAATTTTTACACTGCTTGGCGGTGCAGGCTGGGTGGTGATGCACCGTCGCCACGCCGGATTTGCCTGGATTATTCTAACATCCTTATTACTGCTAGTTGGGATGCACTTTGTGACAGCTTTTTTCCCGGCACTGGCCACTCAGACAAACAATGTTTCCCGTAGCGTCGTGCAGGCATCATTCGTTGTAATGGGTGGGTATTTTCTGGCGTGGCTGCTGGGTGGCATGGATATTACCGCAGGAATTACCACCGTAGGTACCTTCACAGTAGCAGGTGTGTTGTTTATCGCGGGGTATGGATTTCATGTGCTGCCTCCTACCGAAGTGAAACCGTTTCAGATTGGTCTGGATACCGGGCGAGAACAGATTGTGAAGACTCTCCGTGAAGCCAGCACCAATGAAGGCCGGATACTGTGGGAAGATCGAACCGATCTCGCTTCCCACACCACCTGGGCGGTATTACTCCCTGAATATACACAACGACAGATGATTGGCGGGCTGAATTCTTCCGGTTGTCAGAGAGTTTTTCCGATGCGTCTGGTCGATGGCAAACTGGCAGGCACAGACATTGCAGACTGGAAAGACGAAGAACTGGATGCCTACTTCCGGCGTTACAATATCACCCGCGTTGTCGCCTGGAATGCATACACAATAGAACGATTGAACAAATATCCTAATGCCATCCCGGCTGCAGGATTTCACGAATCTGGTGATGGGACCTTATTTGTGTTGAATCGGCAGCCCGATTTTTTCCTGGCTGGCAGTGGCAAGGTAGTTTCCGCAGATGCCCGAAAAATTGTGCTGACAGATCTGGTGCCGAATGAACATGGTGTGATCATACTGAGCTACCACTACGATGCGCGATTAACAGTGATCCCGGAATATCTGACCGTCGAACGCGACCTTGATGTGCGTGACCCAACTGGCATGATCCGAATGAAACTTGCCGATCCGATCCGCCGTATCGTCATTCAGTTTAAGTGAAATGAATTGTGGCAAACGGATCTATTCGTTAACGTATTCTCATTTTGCAACCCAATCACCCGCCATTTCCAACTTTTTTCCGCCATTTTGCCATTTTGTGCCAAATTTCTTCTCAATCGATATGGGCAAAAGGAAATATTAATAGTGGATAAACTTGGAAACCACTCGTAACGTGGGTTCCGTTGACGATTGAGGTGTTTTTGGAATGTTAATTGTCATCAATGCCGTGGGCCTAACGCCAAGGTTGTTGCAATATGCTCCCCGCTTGAAGCAGATTGCCGATCGCACAGCGATGCGACCAATGCAGGATATATTGCCAGCAGTAACGATGTCTGCACAGGCCACATTATTGACTGGGAAACCTGTGAACGAACATGGAATTGTGGGCAATGGCTGGCTATTTCGCGAAACCAACGAAATCCGCTTCTGGCAGCAATCCAATCGGCAAATGCAGTCTGAACCGGTCTATCAAACTGCACGCAACGAAGCTGCGAGGCGGGGGAGAAAGTTCAAAACTGCCAAAATGTTCTGGTGGTTTAATCAGGGTGCCGCAGTGGATATTTCAGTAACACCCAAACCGCACTATGGTATTGATGGCAGCAAAGCATTTGGCATCTCCAGCACCCCACCTGATCTTGCAGGTGCGTTGGAAACCAAACTTGGAAAGTTTCCTTTTGCTGCTTTCTGGGGGCCGATGGCCGGTGCCAAAAGTAGTGCCTGGATTGCCCAGGCGAGTGCCGAAGTGGTTCGCACGGAGAAACCTGATCTGACACTGGTTTATGTTCCGCATCTGGATTACGATCCACAACGCTTTGGCCCCAGCGGGTGCAACATGCAGCAACAAGTGCAGCAGTTGGACGATATTTGTGCCCCACTGCTGGATGCAGCTCAGGCAGAAGGTGCCGATGTGTGGGTAGTAAGCGAATATGGCCACTGCGATGTGAATACCGTGGTCTATCCCAATCGGCATCTACGCGAGGCGGGGTTACTTCAGGTGCGATCGGGACCATTCGGCGAACAACTGGAAACCTATCAAAGCAAGGCATTTGCCGTGTGCGACCACCAGGTTGCCCATGTGTATGTGGCAGATCATGCAGATATTCCGTTAGTATGGGCCTGCCTCGAAGCCATTCCTGGTGTGGGCAAGTTAATTTCCGGAAATACGAAGAAAGAATATCATCTGAATCACCAACGTGCTGGCGAAATCATTATGCTGTCTCAGCCGAACGCCTGGTTTGCATATCCCTTCTGGCTGGATGATCGCGAAGCACCCGATTATGCACGGTGCGTTGCCATCCACAATAAACCAGGCTACGACCCATGCGAACTGTTCTTTGATCCCAGGATAACCCTGCCCAAATTGAAGGTGGCGTGGAAACTGATCCAGAAAATGCTGGGCTTTCGGATGAAGCTGGATGTGGTACCTCTGGATGGGACCATCGTGAAAGGAAGTCATGGCCTGATTGCTGAAAACCCCCTGGATGGCCCACTGTTGATAGCAAATAACTTGCCTGCTGGCGATAGCCCGCTGCCGATGACTTATTTCCGGGATCATCTGTTGCAGCATTTTGATTTGTTGCCAGAATAATTAAAATTGGCAATTTCTAATGAGTTTTCAATGAATAAATACCTAAAATAGTGGCACTTTCCCATGTGAGGCTGAGGATGAAAACCTATCTTTTAAGCACCTTTCTGTGCTTTTGTACCACGGTGCTGCACGCTGCAGACACCAATGTAAAAATTCTGTTTCTGGGCGATAATGCTGGTCACAGACCAGCTGAGCGATACCGACAGTTGGCACCAGTGCTTGCGAAACGTGGCATCGACATCACCTATACCGATAAAGTTACCGCGTTGAACAGCACGACGTTAAATCGCTACGATGGACTGCTGATTTACGCCAACATCAACGATATCACCGCAGAACAAGAAACAGCATTGCTGGATTATGTGGCATCGGGCAAAGGCTTCATTCCGCTGCACTGTGGCTCGTTCTGTTTCATTCGGTCGCAGAAATATATCGACCTCGTGGGGGCACAATTTTCGCGGCATGGCACCGGCATCTTCCGGGTGACACCTGCCACCACGAAACATCCCATCATGGAAAACTTTCAAAGCTTTGAAAGCTGGGATGAAACCTATGTGCATTCCAAACACAACGACAAAGATCGCACAGTATTGGAATATCGTGAGGAAGGTGGTCAGAAAGAACCCTGGACCTGGATTCGCACGCACGGCAAGGGAAAAGTGTTTTACACCGCCTGGGGCCATGATGAACGCACCTGGGCCCACAGTGGTTTTCAGAATCTTGTGGAACGTGGCATCCTTTGGGCATGTGGTCGCGAAATCCCCGCATATGCAAAATATATCGATCAACCGAGATTGACAGGTCCGGTCGCTAATGCAGATCAGTTCGAATACCAGAATGCGAAGATTCCTTTTTACCCCGGTCGTGGCCGAGATCAACGTGCCCCACGTCAGATGCAGTTGCCCGTTTCGCCAGAAGAATCGATGAAGCACTACCAGTATCCGGCAGATTTCGACCTGAAGCTGTTTGCATCGGAACCTGGGCTGGGCGGCAAACCAATTGCGATGAACTGGGACGCACGTGGCAGATTGTGGTTAGCAGTTACGGTGGATTATCCCAACGATTTGCAGGCACCAGGCAAAGGTAATGACAAGATCATCATCTGCGAAGATACGAATAATGATGGCAAAGCCGATCAATTCAAAGTATTTGCCGATAAATTGAGCATTCCCACTTCGTTTACATTTGCTTACGACGGCATTGTTGTACACCAGGCACCAGATACACTGTTTCTGCGCGATACTAACGGAGATGATGTTGCTGATGAACGCAACGTTTTGTTCACTGGCTGGGGCACCAGAGACACCCACGCTGGGCCAAGCAATCTTCGTTATAGTCTCGATGGCTGGTATTACGGCATCGTTGGCTATAGTGGTTTCAATGGTCGGATTGCTGGTGAACAAGTTTCGATGCGACAAGGGCTGTATCGTTTTCAGTTAACCAAAGAACGAGACCGAGTACGTGTCAGCCGCTTTGAATTCCTGCGGAATACCAGCAATAATTCCTGGGGTGTAGGAATCAGCGAAGAAGGCCTGGTCTTCGGTTCCACTGCGAATGGCACGCCCAGTGTATTTCTAGGTATGCCCAATCGATACTATGAACAGGTACAAGGTTGGTCTTCCAGTGTGTTGCCCAACATTGCTATCAGCAACGCATTTAAACCAATCACTACCAAAGTGCGGCAAGTTGATTTTCACGGTGGATTTACTGCTGCGGCAGGCCATGCGTTATATACCGCAAGGGCCTATCCCAGTTATTACTGGAATCGCACTGCCTTTGTGGCAGAACCCACTGGTCACCTCTGTGCCACATTTATACTGGAACCCAAGGGAGCAGATTTTATCGCCCGCAACTCGTGGAATCTGGTGGCTGGCCAGGATGAATGGATTTCGCCCATCGCTGCTGAAGTTGGCCCCGATGGCAACATGTGGGTAATTGACTGGTACAACTTTATTGTGCAGCACAACCCCACGCCAGCTGGATTTGAAAATGGTCGTGGCAATGCTTACGAGACTGAATTACGAGATAAAAAGCATGGCCGTATCTATCGATTGGTGGCAGCAAAGACGCAATTAGGCAACGCCCCATTCCCTGCTAATCCCAGTAATGAACAGTTGGTAGCAGGTTTGAAATCGGACAATATGTTCTGGCGCTTGCACGCACAACGCATGTTAATTGAACGCAAGGCAACTGAAGAAAAAGTAGTTGCTGCATTAAACATGTTGTCATTAGAAGATAGTGTTGATGCAATTGGTTTAAATCCTGCGGCAATGCATGCAATCTGGTGCTTGAATTATCTGCAGGAACCCATGGTAAAGTGGGATGCAGCAGATTGGCGTGCAAAGTTATCCAACCGTGCTGCCGGAGTGCGACGTGCCTGGCTGCAGACAATCCCACGCACTGAAGGTGCGGCAGAATTACTGGCAGATATGCCAGCACTCTGGAACGACCGCAATCTGCAAACCCGCCTGGCACTGTTTCAGACTGTGGCAGAAATGCCTTCGAATATCAGTCTTGGCAAACGATTGGTCGTTGCCATTCATGATGTTGAAAACCAGGACGATCGCAATCTGCTTGATGCATTGACTGCAGCAAGTGCCAAGCACGATCTATTTTTCCTACAGCAATTAGGCAATGCCAAACCAACGGCAAAGACCACTGAACTGGTGCGTCTGGTCGCGGGCCACTTTGCGCGTCGCAAACCTGGTGATGACTTGAATCAGGTCATTTCTCAATTGGATGAAAATGGAACGGGGTATGTTCCAGTCATTATTTCCGGAATCAGCTCTTCGTTAGGACGCAACAACACGATCAAACTGAATGCACCTGCAGAAAAACGGCTGGTACAATTGATGACGAAAGCACCAGTCACCATGAAGAGTGAATTGATCAAACTGGCGACAGTGCTTGGCAGTACAGAGTTTGAAAAGTTCACAATGGAAATTGCCAAAGAATTGTTTGCAGTAGTAAATAATGTAGAAGCAGACGAGCAAGCCACGGAAAACGCTGCCACCCAACTGGTACAGATGCGCAGCAAAGATCCACAGGTGGTTACGGCCGTTCTAAAACGGATTACCTTCCGCAGTTCACCCGATATGGTGAGTGGCCTGGTGCGTGTGTTGCAACAATCCCAGGCACCCAATCTTGCGGGTGAATTGTTGAAGAATCTGCCACAGTGGTCGCCGAACAGCAAAACGGTGGGGATCACCATGATCCTGACAAGGCCAGATCTGACGACTGCTCTATTGGACGAATTGCAGGCGGGCAACATCACCATGATTGATATCCCCCTAGCATTACAACAGAATTTGTTGAGCTATCCGGATGCGAAGGTTGCCTCACGTGCCCGGGAAATCATGAGCAAACAAGGTGGCTTGCCCAATGCAGATCGACAACAAGTGATTAACAGCCACAAAAAGATTATTGAACATTCCGGGCAAACTGCCATTGGAAAAGAACTGTTCAAAAAACATTGTGCTACATGTCATCGTCATCAGGGAGAAGGGAACAACATTGGGCCAGATTTGACTGGAATGGCAGCCCACCCAAAAGAAGAGCTACTGATCCACCTGCTGGATCCCAGCAGAAGCGTGGAAGGTAATTTCCGTACCTACACAATCAGTCTGCTCGATGGCAGAATCTTTTCTGGCATGCTGGCATCAGAAACCAAAAACAGTCTGGAAGTGATTGATGCTGAAGCAAAACGCCACTTGATTCAGCGAGACGATATTGATGTCGTGAAGGCTTCAAACAAATCGTTGATGCCCGAAGGGTTTGAAAAACAGATGAAACCTGAAGAAATCAACCACTTGCTGGAATTTCTGACCCAGAAAGGACGCTACCTACCATTGCCACTGGATAAAGTTGCCACTGTGGTGAGCACCAAGGGGATGTTTTTTGCAGAATCATCCACCCTCGAACGTTTGGTTTTCAACGATTGGAAACCGAAGATGTTTGAAAATGTGCCATTTGTGCTGGTAGATCCGGAAGGAGATCGCAAGAAAAATATGATTCTGCTTTACGGGCCAAACGGCAACAACGCACCGAAAATGCCGAAATCAGTTACTTTGCCGGTGAACAGCAGTGCAAAAACAATCCACATGCTCAGTGGGATCAGCGGCTGGGGCTATCCGTACAGCCGTGCAAAATCTACCACCATGATTGTGGAAATTGTTTATGCTGATGGTCAAACTGAAAAGCACGAATTGTTGAATGCGGTGCACTTTGCCGATTACATTCGACGGGAAGATGTGCCGGAATCAAAGTTTGCATTCTCGTTGCGTTCCCAGCAAATGCGTTATCTGACGGTGCAGCCGAAGAAGAAAGATCTCATTAAAGAGATCCGCCTGGTAAAAGGGCCAGATGGCAGTGCACCAGTGGTTGCGGCAATTACGGTTGAAACGTACGAAAAATAAATTGAAAGACTTTGTAGACAACGCCGGAATTTATTAGTGGGTTATTCCGGATCATAATTTCTGAAGTAGTTCACGAAGTGGAACCAGGCGTTCCCCACAGTGATCGTGGATGTTCAGTTCTTTGATCATCCGTCGGCGTAGTTCTTCCTGAATCGCACAGGCAGCACCTGGGTTATCAGCTGGCAGTGGGATACATCCCCCTGCTCTGCGATCGTGCCCACCTGCTTTACCCAGATCGCCCACTACTTTCCGCAGCAGGTCGCCTGCCTGCACATTATGTATGGAAGTGCGTAACGAAAGCAGCAGTTTACCCTGATAGATTCCTCCACAGAGTGCCCAGTCTACTTTTTCGAAACGCACCATGAAGTCCACTACTTCGGCAACTTGTTCCGGTTGGTGAATGTGGCTCATCCAACTGATCATCAGGCGGTCGTAGATGGTGGAACATTGCAGTGCATTCAGCAGCACTTCAAAGTGGCCATGGGACAGTTTGGCATTACGTATTTGTGCCAGCAGATCTTTATTCGCCAATGGGAATAAAAAGTGCAGCGCACCATCGTCAATCTGTGTCGCTTCCCGGGGATAGCCCCCCACTTCGGTTTCAATGCCGTAGTAAAGTGCCGTGGCAATTTTCTCCGGAACGGAAACCCGCTGTTCCAGCAGATAACGAGTGACAATCGTGCAGGTGGCACCCAGGCTGGGGCGTAAGTCAATAAATGGAATACCCTGCAGGTCACCAGGGGTATTGTGGTGGTCGATTACGCCGTATAAGCGTACTTTGCAATCAATGGAATGTCGGCCAGTTTTTGGCTGACTATCCACCATCACCACTGCTTCATCGGGAAGGTAATCCAGTTTCTCAACCGGATCCATATCCACATCAAGCAATTCCACCATTGCCCGATTTTCTGCACGGTTAATTAATCCATCGCGTGTAATGCGAGTGGGAATCCCCAAGGTCGACTCGACCAGATGAGACAAACCCAGCATGCTTCCAATACTGTCTGGGTCTGGCTGAACATGTGAAATGAATGTCACACGTGGGGCGGACCGAAGGCCCGCAAGAAAACGATCCGAACGACGAAATCCTGTTTGCTTGCCATTGGTATGAGCAAGCTTGCCGTTTGCGAAAGCATCTCTCGCGCGCTGGGACGCGCCATAATCTTAAATCCTCGAATCTTCTCGATGGAGCACTACACCGTGCCCAGGCAACTTGTCGCTGTGGATAATCCACGCACCGAAAAGGACTTGTTCATTATTACCTTACTTTCGCCATTTTGCCAAGAAGTTATTGAATGAATTCCCAGAATTTTTGAACAATCGTTCAGTGGATGCTCTTTTCAAAGTCAAAACTGCACATATTATCATGAACAATTGCCCAATTGCCTGATAACATGTAATCTTGTTAACAATAATTGCCCACCAATGTGAAAGGCTTACTGCGACAGACAGGAGTTGACTGGGGTTTATGGCGGAAACAATTCAAACGGTTTCTATCGCACGCGAAACGCACGAACGTTATCTGCGTTATGCCGTTTCAGTGATTACCGCGCGTGCATTACCCGATGTCCGCGATGGTTTGAAGCCCGTGCAACGTCGCATTCTCTACACAATGTACAACGATTTACGTTTGTATTTTGATGGCAGACCGGCTAAATGTGCTCGTATTGTGGGCGATGTGATGGGGAAATACCACCCCCACGGAGATAGTGCAATCTACGATGCCCTGGTGCGGATGGCTCAGCCATGGGTCATGCGGGTGCCACTGGTTGCGGGGCAAGGTAATTTCGGTTCCGTTGATGGTGATTCTGCTGCTGCATACCGCTATACCGAAGCCAAATTGTCCGCGATTGCCGATTTGTTGCTGCGGGAAATTCGCCAGAATACCGTTGACCACCGCCCCACCTACAACAGTGAATCAACCGAACCGGTGGTGCTGCCTGCTGAGTACCCGAACCTGCTGGTCAATGGTGTTTCCGGCATTGCTGTGGGGATGGCAACGAACATCCCACCCCACAATCTGCGGGAAGTAATCAACGCCTGCCTGACACTGATCGAAGACCCGGAAGCCACCACCTCGATGTTGATGAATTCGATCAAAGGGCCCGATTTCCCTCTTGGTGGGAAAATTCTGGCAGATCGATCCACCCTTCGAAAGATTTATGAAGATGGCGATGGCAGCATTAAAGTTCAGGCTGAATGGAAACTAGAAGGTGCTGATGGCAAAACACCCCAGATTGCGATTACCTCAATCCCTTATGGCACCGATAAAAGCAAGATCGAAAACGATATCGGCACCATTATTGAGGCAAGAAAGCTGCCTGGGGCGCTTGGCCTGACCAACGAAACCAACGAAAAAGACGGCTTGCGGATCACCATCGATTTGAAACCTGGCACTGATCCCAACCTGGTGATGGCCTATCTGTTTCGCCATACTGCGCTGCAGGCGAATTTTTCATTCAACATGACCTGTCTGATCCCAAACGAAGATGGGACAGTTCGCCCACAAAAATGTGGGTTGAAAGAAATTTTGTCGCAGTTCCTTAAATTCCGCATGCAAACCGTGCGGCGGCGGTTTGAATTCGAACTGGAACAATTACGAAAACGGATCCATATTCTCGAAGGTTTCCGGATTGTGTTTGATGTGCTGGATGAAGCCCTGCGGTTGATCCGCCGATCCAGTGGGAAAGCAGATGCCGCTGAGAAACTCATTAAAAATTTCGGGCTGGACCTGGAACAGGCCAACGCCGTGCTGGAAGCACAGATCTACAAAATCGCCCAGATGGAAATCAACAAAATCCTGGAAGAACTGGCAGAAAAGACCAAAGAGGCCAACAGGATTGAAAACATTCTCAAGTCTGAGAAAAAGCTCTGGAAAATTATTGGCGATGAGCTGGGGGCAATTGCAGAAAAGTTTGGCGAACGACGAAAATCGCGGATGGCGGGCGATGAGGATGTGCTCGAATTCAACGCTGAAGCCTACATTGTTAAGGAAAACACCAACGTCATTCTGACCCGCGATGGTTGGGTAAAACGGGTGGGCAGACTTGCTTCCGTTGAAGGCACCCGCGTGCGGGAAGGCGATGAAGTGATTGCCGTGGTGCCTGCCAGCACGCTGGACAACGTCATATTCTTTGCGGAAGATGGCACTTCCTACACGATTCGGGTGAATGAAATCCCTGCCAGTTCCGGCTATGGCGAACCGATCAGTAAATTCATTAAATTGGGTGATAATGTTCGCATTATCGCCATGGAAACTACCGACCCACGGTTTATGCCGGATTCTGGTGATGAAACGGGAGCAGATGGATTAAAACTGGTCGCAGTTACCAGCGATGGCAACATTCTGCAGATCCCATTCACAGAATTCCGCAAGCTTTCCACCAAAAATGGCCGCAGGTACATTCGCCTTACTGATCCGGCAAAAGCAATTTTCTGTGGCATCGTTCAAGGTACGGAAAGTATTCTGCTTGCTAGTGAAAAAGGTTATGCCGTGCATTTTGAACTGTCTGAAGTGCCGCTGACCCAAAACGCTGGCAAAGGCGTTGGTGGGATCAAACTGGAACGCGACCGTTGCGTGGGTGCAGCGTTAGTTACCGGACGTGGCACGATGCCCACGATCCGTACGGGTGGGGGAACCACACGGGAACTTGCACCCAGAGACGTCCCGATTGGTACGCGCCACCGCAAAGGGGAACATGTGGTGAAAAAAGCAGGAATTGATGGGATTGTTCCCCCACCGATTCAACTGGTGAATTGGGACGAGCTGGAATCGGATCCGAAACCCAAGCCCACCGCATCCAAAAATGGCAAAGCACAACCAGATCTTTTCGATTAATTCAGAAAATAACTCAAAATTATGGCAGAAGTCGAAGAAAAATCGCGGTACACCGCCAAAGAATCGATTCAGGTACTCGAAGGTCTGGAACCTGTTCGGGTGCGTCCCTCGATGTATATTGGCAGCACCGATGCAAAAGGTTTGCACCACCTGGTGTGGGAAATAGTCGACAATTCAGTCGATGAGTACCTGAACGGTCATGCCGACACCGTGACTGTTACCCTGCACAAATCGGGTGATGCCATTACCGTTGCGGACAACGGACGTGGGATTCCTGTTGATATCCACCCCAAGCACAAAAAAAGTGGCCTGGAACTGGTGCTCACCGTGCTGCACGCGGGAGGCAAATTCGGTGCGGATGGCAGTGGCTATTTTCACTCCGGTGGTCTGCACGGCGTGGGTGCTTCCGTCGTCAATGCACTTTCCCGCAAACTGATTGCTACCGTGCGGCGGGATGGTTTTGAGTGGCAAATGAAATTTTCCAAAGGCATTCCCAAAGGTCCGATCGAGAAATTGGCGCCTTTCCGTGGTCATGGAACGATCATTTATTTTGAGCCAGATGAAACCATTTTCCGCACCACGCGGTTCAACCCGGATGAAATCCAGTCTCACCTGGAGGATATGTCGTACATTCATTCCGGCCTGAAAATTATTTTCAAGAATGATATTACTGGCGAAACCCACGACCTGAGCCACCCTGGCGGACTGCCGGACTTTCTGACGAGATTAGTGAAAGAAGGCCAGAAACCAGTGGTCAGCGATGCCGCCTTCAATTACAGCAGGCCGGGCACAGAAAAAATTGAAGCGGCGATTCAATGGACAGAATCTACGGAAGAAGTGATTCGTTCGTACGTGAATGGGATCCGCACGCCCGATGGTGGCACCCACGAAAATGGCTTCAAAGCGGCGATGGTGAAGGCAATCCGCAACTATATGGAGACCCACCAGGTCAAAGTAAAGGGATTGACCATCACCGCAGATGACATCCGTGAAGGTGTTATCGGCGTGCTGTCTGTGTTCGTTCGCAGTCCCATGTTTCAGGGACAAACAAAAGAACGGTTGAATAATCCCGAAATGACTTCCGTGGTGGAAAATGCCCTGCGCCCCGCCATGGAAACATGGCTGAATAACAATTCCACCGCAGCAGACCAGATTGTTGGCCGAATTATTCTGGCAGCAAAAGCCCGGGAGGCATCGCGGGAAGCAGCCAGTGAAGTCAAACGGAAAACGATCGGTTCCCGCCGTTTGAATCTACCTGGCAAACTGGCCGATTGTAAATCCACTGGGCTGGATGAAAGCGAATTGTTTATCGTGGAAGGTGATTCCGCAGGTGGGTCAGCAAAACAAGGGCGGGATAACCGCACGCAGGCGGTCTTACCTTTGCGGGGCAAGATTCTGAATTCTGAAGGACTGGCAACAGCTAAAGTCTTACAGAATAACGAGTTAAAAGATCTGGTTACTGCTATTGGCACTGGTGCCGGGGATAATTTGACATCCGTGGGCTGCGCTACGGAAAAATCATCCTGCTGATGGATGCTGATGCCGACGGCCATCACATTTCTACACTCTTGTTGGACTTTTTCTTCCGACATATGACCGATTTATTAAGAAAAGGCCATGTGTACATCGGTCAACCCCCACTCTACCGCATTGATGTGGGCAAAGAAACCTTCTGGGCACGCGACGACAACCACAAAGAAGAAATCATTGCTGGTCTGCGAGCCAATGCACGCTACGAAGTAACCCGATTTAAAGGGCTGGGCGAAATGGATTCCAAAGTGCTCAAGGAAACTACTCTTGATCGACGGACCAGAACCCTGTTGCGGATGGAAATTGACAATCCGTTGAAAGCCGATGAAACCTTCGACCATCTGCTAGGCAAAGACCCTGCCCACCGCTATGTGGAAATTATGAGTAATGCGGACAAGGTTTCTACTGAAGAGCTTGATGTGTAACTACTTACGCTGATTCAGACAAGTTGTTGGTAGATTGTAGCTGCGGCCAAGTGGGGGTCGTCGGCAGCAATAATTGCCGAACTTACTGCAACACGCTGGGCACCCACTTCTCGAACCTGGGCCACATTTGCTGCATTTATCCCACCAATTGCAAAAACTGGTACCGAAGACCGCTGGCAGGCATATTTCAAGTATTCCAAACCGGCGAATTCTTCGAAAGTTTTCGTGGTGCTTTGAAAAATGGGCCCCGCCCCAACATAGGTTGCGCCAGCAGCCAGTGCATGTTCTAACTGTTCCGGATTGTGGGTGCTGATGCCGATAATTGCCCTCGGCCCCAATATCTTACGGGCATCAGCAACGGACAGGTCATCCTGCCCTAAATGAACTCCATCCGCACCGCACAGTAACGCGATATCAGGCCGATCATTCATGATCATTAACGCCCCAGCCTCGTGCGTCCATTTTCTCACCTGTTTCGCACGTGCGAGCAATTGCTGATCGGTGAGATTTTTCTCACGAAGTTGAAAAATTTGGCAACCACCTGCGGCAGCGTGCTTGATCGTCCAATCAATTGCAGCCAAACACAATGAGCCTGTGATTAACGTATACAAATAGGCATTTTCCAATCTGCTTTGGGCATCCTGTGCGACAAAAATCCACTTTTCCAACGTATATACACGATATCGAATCCGCTCAAACTCTCTACTTAGATGTGGGTCTACCATTTTGGAGTATTCTTCCAGGCTACGAAGAGCCTCCTGCACTCGCTTGCAGTTAATGAGAGAGTTTTCATAAAGTGAAGCTCGCACCATTTCCGTTGGTACAGAAATACTGGTTCCCACATCGCCCAGGGTATCGCGGGTTTGCAGCACCATCGACAATGGGAAGTGATTCACAGCCTGCGAAAACTGGTGGCGGATTTCTTTCAATTCTGATGAAATTCGGGAATGATTCTGCACAAAACGTGCGTAATCTTCAATCACGCGCAAACCTTCGCGCACCCGATTAGTTGATACGTCAATAATCCGCCACAACGATGACTCTTCTGCCGTGGGCAACACATTGAGATCTTCTGAAATGATGATTGGTTCGGGCCCAGAAATATGCAGCATTCTACTGACATCGACACTATTATCATTAAACAATTGTTGCAATATTCTACTGGTAGCCAGGGTTCCAATCAGCAACAATTCGGTGGTTAAGTTTTCTTCAATACGCTCAGGAAAGAGCAGTTTCACCTCTGAAAGCACTTTAGAAATCTTGAAATCGTCAGAAGAAGACAGTGCAAGCATTGCAGAGTTGATCTGCGGAAGTTGCCCACCATGTTCGCGAATTACTTCTGCAGCTCGCCCTTCATCATCTGCCAGGAGTTGCAACAGCAAGTGATGGTTCTGGATAATTCCGTCTACAGATGCCGCTTTTGCTAATTCCATTGCCCGCTCCACAGCGGGGCTAAACTCTTCTAACATGGTGCCGCTCATTGTTCTATTACCATGTTGTTTTATGGTGAACCGTTTCTGCTGGAATGGTGACTAGTTTACCTAGCCCTCAAAGTTTGCCTGATCCGTTTAACTGCTACGATGGGCGGTTTCGGTAGATTCCAAACTACTTTTTCATTGGGAAAAGCTGGCAAGTTGGCTGATTGGGGTAGTAGTTGCCGATAGAGAAGTTTGTGGGATTTACCCCACGTGGGACTGAATGCGGTGCGTGGAGACTGACACAATGGATAAGTACAGTTCGATCAAGAAAATTGGGTGCTTATTGATCGTAAGTGCTTACTGTTCAGTTGCTTATGGCCAATTGCCAGCACCAGTTGTTGAACCACCTCCCGTGGTTCCAACAATTCCAGGTGTTCCACCGGCTGTCGAAGTCCCACGTGGGGTGGAACGTTTTGCTCTTGCGGATGCGATTCGCGTCGGGGTCAGCCGACACCCACAAATCAGGGCAATGAATGCCAGCTATAATGCTGCACTGACAAAGCACTACGGGCTGGAAGAATCTGCCTCCCGCGGGGCCTTCCTGCTACCTGATATGAAATATCGCAAAACCCAAAGTGAAATGGCACTGCTGGCTGCTCAGGCAGAATTACGGCAGGCAGAATTCGAAGTAACTTTCGGAGTGATTCGTTCTTACTACACCGTGGTTTACGCCAAGCAACAGGCAAAAGTTGCCGCCGACCTGGTGGAACAACTGGAAGTTTACCTGGAACAGGTTCGCAAAATTGTCAACAGTAAGAATGGTGGTATCCGCGGTATTACCAAAGATACGGAAGACAAACTGGTGATCATTATTTCCGAAGCCAAAGGCAAATATTTCGATGCGGTTACAGGGGTGAAGAAATCTCAGGCACTACTTCGCGAAGCAATGGGCTACGGCAACGAAATTGCTGTTGATGCAGCAGATGAATTGCTTCCAGCAGTGGAAGCGGACCTGACCAAAGAGGTCATTCTTGGCCACGCACTCAATCGGCGTGGAGAAATTGTCCTCAGTCGCATCGGTGCGGATGTGAGTCGGCTGGAAATCTGTGCCCAGTGGTCGCGAAGACTCAGTATTTACATGACCACGTATGCGAACGCCGGGGACATTCATGCCCGTTCCGTCCCGCTGACAACGCGCGATCCAGAATACAAACCAGGTGGCTTTAATCCGGAAATGCCCGACCGCTTAATTGGCAGTCGAGAAACCAGAACCAATACTGCCAAGTTTTATGCCGATCGGGCACAGGCTGTGGCAGACCAGGCAAAAAATCTGATTATTCTGGAAACTGATGTCGCCTTTACACGGTGGGAAGATGCCAATAAGAAAGTCGCACTCTTCAAAGATGCCAGTAAAGCCGCCAAAGAAATGATTTCCCGGCAACGGGAAGCAGCTGGTGGTACGCTGACTAAAGAAGATCTGCTGACCAATGAAATTGCAGCCACCAAGGCATTTGCTTCCTACAACGAAGCACTTTTCGAACAGATAATTGCCTTGGCAAACCTGGAACGGGTAACTTCCGGCGGGGTAAGCATCAACTTCCCAGGCCGATAAGACAAAATGTCTTGCGACAATCGCCCACAATTAGAAAAAATTTACGGTGCTGGTGGCCGCATTCCACGCAGATCAAAGGATTGTCATGCGTTCTCTCATAGTATTTTCATGTTTATTGTTGGTGGCACCAGGCACAGTGGTATGTGCAGAACGGGTCAATGTGGGGATACCTGCTTCCGTTTTCAAAGACATTCCTAAACCTTTGCTGTCATTCGCCACCCAGCCTTTCGATCAGCTGATTCAATCCCGCACTGGCTACCCCGGTGATGCGGAATTAGTTGATGATGCCCTGACCATCGCAAAGCATCTGGATAGTGGAAAGTATCAGCTGGGGGTATTTCAGGCACATGAGTTCGCCTGGGCCAAAGATAAATTTCCCAAATTGATGCCATTGGTGATTTGCGTGCCAAAGCCACGCGAAATCCAGGCGTTTGGATTAGTGCGTTACGACCACCCCGCCAAAGATCTGGGTGAATGCAAAGGCCAGAAACTGGTAATCGCCGACACTACTCGAGACCACGTACTGCTTTATCTGGACAAACAACGCACCAATCAACTCGTGGGCAGCAGTTTTACCCATCTCAAAAACACAAAAACCGCCCACGATGCGATTCATCTGGTGATAGATGGTGAAGCAGATATCACTTTCACTGATGGTGCCTCCTGGAGCTATTTTCAGAAATTGTACCCAGGTCCCGCTCAGAATTTGAAGGTGCTGCTGCAATCGAAGGTCTTTCCATCCACGGTAATCGCGTACAAAACTGGCGGTATGCCAGACCAGCAAGTAACACAATGTCAGAAGGGCCTTTTGACCGCCCACGAAGATTCCAAATGCAAACGGTTGATGGGTACGATCAAACTGGATCGATTTGAAGCAATCCCTGCTGATTATTTGCAAGTCATTGAAAGTCTGCGCAAAGAATACCCCAACTCTCCCACGATGAGTTTAGCTGGGAAGCCTTAATCAATTCTTCACTTTCTCCACAATGAGATGAAAGCTCTGCCACATTTTTCTCTGTAAGCACAAAAATCGGATTTTCTCTTGCATCTTTCGGACGAATTTGTCATGATGAACATAAGTTTCCTGTGTGCCCAATATGAGTAAATGGTTTTGTCAAAAATGCGTTTATTCCACAGCAGTGGAACAGCCTGGGCAACAATGTCCGGACTGTGGTGCACCACTGACCGCCATTCCACAGGAAACCAATTCTGACACATCTTCTCTGAATACTGTCGATCAAACATTAAACACAATAACTCTTGTTGAGAGCCAGCAATCCCAGCTGCCGAAAAACAAGTATTTATTAAAGTTTAATGAGGAAAACGAGCAGGAATTGAAAGATGCACCCACTTTTCCCGGCTACCGCGTGCTGGAAGTTCTGGGTGAAGGTGGTATGGGGCGGGTTTACCGGGCCTTGCAATTGTCTGTGGGCCGCATGGTGGCCATCAAATGTATTTTTCGCAGTTATTACCAGGAAGACATCGCCCGTTTTCAACGAGAAGCCCACGCAATTTCAAAGTTACAGAGCGATAAAATAGTTCAGGTCATAGATTTTCAACTGGAAGCGAGTATCCCCTTCATGACGATGGAATACATCGAAGGGGTTACGCTATCCAGACTATTGGACCTGAAAGACCTCTCCCTATCAGAGATTATCACCATTATGGCTTCCGTTTTGGAAGCCTTGCAAGTTGCCCACGAACAGGGGATTCTGCATCGCGATGTCAAACCTTCCAATATCCTCCTCACTACTGATTTGCAGCAAATTAAACTGACAGATTTTGGCATCGCAAAACTACCAGACGACCCCAACTCACCCACTCTATCGGGCCAATTAATCGGCACGCCGAAGTACATGTCACCGGAACAGGCCCGCCTGGAAGAAACCCTCACTCCTGCATCCGATATTTTTTCTGCGGGCGTCGTGCTGCACCAGATGTTAAGCGGTCGGGTGCCCTACGAAGGGATGAACAAAGCCGACACCCTGGAAAAGCTGAAAAAGGAACCCTTACCCGATGTTCGAGCTTCAAAACCTGAAATTCCCGCTCGACTGGCAGCAATTGTCACCAAAGCCTGCTCCCTGAATATCGATGATCGATATATATCTGCTGCTCAATTTCGTGATGATCTACTGAATTGGCAAGCTGGAAAATCGACCATTGCCAGTCCGCTCAGCTTTTCGGAACGAACTTTTCGATGGCTGCGTCGGCGTTGGAAGTTAACTGCGGTAGCAGTACTGATCCCCACCGTACTGCTGGCTGCCATGATTATCCGGCGGGAATTAGAACCAATTACTTCAATTCATCGTTCTCTCAGAAATGAGAAGCCCACCCTGTTAGTGGGAGAAACAGGATTTCCAAAATACTTTCTTTGGGAATTGGGCGATACGGTACTGATGGAATCAACCAGAGGCGACCGATCCGCCAGTTTTCAAACACAGACACTTTCACTGCTGTCTCTCTTGGACGATCCACAGTGCGATGAATACACCATTGAACTGGAAATTGCCCACCATCAGAAGGTAGTCGATCCGGGCAGCTATGTTGGCATTTACCTTAATCTGGTACGTATCCGTGCAGATGATGGCACGCCGTGTATCAGTTTCGTGGCCCTCAAGTGGAGCGATTTTCTGGAAACTATTGAACAACAAATGCCCGCTGTCGCTGCAAAACATTCCGTTCGCATACAACGCTATGTTGCCTTCCAGCGGGGTGATTGGCAGCATCGGCTGATTAACCTGAGCCCGAACCCACCCATGGGACTTTTTTTTCCCGCAGATGTCAGATATGGCTGGCGGAAAATGAAACTCGAAGTATCTCCCAGCGGTATCGAAGTGGAATTCGAAAAAACCAAAGGGATCACGGCGAAAGTTCATATCCCACCTGAAAATATGGAAGTGAAAGGCGATCTTGGCCAGAACCACTTCACTTTGAAGGATGGTGGTAAAGTACATTATCCCGCCTGGAACCCACGCGGGTCTTTCGGTATCTATTCATCGAATGCCACCGTGGCATTCCGAAATGTGGTTGTTACTCCAAAAATCAGCAAGTGAGGCATCAAATGAGCAACGGCGGAGCGATTGGATTGGCGTTGACACTCGCAAACGATGAAATTGAAATCCTGGTCCCTAGCCAGAATGAAAGCCCCGGAGGAAGTTTTCAGGTGGCAGGCACTTCGGGATCAAGTGTTGCTACAGTTTACCTGAGAATTTTGGATAAAGATGGTACCAATGTTGTAATAAACGTAGGGCAGGATTATTTGACAACTAACCCGGCCAGTGGCTACTGGACAATCGATTTCATTGCCGGCACAAATTACACTTTAGTTGCAGGAAACAACCCGCATATGATCATAGCAAGCAACTCTGCTGCGTTTAACAATTCAACCTCGGTGTCCAACATCAACATTTTGACAGGTACACCACCAATTGAAGTCACCTTGATTCAACCTTAAAAAATGAAAAAACAAGCACTTTTGGAGAAATAATGGCAAAACTAGAAATCACTGGCACTCTGACCACTTCAACTTTGGATCCTGTATTGACAATCCAATTGTTTTTGCCTGAACGACGGATTCTATTGCAAGAACACTCGATTGTAAATATTGCGAGGCGAAACGCTGAGAACTACAAGGTGGTCTTCTTCCAGATCCCTGCTGCAACTACATATATAATCCGTTATATATTAAAAGATCGATCGACTGGAGAGATTATCCAACGATTTACGCGTGCAGCACGCACGTGAGAAATTCTACAAGATATCCAGTAGGCTTTATGTCTTCCGAGCGAACCTACTATGCGATTCGTGGCTCAGTTGATATAAATTAATTACACGCGCCCGTAGCTCAACTGGACAGAGCAACGGTCTTCGGAACCGTAGGTTGCTGGTTCGACTCCAGCCGGGCGTGCTTTTCGTCATTTCTCACCACCAATTCGCTGACATCACCAGACATCATTTTTTCAGGGCTTTTTTCATTTTCCAGACCCGTTGCATCAACGATCAACGATTCGTCCATTTTGTCAGCAATTTGCTCACTTTGGCATGTTTTGTCAGAAAGAGGTGCAACACTGGGTGCAACACTTTTGTTATTCGGCAGACTGTTCACCATGGTTCCAAGGTCGGTCAACTTGGTTCGGGCGTACCTTTTCATTGTCAATTTTGGGTCCGAATGCCGTGCAAGGGTCATTACCTGTTTCGGATCTGCCCCACTGCGGATCAGGTTACTGATATAGGTGTTCCGAAGTGCGTGAAAGTCCCGCACCTCTTCACCTTCGGGAGAGGTAGTTTCCACAGGAATGCCCACGAGGGCCATATCCCGCCGAATCATCGTTGCAGCCTTTTCTTTCCAGGTACCTGCCCAGATTACTTTTCCGTGCGGTTTGGATGCCAGAAAAACTTGTAGATCAATTGCCAAATCTACAGGAAGTGGCTGTACCACTTGTTGGCGGTTTTTGCTGTCACTTGCCTGAAGGTGTACCACCGGTGGATCGGCTGTCAGATCAAATGATTTTGGTTTCAGAACCGCCAATTCCGACGCACGGAATCCGGTTCCCAGTGCGACGCGGTACAGCATCGAACGATCGATGCCAGACAGACCACGAAAGGCTGGAGCAGTTGCAGTTGCAGCAAGTAGGCGAGTAATTTCATCGATGTGAAATTCACCCCGACGTTCTGCATCCATGGCAACATTTCCAGGCTTAACCGTCTTGAACGGGTTACGGTCGATGCGATCATGTTCCATCATCCAAATCACAAACTGCTTCATTGCTTGCAGGTAGTGTTTTGCAGTCTGGGTGCTTTTGCCTTTTCTTGTTCGCAAATCATATAGGAACTTTTCCAAATCTTCTCCATTCAGATCTCTGGTGAGATGGAAATGACAACCTGCCAAGATCGCTGTAACGCGGCTTGTTTTGAGCTTGATGTATTCCGCCTCAGAACCCTTCGCCTGCAACGATTCCCGCCAGGCTTCCAGGTGCTCCGATAATGGCATCCGCTGAAATTTGGCGGTACGTGGGTTGCCAATACCTGCTTTTTCTTTTTCAATTTCCTCAACAATTTTTCCAGCATATGCTGGGCTGCGGTCTTGTTGGTACTCAGTGGCACGCGTTTCTTTTGACCCAATGCATCGCGATATTGTCCATACCACTTCTTTGAGAAAACTTGTTTCTGCGTTCCATCCGCCTGCTTACGTGTCGTCGTCACCTTAAACACAGTTGCCATCTTTTATCTCCATTCACCAACCGGTATCTTGCTCCAAGCATTCAGCGAGTACCGATTGGATTCAAGTTAACATGTAATTAAATTCAGTCAATATGGTCAAGCCAGTTGGGTTTTGCCAAACTGGCCGACATTCAAACAATTGTACCCTGGTCAAGGTACTCAAGATGCTCAAGATATTCACCTTTGTCAGAAAACTTACTCTTCTGTCTCGACTGGCAACTGCCATATCCAGGCACTCCCGCATCTGCGAGAAACAATACTGAGCGCTTCCTTCGCGCGCTGCAATGTAGCTTTTGCCCCACCTTCCCCATTGATCCATTCATCAAACAGAATCTTGGAATGAACAGCACCACATTGCAGTCTGGACCTTAACCAGGTAATTGCTGAATCCAGTATGTCTGATTTTGGCCCTGGCCTGTTGTTTGCAGCAGCTTCCGCCATTGCATCATCGGCAGTCATATCCAACGGTTCTGGTTCCCACTCAATCCGGGCTGGGTCGCCAGTGATCCTGAAACCCAAACCGGGCATTGGTGGCCCAACATTTGTACCACCTGGTAAAAACCTGCAAAGAGTACTGTCTTCTTCACTGCGATCGAGGTGGTAGATACTGCGTGGGATACCAGTAAATGCAACTGACCCCAGAATCTGACCATCGGCATAGTTTCCAGCAGATTTCCTCACATGGCAGACCAGCACGATGGCAACGTTGTTGTCTCTGGCAATCTTGGCAATCGGTGCCAGAATCGATCTCACTTCGTTGTCCCGATGTGCATCCACTTTCCGGCCCAAAAAACTACCCACCGGGTCGATGATCACCAGTTTGCAATCTGTCGTATTTTTGATTGCCTCATCAATCGCTTCAACATCATCAAGAAGAATCATCGCCTCTTTCTCTTCCGTTCCATCGAAACTGTTGATTCCATGAAGGAGATGAATTCGACTCAGATCAGCTCCAGAACTTTCCAGTCGTGGCCTGATCGTATCTTCGGGATCATCTTCGGCAGTCATGAAAATTACCTCGCCTTGCTGGCATGGAGCACCATCAGGCCAGATACTTCCTGTCGAAACTCTTGCAGCAATATCACATGTCAGGAACGATTTGCCCGCTTTCGGGCGACCCGCAATCACAGTCAGTTTTCCAAGTGGAATGCGACCGTGCCAGAGATATTCAATTTCACGGGATTCCATATTAGCAAAACTTGTCATTGCAGGTTTTCGTATGGCAGTTGGATCAGCTGCTTTGCCGTATCCCATTTCTGCAAGTTCTTTTGCAGCTTCTTCAAAGTCGCCCGCATGCTTCAGGTGTGTATAGACCGCAAATTTGCTCATTGCTTCATTTGCTGGTAAACCACCGTTGGGAGTGAATGTGAAGAAAAGCGGTACGCCAAATTGATTTTGGATTATTCCGACCGTAGCAGAAATACAACCCGATTTGCCTGGCCTGGAAAGGTGCCCAATTTCTGTGTCTATCTGACGATACCACGTCCAACCTGCCTCGAACAACCCGGTTTCCTCCCAGGTGGCATGGGCGCTGAAATCATCCCCAGAACGAGTATGATCCGGCTTTGGTATCTTCTGCTTCACTTTCTCGTCAAACTGTTCAAAGCAGACGCGCAGCCATGTTGGTACTGTTGGCAATTCGGTTGTGCTGCAAAGTGGACGATCCCACTTGTATGTTTTATCATCCACTACCGAAGGTGCTGCGACAATATACCCTCCGGAGCTTCGGACATCGACATTCAACGCAAGTTTCCCGGCAGAGCTACGCCACTTTCCTTCTGGATCTTGAAAATAGTAGTGCTTTCCACCGCGAGGTGTTGATGCCTTTGGACTCGCTTTCGGCCATGGTTGCTTCAGCCATAAGTTGTCAGTTCCATCCAGGTCGATGACAACCAGACCTTCCGTGGCAATCCCGATATTAAAATCGGGACACTTCAGCCACCACGTTCTGATTTGTTTCTCAGCACTTGTGGCGGCTTTATAACCTATCCTGGTGGCAGGGGTCTTTTTACCCTTTAGTAGTGGGAATACCCGATACCCCAACTTCGCGTAAGTGATCGCAGCGTCAATTAATCTTGACCCATGCAAATTCGATGATACAATGTTCATTAGATACCTCATTTTCTTTCGAGAGATTTTGAGTCGTGTTTTTACCCAGTTACGCTGGCAGGCGTGCTGGGTTTTTTACTGTTTACCCTTTTTAACAATCACTTCCCACATTGCAGACCACGTTTCCCGATCAGGGCAGTGAGCATCCTGCCATGCAACCAGTTCGCGGACATTCCATACAAGGACACCACGGATCCTGATTGGCTTTGGATTGCCACCCGAGGCGGTCAACCTGTCCCAACTGCTTGGTGAGATACCGCAAAATTTTGCTGCATCTAAGCGTCGCAGTAGCCCAGGTTGCTGGGCTTCCACATTCGATCTGTTACTTAACAATTGATCTTCCTCCACTTAATTCCCTTTGGGCATCGCCCAGCTTTTGCGAGCAGCTAGCTTCATTAGTACCAGCCATGAATTCTCGCGACACATACAGCCTACCGAAGTTGGTGCACTAAGCTACAGGAGGTAAATTCGGAGAAAATTCGAAGAAAATTCGGAGATGGATTTGAAAATTTCGACCAAGTCTAAGTCGAAAAATGCTTTCGATAAAAATTTCCAGGTAAACCAGACCTGCATCTTAAACATCTTGTGTTTTATCATTTCATGGATAATGAAAATTCGGAGAAGCGGTCTAAATGTTCGGAGATAAAAACTGATTTTTTTCGGCTGAATTTTTTTGCCGACATGGGTTCTTTATTTTTATTCACCAATGTTCATAGCTGAAACACAGCACATCTTTGGCAATGGGAAGTACACCCAGGTGACACGTGCAGGGGTCGCTAAGTTGCATAGAACGTTGCCGAAGTGCTTTATCCTCAAGTGACTTATTCGCAATAAAAACTTCGCATTTGGATTCACAGGCTATTCTCTCCGGAGAGTTGATGCTTCCAGCTTAGTGCCCATCAAGGCGCTCGATTTGTTCGATGTGACGTTAACCTATCTTCCCCACTTTCTTTTCTGCTCTACTAACAGATCGAAAACTGGTCGGCGATGCCCTGAAATGCCTATTGTTGGTGGTCGTGGGCGGGGGAATCATACACCACCATGATGGACGAGGTGGGATCATTCAATGCCCGTGCTGCAAGGGATTTCGCCAATAATGCGGACGCGATAGTTTCCTAATGTGCTGGTGCTTGCCATCCCCAGGCGGAATGGCCCATCGCTGGATATCGCGGGCCCCAGCAGAAAAAAATACTTCCTATTCCTGCACCAGTAGGTCGGGAATTCCCAGGCCTGGCGGCGATTCAGTCGTCACAGCGACATGAGGGAAGCATCATGGCGGTGCGTCTCCAGTTTTACTTCAACGACAACCTGGAGGTTCAGCACTGGGCTTCGCTGCCCAAAAAAGATCGCGTCGCCCATCACCGCAATGCCTTCCACGACTAGACCGTTGGCCTTGGCGGACAGGTGGCAGTAGGGTTGGAGAATGGGATCCTCTGCGAGCAACGCCCTCAGGCGATTCCCCTGCCGACTGATTTTCCTGGCAGCCGTGGGGCGAAACTCGGCAGGGCCACCTCTGATGAATCGGTACCCGTGCCAGAAAGCACCTACGTTGTTCCAGGCGGGCTTTGTCAGCACGAAAATCCAGCTCACCCGCTTTTTTCCAACACTTCGATACGTGCAGCCTACAATCCACAGATAGGGATCGTATTAGCACTGCTTTTCAATTCCGGTGCCAGACTTCCCTTGCAGGACAAAATTATCGGTCAGTGGGTAGAAAATGTGCTGGGCATAACCCGCCGTACAGTGAAAGTAACCATTCGATACGGCATGTTTCGTCTGCTGCCAAAGGTGCCGTAGTGTAGCATTGTGATTGCAGAAATCATCACACAATCCGAATTCCCGAACTAACTATTACTTAACGATACGCATGTTGGTTTTCTCATATATTCTTAATCTTTAAGCACATAAGTGATTCTCACAATACGAGACATTTTATCAACTCTTTTTTGAAAAGTCAGAGCTTCGTTATTAATTTTGTTATGAATTTCACTGATTGCATCTGAAAATCGCTTCGATTTTTGATTGAGCTCTTCGTCAGATTTGCAAGTTTTCAATAGCGGATTTGACCAATGCTGAAGTTGAAACCCAGAAAGAATTTCAGAAATGACAACTGCTTTCTGAACCTGAAATCTAAAAGTATGACCATCAATATTTAGTTCACCAGTCTCAACGGTCCAAGAGATACGAGATGCGGTATAAGAAGCTAGTGGCTGTAAGAAAACTTTCTTATTTATATTCCACCAGTCAAGCAATTGTTGTTCCTTAGTTTTATTCGATATCACAAAATTTAGCATCTCTATCGTTGCATCAGGACTAGTTTGAATAGCTGTTGTGCGCATCCATTGTTGTATAAGAGATGAATCAAAGTTCTCTTTGATTGTGCAGCCGTCTGGCAGTTCTCCATTATTAACAAAGCGATCTTGATGCTCTAATTCGTACAGTAATAGTCCTACTTTAGCGGATTTTATGAGTGTCTTGGACAAAGATTTCATTGCTTCATATATCAGTATCATTTTTGCACTTTGTATAAATTGATTTAATACATCTAAATCATTATATTTGTATATAGATGAATTATGAATATATAACTGCGGTCTTGGCAAATAAAACACTAAGGCAAAATACACCTCCTGCATCTTAATACTTTTTGATTCAGCACCTATTATTCTGTACAATTCGTCAATATTTCCAATCGGGCCAACAGTATTGTTGTTCTGAAATAGTACTCCATATGATTTCTCAAAATATTTTACGTAATCATTCCACCCTCCAGGAAAATTTTTAAGCTGGCCAATTTTCTTAAGGTATTCCTGGGCAGGAATAGAGCGTGGCATAGCCATGAGCAATTGACGTTGTTTGTCGCTGAGTTCAGCTGATCCTGGCATAATGTCTTTATCTTTGCCATCAGGAATAGAAAGATATTTGTGGTACATAATGTCTTTTGCTTGGCCAAGATTGTAGCCGATTTGTAATGCAGCTATAATCTTGCGTTGTTCTTCTTCAGGGACGTTTGGTCTGACGGTCGACTTTCTCTTAGACATCACTTTTCTCTGGTCAAACAGCCTGTGAACTCCAGTTTCTAATTGTATCTACATCATTGAATTTAACCAAAGGCACGAACAAACCGATTTTCGAAGTAGAGTCACCTATGTTACTTTACCTTGTTCAGTGAAGATAGCCTAAAAATCTTCCTGATTTGCGTCATATACATTGATGGGGATAGCTTACCTGTTCCAAGGTGCGGTTTTTCGGCTGTTTTGCCATACTGCGGTCATTTTTACCGCTCTGATCCCCATCACTTTCTCACCCTTATTTCAGGAGTTATTCATGCGTCCAACGGAATTGGTCCGTGCGGTGTCGGCACTGCTCAGTACCAGTCGTCCTGTCTATCTGTGGGGTCCACCCGGGATCGGGAAATCTACCCTGATCCGGCAGGTTGCGTTGGCCGGCAGCCTGCCCCTCGTCGACATTCGCGCGACATTGCTGGATCCGGTCGATCTGCGTGGTCTGCCCCATCTGAACAATGGTTCTGTGCAATGGTGCCCACCCGCTTTCCTTCCCAGTGGTGGGGAAGGGATCCTGTTTCTGGATGAATTGGCTCAGGCACCACCTTTGGTACAGTCTGCCTGTCTGCAACTCACCCTCGATCGTCGATTGGGAGAATACGAATTACCTGCAGGCTGGAGCATCATCGCTGCCAGTAATCGCAGTGAAGACCGGGCGGGCACCCATCGACTGATCAGTCCGCTGCTCAATCGCTTCATTCACCTCGATCTGGAACCGAGCCTGGAAGACTGGCAGACGTGGGCGATCGGGGCTGGCATCGCACCCGAAGTCAGGTCGTTTCTGAATTTCCGACCGAACCTGCTCTACGGTTTTGACCCCGGTCAGAATAGCCGGGCCTTTCCCACCCCACGTTCGTGGGAGTTCGTTTCCAACGCCATCAGCAAATTACCGGAAGAACTGCTCCATCCAGTGGTGGTTGGCTGTATCGGCGAAGGGCCTGCTGCAGAATTCACCTCTTTCCTGCGGCTCTCCCGCCAGATTCCGAACATCGATGATGCCTTGCAACACCCCGATACCACCGTGATCCCGCACGACCCTGCAACTCTGTATGCCCTGGTGGGTGCGTTGGTGGAACGCTGCCGCCAGGATCAGGCTCCCCTACCCCAATTTGTCCGCTACGCCTGCCGTCTACCTGAAGAGTTTGGCATGGTGGCAATCCGCGACGCTCTGAACATCCAGCCGAAACTGGCGGCCCTGCCTGCCGTACAGGACTGGATTCGAAATGCCCGTGAACAAGGTCTTTTTCTTCGTCCCTGAAAGCTCGCTTTATCAAACAAGGATTCAATTATGATTGAGAACCATCTCGATATCGGTGGTGGGGTTGTTTTCTGGATGCTGACCGATGACACCCGCCGTGAACGTTTACAGAACGGTCTGACCCCGTTGGGTCTGGAGAAGTTTTTACCCGAACCCCGCCCGGATACCTCGATTCTGCGGGAAGCCCTGGATGAACAACTGGGTGGCTCCCGAATGCTGATCCGACCTTTAGCCCACAAAGATGGCTTTGCAGTGGTGCGGGAAGAGCGGGGTGAGGATCAGAATGAGTACCGCACCGAACTGGTTGCCCGCATGGTTGCTGGTGCGTTGGATCTGCAGCCGTGGGATGACCGGGCAGTGGCCATTCAGGAGTCGATGCATGCACATGCACGCCGGATTCCAGCCGTCCAGGTCTCTCAAATGCTGGTCAGACTGGTGGAACATCTAGGTGGCACCCGCCTGCGACCCAGTGGTGCGGTCTACTGGATCCCTGGTAACCGGCTCGATGAATGGATGAAAATCGTTCAGGCGGTGGAACAAGCCAGCGATCGGCCCTCAGCTGTCTACTTGTTACGCCACCAGCTGGATACCGAAGCGGTGCGGGCGGTCCGGGATGCGGTCATTAATGAAATCGAGGCCGACACCAGCAGAATTTCCGCCGATGTGCTGTCTGGGGAACTGGGCACCCGGGCACTGGAAACCCGCCAGCAACAGATCGAATCGCTGCGGGAAAAGGTATTACTTTATGAGGATATTCTCAGTATTGGCTTATCCCAGCTGCACCAAGCGATTGATAAGGCCGATCAGGTCACTGTCACTGCCAGCCTGATGCTCAGCACCCAGCAGAGCTTGTCAGCACATCAGATGGTGGGGCAACAATGACCGCCATGCAACTGATCCGTGCCGCCCGTGTGCGTCTGCTTCTTGGCCGGGATGGTGGGTCTGCCTTTTTTGCAACCCTGGCCATGCGTTTGCAACTGGTGGAAGACCAGACCATCGGTACCATGGCCACCGATGGGAAACAACTGGCGTTCGCACCCGAGTTTGTGCAGAAACTGTCAGCACAGGAGTTACTGGGGGTGCTGGTGCATGAAGTGATGCACAATGCCTTGAACCACCACGTCCGGCGTGGGGTGCGGAATCCAGAACTGTGGAACATTGCCTGCGATCTGGCAATCAATCCACTGCTGCAAAACGGTGGTTTTCAATTACCCGCCTGTCGATTGATGCCCGGAGAATATCCCTATCACGAATTTGCAGCTTCCCGCAGTGCCGAAGAGTACTACCAACTGCTGCAGAACACCGGAGGTTCACAATTGGGGCCCGATCCAGGTGGCTGTGGCCAGGTTCTGGATGCGCCAGCAGATCGCAGTCTTCAGCGGGAAATGGAAGTAGAGCAACAGATTGCACTGCAGCAGGCGATCGCGGTTGCTCAGGCAATGGGTGGCTTACCGGGTGGTCTGGCTCAGTTGGTCGAGACATCCAACACCCGTCCGGTTCCCTGGCAGGACAGATTGCAGCAGTTTCTGTCACAGCAGGCACGCAACGACTACTCCTGGTTGCGACCAAACCGCCGCTTTCTGGCACAGGGGTTGTATCTGCCGGGCCTCCATTCGGAAGAACTGGGTGAAGTGATTCTGGCAATCGACACTTCCGGTTCGATTAACCAAACCCAACTGGGATGTTTTTTACAGGAAATCGAGTCGATTCTGGACTGTTTTGAATGCACACTGATCATCCTGTGCCACGATGCCCGTATCCAGTCGGTGGTCGAATGGCGAAGCAGTGATGGTCCGTTGCAAATGGATTTCCCGGGTGGCGGGGGCACTTCCCATCTGCCGGTGTTCGAATGGATCGACGAACATGCCTGCACACCTGCCTGCGTTATCTGTTTCACCGATCTGGAGACCCGTTTACCAAAACAAGCACCCAATATTCCGGTGCTGTGGGCCTGCACCAGTCCTCCACGGTACGCCCCACCGTTCGGAACGATGATCGAAATGAAGACACCTTCCTGAATCTTTAAAAACGTTTTTAAAGGAACGCGATGAACAGAATTCTGAACTTCCGTGTTCGCCAGTTGTGCGACACGATGGAAAACCTGCACCAGCGGGTTCGAACGATGCTGGCTTCCGAAATCGGGCTGGCTGTGCGTGATGCGGTCCACGATTGCCTCGAATCAGCACGAAAAAAGCAAGCACCACCCAGGGTCATTGTGAAAACCCCACCGAAGATTGATCCTCAGCTTGCGATGCAGATTACTCAGGTGGTGCTGTATCTGGGCAGTTGGTATCTTCGGCGGTATGGACCACTCTGGAGCACCGTCGGCCTACTGACTGCTTCGCAGCTCACCCGCCCAAAATAAGTAAAGTTTTCTAACTGATTCTCAACATTTTTAAACAAAGGAAAATAATCATGAATATGACTGAAACCAATCATTTACCCCGCAAACAATTGTCGGAACAACTCGATCGTCTGGATACGATTCTCGATGGACTATCCGATGCATTGAATGAAGCGGTGGCCGATGCGGCCCGGGAAGGTGCTCAGGTAGCTGTCCGGGAAATCCTCAGTGAACTGCTGGTCAACCAGGATGCTATTCAGTTGTTACGCCAGCAACTGCTGCCTGCAGAACTGCTGGAGCCACAACCATCCCTCTGGCAGCGATTCAAACGAGGTGCGGTCGACATTGCAGGTAAAATCTATGCCAAAGCGAAACAACTGCTGACACCTGCCGTCGGTGCGGCAATTACCGTTGGCTGTATTGGCCTTGAAACCATTACCTCAGTGGTCAATCGCGTCAAACGACTTTCACAAAAATCGATCCAGTATTTCAACCTGCTGAAAATGCTGGGCAATATCAAGTACACCCTGGGGATTGCTGCCAGCATCGGAGTGGTGCTGGCGGTGGTCAGCTGGTGCTGCCCCGACTGGCTGTCGACGCTGATTACTTCTGTCCTTGGTACCCTGACAGCAATCTGGGTCCAGGCCAGTCTGAAAATGTACCGCTTCTGGTCAGCTATGCAGCTTTCGTAACCCGCACTGAACCTTTACGAAACTTTGAAACGAAACCCAACTTGAAACAGAACCAATTTATGGTGGTTCCTTAACCTCTGATTACTCTTCTTTCTGGCCGGTCCGGAATGCCACAGGCATTCCCAGCCCGCGCAGAGAGATTGCAGAGTAGGCAATTTAACAGTAAGGGGCGATTTTTTTAGCTATCAGGAGTTACCGAAAATTGCTTCCGCTAAGAACATTTTAATTTGATAGTTAAAGAGAAAAAAATCTCTCCCAGGCTGGTGGTATTACTGAACCAGTTGCTCAAAATGGGACCGTTTTGCATCAGTACGAGTGCCTGATACTGCTGATTTTTTCAGTAGGGTACTGTTCAAAGTCATTTGGACGGCTATGCTAGCGTTGTAGCCTTTCGTGCCCGATCTCACTTCGGTATCAGGGGATTGACACAGGTAGCGTGATTTGTATGCTAGCGTTGTAGCCTTTCGTGCCCGATCTCACACTTCATTGCCTGCTGCAAATGACCAGTGCGATTGCACGACCAGGAAGCACTTACGGAAACTCGCTGCCCGATTTTTTGAATTTGCCAAATATTTTGTCCGGAAAATCGAGTTTTGAACGTATTTTCCGGGGGTAAAAAATTTTCCTGGAAAAAATAACTACCGACATTGCACCCCACCCCGCCTGTGGGAAGATGGGGGGAAGTTCTTGTGACGCAGACAGGTTCTGGTGACAAAATGGAAAGACTTGAGTTTGCAACAACATTTGAATTGTTGACAGGAAATAAACCTTTTCCGTGGCAGGAGGCACTTTACGAACGCTTCAAAGCGGGTAGCGAGCAGTTACCGAAGTCATGCATTCTGCCCACTGGGTTGGGGAAAACTTCGGTGATTGCAATATGGCTGATTGCGTTCGCAAACGGTGCCAAGGTGCCGCGCCGGCTGGTTTATGTAGTGAATCGACGCACCGTGGTTGATCAGACAACTGAGGAAGTGGAAAGCTACAAGAAAAAGACGGTAGCAGGAATACCAGATTTTGGCCTCAGCACCCTGCGTGGGCAGTTTGCCGATAATCGTGAATGGTGTGCCGATCCTTCCCGTCCTGCGGTCATCTGTGGCACTGTCGATATGATTGGTTCTCGATTGCTGTTCAGTGGCTATGGCCTTGGTATGAAAGCCCGCCCACTGCACGCAGGCTTTTTGGGACAAGATGTCCTGCTGGTACACGATGAAGCCCACCTGGAGCCCGCCTTTCAAACTCTGATTATGCGAATTGAAGAAGAGCAGAAACGAGAAAATGCTGTCGAATTCGGCATTCCTAAATTTCAGGTAATGGAACTAACCGCGACCCCACGACAAACAGAAAATACTTTCCCAACGCCAGAAGAAAAAATCGCAAACAGCAAACATCCTGAGGTATCTAAGCGATTGAATGCAGCAAAAAAGTTGAATATTTCACGTCAAGTCGATGAAAAAAAATTGTTAGTTAAGGAGCTAACTGAATTGGCTTTGTCCTACAGCGAAACAACAAATGCCATCCTTGTCTTCACCAGAACCGTTGAAAATGTCATGTTGATCGCAGAGGGGATCGCAAAACAACTGAAGTTAGCACCTGATGAAAAAGCCAAACGGATTGTCACGCTAACGGGCACAATGCGTGGGAAGGAACGAGACGGACTGATCCAGCAGCCTGTCTTTCAACGTTTTCTGAATAAAAATGAATCGGGAACGGAGGCAGTGTGGCTGATTTGTACTTCTGCTGGTGAAGTGGGAGTAAATATTTCCGCAGACCACCTAATCAGTGATCTTTCTACGTTTGATAGTATGGCCCAGAGATTTGGACGAGTCAATCGATTTGGCAGAACCAGTAGTGAAATTACTGTTGTTATGCCGGACAAATTTGAAAAAAATAGTTACGATGAGGCAAGAGAAAAGACAGCCGGTCTCCTTGCTAAATTAGCGGGCGATGCAAGCCCAGCAGCACTGGGTTTGCTTGATTTGGAAGAATGTAAGGCGGCTTTTGCACCTGCACCCACCATCTTAACTGCATCAGACATCCTTTTCGATTCCTGGTCACTTACAACAATAAAAGGTAAACTCCCCGGCAGGCCAGATGTAGAACCCTACCTGCATGGCTTGGTTGACAATGATTACGACACGGAATTCGCTTGGCGCACAGAAGTTGCACTTCTGACAAGTAAAGCTTCAGATGAACTAATCGAGGAAATACTCACGGATCATCCCCTCAGGCCGCATGAAAAACTGCGGATCCCAACTTATGGTAAGGTGAAAGCGACAGATCATCTTGAAAAAATCCGCGAACGTAGTCCAGATCTTCCTGTATGGGTGATTGAACCTAATGGCGAAGTGAAAGTTTTTTCAACAATGACTTTGTTGCTTGAAAAGCGTGGCAAAGATTACCTTCAATCATTTACTTCAAGGACGATTATTTTACCACCAGCGGCAGGGGGACTTACTTCAGAAGGGATGCTGAATGGCGAAGTGAAGGTGTCAGCAGAACTTATATACGATGTAGCCGATCTACCACCAGAAAAGGTTGAGGTATTACCTCGATTGCATCTCAGACCGAATGAAAATGGAGATAAGATTGATCAAATCGCACCAGTACGAAACTGGACAGATGAAAACACGATGCAATTGCGTCGTAAATCTGTGCTCGTAGATGGTGAATCGTATTTCATTCTAGATCGATATCAGTTCAAAGAGTCTGAAAGTGATGAGGTACCGCTTTCTGAATATCTTGTGGTGAAGAAGATCACTGACAAAAAAGAAAAGCCAGCACAAGTATGGCCAGGCTTAGATGTACACAATCAGCAGGTGGGCAATGTTGCAAAAGAAATCGCAGAAAAACTGCATTTAAGCAACGACTTCATTACTGCTGTAGAACTTGCAGGTAGTTGGCATGATCTTGGTAAAGCACGGAGTGTTTGGCAACGTGGGGCAGGCAATTCTGGTGTTTACCAAAATGTGGCAAAGACATTGCATGGACGTGCACCAGAAAAGCTAAACAGTTACCGACATGAACTTGGCTCAATGGTCGATGTACAGACACGCACAGATCTTGCGGAGGAATTTGACCGATTGAACCAAGAACAGCAAGATCTTGTCTTACACTTGATTGCCACACACCATGGACGTGGTAGACCGCATTTTCCAGTAAACGAATCTCGAGTTCCGGAAAGCGATGTAACAGATACACAGACTATTGTTACAGAATTGCCTGCACGGTTTGCACGCCTGCAAAGAAAGTATGGCAGGTGGGGACTTGCTTTTCTGGAATCGATTTTACGTGCTGCCGATGTGAAAGTGTCCCGCGAGTTAGAAAAAACCTTATTGCCAGATGAAGATAATTGGGTTCAGGCAACTTCAGAAAGCCAATCAGAAAAAAGAAGGATTCAGAAGCCACAGTTCCCATCACCAACAATTACTGTTACCGTAGATCCAACGAACCCGGGTCAGGTCTTTGCATGCTGCGGGCTACTGGAACTCGCAGATCGGATTTGGCCAGGTGCAGAAGGTTGGTTTAGCAAAGATGCCACACAATTTCATTTGAAATTGTCAGAATCAATTACGATTCTTGATTTAGTGGACAAACTAGTATGTAATCCTGCAGTTGCTGTAGAGACATTAGACAATGGTCTGGTTGCAAAGCCAATCATCGCACCACTTCAAATTAAATTAACTAGCGAAAAATTGCTTTGTCTAGATGGTTGGACCAGAGTTAGTTTGATCAAAGGAAATGCAGAACTCATTGGTAATACGCCATGGAACTTTTGGTCTGGAAACCAAAAGTCTGCTGGTCTCTGGTCTGCACTTCGACATGAATTAATGAATCAAATTACAGAGCTTACAACCAGTAATCAAGCGAACCTATTGTCAATGCGATTGTTTCAAAAAGGTAGATTTGGATTTGATCCCGGGCCAGCTTGGAACGCACTTGACGTAGGTTTTTCACCAAACGAACAGGGTATGCAGGTTCAATCTTCACCTGCGGTTGAATTATTAGCTGCAGTCGGTCTTCAACGACATCGACCTCAGCTTAATGAGACAAAAGATGGTTTTGATTACTTTAGTTGGCACATTCCACTTTCTGCAGTTACATCACCTGCCGCATTTGCAGGCGCAATCAACAATGCAGAATCTCGAGGGTATCGTGCTTCAGTGGTGAGTCGTGGCGAGTATGCCGCGCTCAGTTTTTCATTCCAACTTATTTCAGGAGAGTTTAATGAGTGACATTAATCAATTTGACAAGTGGTTCGAAGACAATGGCCCTGCTGCGATTATTGTTCGAGAGCACCTAATCCCAGTTGAGGGTGCAGATGGGGTATTCTTCCCTGCGACGTTTGCAGCACAGCAGGGTGCTGACAGAGATAAGACCAAATTCCAGGGAGGATACAATCTGGATGTATTTCCTGATGGTAGCAATGTTGTTCTTGTAGATAGCGTAGGATCGCAGGCGAATCGTATTGAACCGATCTTTGCCAAGGATGGTTATACAGATCTGGTTCCTCAAATCGTCGTCACTTTCGCTAACAAGGGCATCAGATTAAATTTGCTCCATGCAAATCACCGTGCAGCAGATGCAATCATTCGCTGTTCAGGATTTGAGAATGAAATCAAGGAAGCTTTTCAGGAAGCAGGCAAGGGAAATGTAGAAAAGCTAGCTCGAATAGCCCCTACATCATTAGTGTTTGGCGTTTGGGATTCGCGTGGTGAAACACAAGCGAAATTTCCGCGCATTTTTTCTTCTACTATCAGGGCGTTTAATGTGCTTCCGCATACACGTTCTGCTAACTTTCTTGTACAAATGACAGTAGACTTGGCAAAGTTAGACATCGTGCCAAATGCAGGTTCGGAAGAAGGTTTTCAAAATGCTCTTGCCTCTAACGTACCTGGTGGCGTGCAGCTCTCCCATAATGGCTCTATCCGCCGCGATATTTCTATTAATCTTGCTGCAATCCGTCGCTTGACGATACTTACTCCAGAAGGCAAAATTGAAGCTGAACGTACAAAGCTTCTTCGGCGATACATTTTATCGCTTGCACTTGTTTCACTAACTGCACCAGTTGACCCATTTCTACGCGTAGGTTGCAATCTTGTACCTGATCTAGATAGACCTCGAGAATTCAAAATTGTTGGGATTGATGGCACAAGAAATGACTTTAAATTTTCACATGATGCTGCATTAGCATATTCTCGCTCAGCAGTAGAAAATTTTGGTGTAAAGAAGACTGGTTTAGAACAAGAGTTCAGCACTACTTTAGCAGATAAAGCAAGTGAAGTAAAACCAGAGAAATTAAAAAAGAAAAAGTACTTTCTGTCGATATCGAGATGAAATCATTCAAAGTTGCTAGTCATGATACTGCAATTAGTGTAAATGATGAAACTTCTTTTAAGAAAGGTCGTTTAGATTCAACTTTTGAAGAACTTGTTGTTGTTGGAACGGAATTAGATATTGAAATCATAAATCACCTTGCAAAGTTAGTTAAGGGTAAATAACGGAGGAATCTAATGGAGCAATTCGTTTGTTTCACTATCCGATTCCTTGACCCAGCACCAAGGTATCACGGTAGTCGAGATGAAGGTGAGCCTGAATGGCCACCATCACCTCTACGCCTTTATCAAGCAATGGTTGATGCAGCAGCAACCAGATGGAAAGGCAC
This sequence comes from Zavarzinella sp., assembly GCA_041399155.1. Classification (NCBI taxonomy): domain Bacteria; kingdom Pseudomonadati; phylum Planctomycetota; class Planctomycetia; order Gemmatales; family Gemmataceae; genus Zavarzinella; species Zavarzinella sp. The sequence goes on from JAWKTI010000001.1 coordinate 2,436,605, forward strand.
TGATAGTATGTCGTATTCTCAAGATTTCATGTTTCTATTTGAGAATATTGGTACTCCAATCATTATTTCACCAAATACACACACAGGATTAGGGTACAGGATAGCTGTGCCAAATAATGACTTGGATTCGCCTGCAAAGATATGGGCAAGAGGAAGAGACCCGATTAAGCCACAACGGCCGATTGATTTAAAGACGATGAAGCAGGTTAGGCCGACGCATTTGCTTGGGGATACGCTTTATTATCTTTATCCCCTGCCGAGTGGGGAGTGTCCGCATCTGGATGTGCTGAAGGCTGCCGCTCGAAGCATCACCCACCTGGGGTGGGGCATTGATATGGTGGCGGCGGATGCCTCCATCATTAATGAAGAGGAGGCAGCTAAGCTGCCTGGGCATCGCTGGCGTGTAGTACCATCAGGTGGTGTGCCGTTACGGGTACCAAAGCCGGGTACATTGAACGATCTTGTTCGTAAACACAAAGAATTTCTTGGTCGCGTATCTGAAGATGGGTTTAAACCGGTCGCCCCATTGAGGTGCTTCGACGTGAAGAATTATTATTCCCCCACTGTGAAATTGCCTGCCCCAAAACGGTCAATGGCAGCGTTTGAAATCCATCGTACGATAGACGATCAGGAAGAGAATATTGGTAAAAGCAGGTTTCGGGCGTATCACCATGCCAGACGCTTAGCCACTGTTGCCGGGATGGTGCGGCATGCGTGTGGTAATGCAGTAAAAAACCAGTTGTCTGAAGAGATCATCAAGACCAGAATCCTTGGTCATGGCGATGAGAAGAATGGTCAATCGACCTCTGATGATCGTTACATGTTTTTGCCGTTGCCCAGCGTTCAACCCGTTGTGGGAATTGGTGCCATCCGTCGAGTTCTGATTGTTGGTACACCTGGAATGGAGATTGCATCGCTTCGCCGTCAGTTGAATGGACAGGAACTCATTGATGAAAAGTCCGGGCAGGCGGTGGCGATGCTTTCTGGTGTGGGTGCTACCGACAACGTTTTTCAGAGTTACCTGAATGAAGCCCAGACCTGGGCAACTGTTACTCCGGTGATCCTGCCTGGCTTTGATGACCCGGACCGCTTGCGAAATAAGTTGAAGAAATGCAATACAGCGGAAGAGCAAAAGAGGATCCTGACGAAACTCAATGAACGGATTATTTCGCTGATCTGGAAGGCATTTGAACAGGCAGGTTGGCAACCCGATGCTTTGCAGGGTGCGGTTGTTGAGTATCGCCGCGTGGGGTGGTTTAAAGGATTGGAACTGGCAGACCACTATGAGAAATTGCCTCCGGTGAATTACCCACGTTATCACGTAAAAGTGAAGTTTGCCCGGCCAGTACAAGGCCCGATTGCGATCGGTGCTGGTCGATATCGTGGTTTTGGTTTATTTGCTAGGTACGAAGAATAGACCAAAATCTAAAGCCCCCCATACCCACTGGAGTTGACATGTCTGACGCTCACGAGACGGAACTTTCCCCTGCCGTGCCCGATTTGATTCCCGCACGGATGCTCAACGAATTTACTTACTGCCCGCGCCTGGCGTGGCTGGAATATGTCCAGGGGGAGTGGGAAGAAAGCCCCGATACTATTGATGGCGATTTTGTGCATCGCAATGCGGATCGCGCGGATCGGCGGTCGTTTACTCCGCCCGATGCACCCTCAACATCTGTAGCCAAAGACCGTGCGGAAGAAAGCGACCCTTTTCACGCACGTTCGATTCGCCTGGAGAATCCGGAACTGGGCATCCTGGCCGTGGTGGATGTTCTGGAAGTGGATGGCGATGTGGCGACGCCCATCGATTACAAACGTGGGGAGGCACCCGACCTGCCCACCGGTGCGTGGGATCCGGAACGGGTGCAGTTGTGTGCCCAGGGTTTGCTGCTGCGGGCCGCTGGCTATACCTGCACGCACGGGTTCATCTGGTTTTCAGCGTCGCGTCGGCGGGTGCAGATTGATTTCACGGAAGAGTTGGTTTCGCTGACCCAATCGCAGATTTCGCAATTTCGGGAGGCACTGAGGACGAACCGCATGCCGTTGCCGTTGGTGGATAGTCCGAAGTGTCCGCGGTGTTCGCTGGTGGGGATCTGTCTGCCGGATGAAACCCACCTGCTGGCGGCTTTGCCTGCGGAAAACTTTACGGTGGAAGTGCCGGAAGTTCGTCCGCTGCGTCAGTTATATGCACCCAACGACAATGCGAAGCCGGTGCACATTTTTGAACAGGGTGTGAAGGTAGGCAAAACGGCAGACCGCATCAAAGTGGAGAATGACGGCAAGAAACTGGCGGAAATTCCGATCAACGATATCGACCAGTTGTGCGTGTTCGGCAATGTGCAGATCAGCACGCAGGCGTTAACAGAATTGATCGATCGGCAGATTCCGGTGTGTTATTTTTCGTATGGCGGGTGGTTTCGAGGGTTGAGTGGTGGTTTGCCGCACAAAAATATCGATTTGCGGATTCGCCAGCACGCGGTTGCGGCCGATTCGCGGCAATCACTGGATATTGCCCGCACGATGATTGCTGGAAAGATTGCGAATTGTCGCACAATTCTGCGTCGGAATCAGGATGAGAAGGATCAGAAAATTCTGGATAGTCTGGCGAATATTATTCGGCTGGTGGAGCGTGTGGGCGATATTAATGAGTTGCTGGGGATGGAAGGACTGGCCGCACGCGAATATTTTGCCCAGTGGGGTGGGTTGTTGAAGTTCGATTTTGATTTTACGCACCGCAATCGTCGGCCACCGCGGGATCCGGTGAATGCGACGCTTTCGTTTGTCTACGCGATGCTGACAAAAGAGCTGTATGTGGCCACCACCGCAGTGGGTTTGGAGCCGATGTTGGGTTTTCTGCATCAGCCACGTTATGGCAGACCATCGCTGGCGTTGGATCTGGCGGAAGAATTTCGACCGATTCTGGCCGACTCTATAACCATGACGTTATTTAACACGGAAGAGTTGCAGGGTTCCCACTTTCTTCAGCGTGGGGAGGCATGCACGCTGACAGCGGCTGGCAAGCGAGTGGTTTCTGCGGCGTGGGAGCGTCGGCTGGGGACGGAAGTGACGCACCCGATGTTTGGGTATAAGGCGAGCTATCGGCGGATTCTGGCAATTCAGGCCCGACTGCTGGCAAGGGTGCTTTTGGGCGAGATTCCGGTGTATCATCCCTTTCGAACGCGGTAGAAGCCATGCGAAATGTGTATTTGATCTGTTACGATATTTCCCACGATAAGCGGCGGACGAAGGTCTTCAATTGTTTGAAGGGATTTGGTTTCGCGGTGCAGTTTTCTGTGTTTCATTGTGCGTTGACTGACAGCGAATTGTTGCGGCTGCGGACGGAGATATGGAATATTGTGAAGCTGGATGAGGACCGGATTTTGCTGGCGGATTTGGGTCCGGAAGATGGACGCGGGAAATCTTCATTAGAAAACTGGGGAGTGCCGCTGGAAGAGATTTCCGCCCCACAAAAACCGTATATAATTTGAAATGTTGGTGCAGCGAGCGGCCCGCTGCCAAGAAATACCCTGGGGTTGCTCGCAGCCCTAACGTTCTTTGACAACTGAAGTTATGACGATTTTGTTTTTTAGTTAGTAGATGCTGGTCGAAGATCAGCACCCGCTCGAAAAAGGCTGCGTAAATGGTTATTTAGTATGGGTTTGCGTAGCGAGCGGTTTCCGCCCAT